>JALHOS010000209.1 GCA_022842905.1 Myxococcaceae bacterium | reverse complement strand
CCGCCCACCGGCACAGCTGCGCCGCCGCCGTCCCGACGCCGCTGGCGACCGCGTGCAGCAACACGCGTTGCCCCGCGGTGAGGCCCGCCTGCAGCACCAGCGCGTCGTACGCCGTGAAGAACGCTTCGGGGATCGCCGCCGCCACCTCGTCGCTCAGCGCCGCGGGCACACGGAGCGCTTCACGCTCCTGCACCGTGATCAGCTCAGCCCACGCTCCGCCGCCCACCAGCCCCATGACCCGATCGCCGACCGCGAAACGGGTGACGCGCGCGCCGATCGCCGCCACCACCCCGCAGTACTCCAGGCCCGGCACGTCGGCCGGCACGCCGGAGGGCGCGGGGTACAGGCCCTGGCTCTGGAGCAGATCCGCCCGGTTCACCGCCGAAGCCCGCACGCTGATCAGCAGCTCGTCCGGGCCCGGACTCGGCGCCGGCGCGTCTGCCAAATGAACCGTCTTCTCGGCGATGCGGAGCGCGAGCACGTGCCGGGCGATAGCACGAGGCCCGCGGCGGGTCGTGTGTCGTCCGCGTGCGTGGGGGCGGGCGACTGGCTACGGTGCCCGGCCATGTTCGCTCACCGCCGCGCCGCGCTGCTCAAGCGCCTCGATCGCCCGCTCGTCCTCTTCGCTGGCGGCTTCATCAGCCGGAACTACCCCGCGAACGTGTTCCCGTTTCGCGCCGACGGCACCTTCCTCTACTACTTCGATGCGCCGGAGCCGGGCTCCGCGGCCTTCTTCGATCCCGCCGACGGCTCGGTGACGCTCTTGCTCCCGCGCCGCTCGCTCGACGACGCGCTCTGGCACGGCGAGCTCGAGTCCTTCGAGCAGGCGAAGGCTCGGCACCAGGTGTCCGCGGTCGTCGAAGTGGAAGGCCTCGAGGACTTCGTTCGCCAGAAGTCCAAGGGCCGACAGGTCGACTCCCTGGCCGTCTCCGACTGGAAGGCCACCCAGCGGGCGCGGGCGCTCACCGGGGAAGATCTCGCGTTCGACACCCCCGCCAAGCTCGGCCGCCCCGAGCTGCTCGACGCGATCGCCGCGCAGCGGCTGATCAAGGACGCCACAGAGCTCGCCCACATGTGGCGGACCGCGGAGGTGACCCACGAAGCCCACCTGGCCGCCCTGCGCGCGACGCGGCCCGGCGGCACGGAGCAAGCGCTGGTCGGCGCGGTCGAAGGCGTCTTCGCGCGCCACGGCTGCGTACCGGCCTACAACACGATCTGCTCCGTACGCGGCGAGGTGCTGCACAACCACGGCCACGCCAACGTGCTCCACGAGGGCGATCTCGTGCTGCTCGACGCCGGCGCCGAAGGGCCCCACGGCTACTGCTCGGACGTGACGCGCTGCTGGCCGGTCGGCGCCTTCAGCCCCGAGGCGAAGGATCTCTACGATCTCGTCCTCGAAGCCGAGGTCTTCGCCATCGCCCAGGTGAAGCCGGGCCTGCGCTACCGAGACCTCCACCTCGCCGCGTCTCGCGTGCTGGCGCGGGGCCTGGTGGATCTGGGGCTGCTGACCGGCTCGCCCGACGCGCTCGTCGAAGCCGGGGCGCACGCGGTCTTCTTCCCCCACGGGCTCGGCCACCAGCTCGGGCTCGACGTGCACGACCTCGAAGCCTTCGGCGACCGCGTCCACTACCCGAACGGCCGCAGCCGCAGCGCCCAGTTCGGCCTGGCCTTCCTGCGCATGGACCTGGACCTCCAAGAAGGCATGACCTTCACGATCGAGCCGGGGCTCTACTTCGTTCCGCAGATCCTCCGCTCGCCCGACTTCAAGACGCGCTTCCGCGGGCAGGTGAACTTCGACCGCGCCGAGCAGTACCTGTCGATGAACCAGGGCCGGGGCTTCGGCGGCATTCGTATCGAAGACGACGTGCTGTGCACCGCCGCCGGCGCCGAGGTGCTGACAAGGGCGATCCCCAAGACCCGCGCCGAGCTCGAGGCGAGCGCGCGGTAGCCGCTGACGCTGGCAGGGCGGTCGGGGCGGGTATAGAGCCGGCCGCCATGATCCACGGACAGCTCACGGTCCCCCGCGCCGTCAACGAACCCATCAAGTCCTACGCCCCGGGCTCGCCGGAGCGGGCCGAGGTGCAGGCCGCGCTGGCCAAGGTCTCCGCCGAGAAGAAGGAGATCCCCGTCGTCATCGGCGGCAAGGAGCTGCGCACGGGGCAGACGTTCGACGTGCGCATGCCGCACAAACACCAGCATGTGCTGGCGACGGTGCACGAGGCCGGCCCCGAGCACGTCGAGCAGGCGATCCAGGCGGCGCTCAAGGCGAAGAAGGACTGGGCGGCGATGCCGTTCAGCCAGCGGGCGGCGATCTTCCTGCGGGCGGCCGAGCTGCTCGCGACCACGCGCCGGGCGTCGATCAACGCCGTCACCATGGCGGGCCAGTCGAAGACCGTGTTCCAGGCGGAGATCGACGCGGCCTGCGAGGCGATCGACTTCCTGCGCTTCAACGTGGGCTTCACCGAGCAGCTCCTCGGCATGCAGCCGATCTCGAGCCCCGGCACCTGGAACGTCACCGACTACCGACCCCTCGACGGCTTCGTGCTGGCGATCGCCCCCTTCAACTTCACGGCGATCGCGCTGAACCTGTGCGCCGCGCCCGCCATGCTTGGCAACGTCGTGCTCTTCAAGCCCGCGGAGACGGCGAGCCTGTCGTCCTGGCACCTGTTCGAGGTGCTGCGCGAGGCGGGCTTGCCCGACGGCGTCATCAACTTCCTCCCCGGTCGCGGCTCGGTGCTGGGCCCCGCGGCGCTGGCGAGCCCTGAGCTGGGCGGCGTGCACTTCACCGGCTCGACGCAGACGTTCAACTCCATCTGGAAGACGGTCGGCGACTCCATGAGCCGCTACCGCCAGTACCCGCGGATCGTCGGCGAGACGGGCGGCAAGGACTTCATCTTCGTCCACGCGTCGGCGGTCGACGACCTCGACGCCGTGTCCACCGCGATCGCCCGCGGGGGCTTCGAGTTCCAAGGACAGAAGTGCAGCGCCTGCTCCCGCGTGTACGTGCCGGAGTCGTTGTGGCCCAAGCTCGAGGCGCGGCTGGTGGACATGGTCCGCTCGATTCGGCTGGGCGACGTCGCCGACTTCAAGAACTTCATGTCCGCCGTCATCGACGAGCGCGCGTTCGACAAGATCACCACCTACCAGGAGCTGGGCCGCAGCGACGGCGCGTCGATCCTCTGCGGCGGCAAGTCGGACAAGAGCCAGGGCTACTTCGTTGAGCCCACGCTGGTGCGCGCGACGGATCCGAAGCACCGGCTCATGCGCGAGGAGATCTTCGGGCCCGTCGTCACCGTGTACGTGTACCCCGACGATCAGTACGAGCAGACGCTGAAGCTG
This sequence comes from Myxococcaceae bacterium, assembly GCA_022842905.1. Classification (GTDB taxonomy): domain Bacteria; phylum Myxococcota; class Myxococcia; order Myxococcales; family Myxococcaceae; genus JALHOS01. The sequence goes on along the minus strand of JALHOS010000209.1, from coordinate 9,251 downwards.
TGCGACGAGACGGCGACCTACGCGCTCACCGGGTCGATCTTCGCGCGGGACCGCCAGGCGATCCTCCAGGCGTCGGAGCTGCTGCGCCACGCCGCCGGCAACTTCTACGTGAACGACAAGTGCACCGGCGCCGTCGTCGGCCAGCAGCCGTTCGGCGGCAGCCGCGCGTCGGGCACCAACGACAAGGCCGGGTCGATCTGGAACCTCATCCGCTGGGCCTCTCCCCGAACGGTGAAGGAGACCTTCGTCCCGCCCACGAGCTTGGCCTACCCGTTCATGGGCTAGTTGCGTAAGTTGCAAATGCAATGGCAACAGCGCAACAGAGCGTGGACGAGCTGAAGAAGACGATTCGGAGTGCGGGGCTCCGCAGCACGTCGCCGCGCATCGCGGTGCTGCGGTTCCTGTCGACGACGCCGACGCCGATCTCCCACGGCGAGCTGGTCGAGGCGCTGGCGAACGAGGCGATGGATCGGACGACCGTCTACCGGAACCTGCAGGACTTGACCGAGGCGGGCTTGGTGCAGCGGACGGACCTGGGCGACCACGTGTGGCGCTTCGAACTCAAGCGCCCGCACGAGCACACGTTCGGCCACCCGCACTTCACCTGCACCGACTGCGGCGCGGTGTCCTGCCTGCCGGACGTGAGCGTGCGGGTGAAGAACGGCAAGGGCGTGCCCAAGTCGTTGGCGAGCCAAAAGGTGGAAGTGCAGCTGCGAGGCGTGTGTGACGACTGTTCTTGAAGGATCGACGGCCGAGTCCTGCGCCGCGCTCAAGCCGCCGAAGGTGAACCGCCACGGCGAGCGCCGGACGTGGATCGTCATCACCATCACCGCGCTGATGATGGTCGCCGAGCTCATCGCGGGCTGGCTGACCAACTCCCTCGCGCTCACCGCCGACGGCTGGCACATGGGCACGCACGTCGGCGCCCTGGGGCTGACGGCGGTCGCGTACTGGTACGCACGGACGCGGGCGGGAGAAGCGCGCTTCGCCTTCGGGACGGGGAAGATCTACGCGCTGGCTGGCTACACCAGCGCGGGGCTGTTGGTCGGCGTCGCGCTGATGATGGGTGTCGAGGCGGTGCAGCGGCTGATCGAGCCCGAGGCGATCGACTTTCGCGAAGCGCTGCCGGTGGCGATCATCGGCCTGCTCGTGAACTTGGTGTCCGCGAAGCTCCTCGCGCTCGGCGGGCACTCGGGCCACGGGCATGACCATGGGCACTCGCACGAGGGGCACGATCACGCCGCGCACGCGCACGAGGGCCACGATCACCACCACGGCCACGATCACAACCTGCGCGCCGCCTACCTCCACGTCGTGGCCGACGCGGTGACGAGCCTGTTGGCGATCTGCTCGCTGCTGGCGGGGCGCTGGCTGGGCTGGGGCTGGCTCGATCCGCTCGTGGCGCTGGTGGGCGCGGCGGTGATCCTCAAGTGGGGCGTGGGGCTGCTGCGTGAGTGCGCGCACCAGCTGATCGACTTTGGCCAGTCCGACGAGCTGCGCGAGAAGATCCGCGTCGCGCTGGCGGGCGCGGCCGACGGCACCAAGGTGCACGACCTCCACGTCTGGCGCGTCGGCCCGAGCACGCTGGTGTGCATGGCGACCGTGTCGGCGCCGCGGGCCGAGCTGTTGCCGACGTACAAGCGCGCCGTCCTGCAGGTCGCCCCGGTGGATCACCTGACGGTCGAGATCCGCGAAGCGCTCCAGCCGGCATGAGCCAGCTGGTCGACTTTCGCCTGCCGGGAGACGAGGCGATCTTCTTCGCCGTCAACCGGCACGTGTCCGACTGGCTCGACGGCGTGTACCAGCTCGCGTCGTGGCGGCCCTTCGGCTTGGCGATGCTCGGTGTCGTGTTCCTGGCGTGGCTGCGGAGGCTCGGGAAGCGGGCGATCTGGCCGGTGGCGCTGACAGGCGCGGTCGTCGGCGTGTCGGATCTGTTCGGGCACTGGGTGCTGCGGCCCGCCTTCGCGCGCATGCGGCCCTGCTACGCGTTGGATGCGGCGGTGGTGCGCAAGCTCGCGGACGCGGCGAACGTGGGCTCGCTGCCGAGCCTGCACTCGGCCAACGCGTTCACGGCGGCGACGGTGACGATGATCTTGTGGCCTCGGCTGGGGCTCGGCCTGCTGCCGATCGCCACGCTCGTCGCCGTCAGTCGCATCGGCGTGGGCGTGCACTGGCCGAGCGACGTGGCGGCGGGCATCGCCTACGGCGCGCTCCTCGGCGCGGTCGGAGGTGTCGTGGGGCGCCGCTTGCTGGGCGCTGCGAGGCTCGAGGCGCTCGCCTCACCGAGTCCAGCCGTCGCCAAGCCGGCGGCTTGAGGCTTCGCGCCGCTCGGTGCGGCGACCGAACGCCGGTGCGCGCGCGTAGAGTTCGGGCGGTCATGATCTCCGACTCCGTACGCAGCTGGCTGCGCGACCGCATCGCCGAGAACCCCACACCGCAGGGGGCGAGCGACTGGCCGCGGGCCTTGGCTCGGGATCAGAAGGCGCTCCTCATCGACGGCGACAACGTCACGCTGTGGTTCCTGTCCGAAGACGGCACGCTCTGGAGCGCCGACCGCGACGCCGTCGTTCCACGTTTGGTCGAGGCCGACGCGCCGACCGTCGTCGCTCAGGTGCTCGGACGCGCCCAGGCGGTGTTCCCCGTCCTGGGGGAGCTGCTCCGTCCGCAGCCGCTGGCCCCGGGAGGCGGGCGCGAGCTCACTTCGCCGGACGGCAGGTGGCGCGCCACCGTCGTCGACGACCTCGACGGCGTCGGCGCGGAGGTGACGGTGTTGAGGCTGTTCGCTGCGGGCACTGGGGACCGGGTGCGCCTGCTCGAGCTCTCGTTCGCTGGCCTCCGCTTGGTCCGCTTCCTGGCCCCCCAGCGCCTGCTGCTCGCGGACGAGCGGGGCGAGTGCTTCTTCGAGGTGGACTTCGACGCGCCGCGCCCGCGTCGCCAGGTGCTCCCCGGCTTCGTCGTCGAGCCGTACCGCGACGGGCCCTGACGGTGCGCTGGGCCGAGGTGTCGGCCTCCTTCAACCCCGACAACTTCCCGGAGTACTGAAGAGCCTCAGCGCGGCGCGGGGATCACGAAGGAAAAGCGGCGGCACACCCCGCCGTCCGTCGAGCAGTCGTCCGCGGCGGTGAGCGCCGGGAGCGTCGCGGAGTCGTCGCACAGGTAGCCCAGCCGCTGACCCTGCGGGTACGCCGACAGCGAGGACACCGGCTCGTCCCACAGCTCAACGAGCACCAGGTAACGATCGCCCGTGGCCGCGATCACCGGCTTGAGCGTGAAGCCGTCGCCCAGGTTGGTGTTCTGCGCCCGGTAGACCTCCACGCTCTGCACGTTGAAGCGCCCCGACTGCTCGAGCGCCTGCGAGTTGGTGGGCACGGCGGCGGCCATCACGTCCGCGCAGCCGATCGTCGCCCCGTGCACGTCGCGGGTGCGCACGAGCTTGACGCTGATCGCCGAAATCCGGCTCTGCAGCGTGTCCCAGCCCAGCGCCAAGCGGAACGCGAGCTCGATCCAGATCGCCTGGTTCGGGCGACGGCACTGGCCGGCCAGGCACATGGGCGGCGGCCGCTCGTCGAACAGGCGCGTCGTCAGGCAGGACAGCTGATCGCGGCAGGGCTGCCCGCAGCGGGTGCAGGTCCCCAGCGGCAGATCGTCGAGCTTGCAGGACTCCGCGCTCTCGCAGGACGGGTCCTGGCAGTCGACGAGCATGTCCGCGTCGTCGTCGGTGCCGTTGCTGCACTTCTCGGTGGGCGGCTCGGCGGGCCCGCGCGGACAGCCCAGCGCGAGGCTCGCGAGGAGGACGACCACCAGCCGAGCGACTCCCGAAGCGTCAGCCATGGCCGCGGTTGTGCCACGGCGGCGGACTCGAGAGTAGGGCGGCGGACCTCACGCAGGCACGGCGAACGACGGATCCGGCACCGGCAACCCCCGCCGCGGCATGCCGAAGCGCGTGCGAATGATGGCCCCCGCCGACACCATGAACACGAAGACCGTGCTCAGCGGGCCCACCACCGGCACCTCCGAGAGCAGCACCAGCACGCCCAAGCCCAGCGCTAGCGCCACCGCCTGCGTCTTGCGCCCTCGGGCCACCGGCAAAGCCAGCCCCAGGACGTTCGCCAGCGCCACCGAGCCCATGAGCAGCGCCACCGGCACCACCATGCCCCACAGGACGAGCACCGCGGGGATCATGACGAGGGTGATGCAGAGCACCACCGACAGCGGGACCGCGGCGATGAACCCCACCAGGCCGGCGACCGCGTTCTTCCCCAAGTCGTGCCGCAGCGCGCCCTCGAGCGTCTTCATGCGCTGCGGAGCGAACAGCATGAGCAGAAAGCCCAGCCCGAAGAGCACCGCGAACTTGAGCAAGAGCCCAGCGAAGGAGAAGCCGCTGCCCGGAATGTCGTCGGGGTGCGCCACCACGCGGTTGTCGCTCACCGCGAGCTTCGGGAGGTTCATGACGCTCCCCAGCCCGCGCCCGTCGAAGGCCACTCGCTGCCCGTGCACCTGCGCGCCGTCCTTCACCACCACTTTGCCGCCCATGGCCACGGCGTCACCGTCGATCTTCGCGTCCTTCTCGACGATCACGTCGCCGCCAAAGGCGACCGCGTCTTCACGCACGTGCGCGCCTTCAGCCACGGTGATCGACCCGCCGTAGGACACCGCCGAGTCCACCGTCTGCCCGGCCGGCACCGTCACCGGGCCCGTCGCCACCACGTCTTGCGCGTGCTGAAGCTCCCGCGCCGCGTCCTTCGCCGCCTTGGCCGCGCTCTTGAGCGCCTTGGCTTCGTCCCGCGCGGCCTCGGCCAGCTCCTTGGCGTGCTCCTTGATTTCCTCAGCCTGCTCCTTGGCGGCCTCCGCCTGTTCCTTGGCGGCTTCGGCGCGGGCCTTGGCGGCCTCGAGCTGCGCTTCGAGCGCGTCTTCGGTGGGCGCAGGACTCGGCGAAGGCATCGGCGCAACGGTCGGCGCCGCGAGGGCAGGGGCCGCAGCCGGCGCAACCACCGCAGCCGGCGCGACAACGGCCGCGGGGACGGCCGCGCGCCGCACCACCCACAGCTTCCCCTGCTTCTGCACGTCGAGCGCGTACACCTTGGCGACGGAGTCGAGCGCCTCTTCCGCACTCAGGTCCGTCAGGTGCACGTCCACCGGCTCGGCGAGATCGCCGGCGACCACCAGATTGAGCCCGCCCTTCTCGGCGATCACCTTGAGCGCGTCTTTCAGGCTGCCCTGGTGCTGCACCGAGACCGGGTTGGCCGCCAACGCCACCGCGACGAGCCACATCATGACGAGACCTCCTCAACCGAAGACACAGCGACGCGCTTGAGCGCCCACAGCCCCACGCTCAGCGCCGCCGACAACGCAACCGCGACAGGCAACGCCGCCGTCTTCCACACCGCGTCGAGCGCCCCCAGCGCACCCAGGCCGGTCTGCCGCAGCCAGAGCAGCGCGCCGGCGAACGACACCCCAGCGGCGGCGGGGCCTCCTTCGAAGACCCACAGCCCCAGCCCCGCCGTGAGCACGGGCACGAAGATCGCCAGGGCGCGAAAGAGCTCCCGCCGAGGCGCCGCCGCCACCGCCTCCGCGTCGACCCGCTGCATCACCTGCGCGAGGAAGTCCGGCGGCGGGAGCGGATCCGCCAGCCGAGACAGATCATGCTCGAGCAGCCGGTGCTCTTCGCGCAGCTTCGCTCGCTGCGCCTCGTCCGGGGCCAGCTCCGACAACAACACTTCGAATTCGTCGCGCGGCTCACTCATACCGGCGCCTCCTTGTCCTGCATGCGCTGCCGCAGCTTCTCGCGCGCCCGAAACAGCCGCGCCATGATCGTCCCCGGGGCCACGCCGATCACCTGGGCGATCTCCTTCGTGGTGCGCCGCTGCACGTAATACAGCGCGAGCACTTCCCGGTCCTCGACGGACAACGTCGCCAGCGCGTCTTCGAGCGACCGGCGCTGCTGCGTGGCGATCGCCGCGTCTTCGGCGTTGGGTTCCTGCGAGGGCAGGCTGTAGCTGTGATCGTCCAGATCCTCCGTCGTCACCTTGCCGCGCCGCCGGAGCAGATCGAGGCAGAGGTTGCGCGCGATCGTCAGCACCCAGACCTCGAACGGCCGTGACTCGTCGAAGCGATCGAGGTGCTGGTACGCCTTGAGGAACGTCTCCTGCGCGATCTCCGTCGCCTCCGCCGCCGTCCGCAGCATGCGCAGGCACAGCCCGTAGACCGAGCGCTGCGAGCTGCGCACCAACGACGCGAAGGCGTCACGATCGCCGCGGCGCGCCCGCCGAACGTCCGCAACCCAGGGCTCCTCGGCCTCAGCGGTCATGAAACCCAGCGAGAACGCAGTGGGCAGGCTGCCCAACAGTGTGGTGTTCACGAAGCGTCAGTACGGCCGACGCGGCCCAGCATTGCGCTTGGAATTCTGGTCTGGTTTCGGGCGGTTGTCGGGCAAGCGCGCCCCCGGAGCGCCGGAGTGCACGCGGTCCTGCGCGCGCTTGTCCTTCTTGGCCTGGGCCTGCGCTCGGAAGCCCTGGGCGCGGTCGTCGTAGGCGGCCTTGGCTTCCTTGTCGGGCTTGGGCCCGCGCAGCTCGAGATCTTCCTTGGTGATGCCGAAGTGGAAGAGGCGCTTGACGACGAGGGTGGCGTAGCTGCCGGGGGGCAGGGTGAAGGCGACGTTCACCTTCTTGAAGCCGCGGTTGAGCTCGTCGTCGCCGGCGCGGCCGATGACGAGCTTGTGCGGGGTGACCAGGACGGGGCGCTCTTCGTGCTTGAAGAACAGGAGCTTCCTGGCTTCGGGAATGACGAGCTGCTCGAGCCCCAGCTTCTCGCGGCCGAGCACCCAGGTCATCGCTTCCTTCACCTTCTCGTCGGGGAACGTGCTGGTCGGCCCGACGAGGGGGAAGGACAGCCCGCGCAGCCAGTCGAGCGTCGCCTTGTCGCCGCCCGAGTGAAACAGCAGCGTCCCGGCCTGGTACGGAATGGGGAAGAGCTGCTCGCGGGGGAAGGCGAGCTGGAGCAGCCGGCGCACGCCCTCGTTCCACAGGTACGACTGGTACGTGAAGATCAGCAGCGCGCGGTAGTCGGCGTCGATCTGCAGGAACGCGCGGAGGTAGTCCTGCGGCTCGTCGCGCAGCGCGTTGAGCACGCGGTAGTACTTCTTGTTCGCGGCGTAGGGGCAGCGGGCGTTCCAGTCGCCCCAGTTCTTGCGCCAGAAGTCCTTCACCTTGGCGTCGTCGGACAGATCGAGCGGCGAGGGCTTGGCCAGGTAGTTCTTGAGCGCGGCCTCGAAGTCGCCGCGGAGCAGATCCTTCGCGATGAAGCCCTGGCCGTGCTTGAGGCTGCCGAAGCGCTGGCTGTCGAAGTAGTTCACCACGCCCAAACGGGCCACCTCGGCGGAGGCCACCGAGAGCAGGGCGAGGTCGCGCTCGCGCACCTGCCGCACGGTCACTGCGAAGCGGTTGGACGTGGTGTTGGCGGCGGACAGCGCGCGGTCGGTGCGGCCCAGGAACTTGAGCCGCAGATCATCGTCCTGCATGTCGACGTCGTGGGACTCGACGGCGATGAGCTGCTCGGTGCGGCCCTGCTTGTCCTTGAGCCCGCAGTAGCTGATCGCGCCGGGCTTGAGGCCGAAGCGCTCGCGGATGCGGTCGATGGCTTCGAACGTGGACAGCTTCTGCTTGTCCATCAAGTACACGCGGAAGCGGCCGTCCTCGACGGTGTCGAAGCGGTAGGACTCCTTCACCGAGAAGTCTTCGGGCCGTTGTTTGAGCTTCATGACGCGTGGGTGCTTGGCACCAAGGGGGAGCGGCCGCCAGCAGGAAAGCGGATCACCGCCAGCGCAGGCGCAGCGCCACGGTCCTGCCGCCGTCCCGCAAGGTCCCCGGCTCCACGGTCCCTTCTCGCTGGGTGAGCTGCAGCGTGTGCAGCAGCACGGCGCGGTAGTGAACGCCGAACGCGGGGCTCGCCGCCGACGGGTAGCGCACGGTGAACTCCCCGGACCTTAAGTCCGTCGCAGCCCAGCCGAACTCCAGCCCGCGGACGCCCGCCGTCATCAGTCGGTTGGCGTTGGCCAAGAGCGTCGCGGGTGAGGCGCCGCTGAGCGACAGCGTCACCTTCACCAGTGGACCGATCACTCTGCCCATGGAGTTGCGCAGCGCGTGCTGGACCAGGCGCTCGAGCGCCGCGTCCCCGTGCTGGCGAATGACCACCTCGTTGGCTTCCCCGAGCACCTGCCCGGGCCACCACCGCTTACTGAGGGGCTGCTCGAAGCCCGGGCGGCAGTCGGGGGGGAGCGCGGCGATGACGTCGGCGAGCAGCCCTTCGGCGGACAGTTCCTTGGCGATCGCGTTGACGTAGGTGCTGCTGTTCTCGAAGTCGTGCCAGCGCGCGCTCATGCGCGTCGAACCACCAGCGTCAGGCCCGGCAGCTCGTCCCAGCGGTACGTCCCCGGCTCACCCCGCAGCGTCGCGCGCAGCGCCCGAGTGCTCTGGCGGCTGAGCTTGAGCGTCAGCGGGTCCTTCTCGGTGATCGCCGCGGCGTCGCCGGGCAGCACCCGCACCAGATGCCCCTCACCGCGCAGCTCGAAGCTGCGGCCGTGGCCGAGCCGGCCTTTGAGCAGCGCGACGAAGGCCAGCGCGTCGTCCGGGCTGAGCTCCCACACGACGCCGTCCTTCTGGGTGCGCAGGGCGGACGAAGGCGCGTCCAGCGAGCCCAGCGCGCTGCCTTCGCGCTCGACGCGGGCTTCGATCGCCGCGCGGGCGCGAGGGCTGAGCAGCATGGACACCCGCGTAGGGTCGACCGTGAAAGACGGGGTGGCCTTGGCCAGCACTTCTCCGAAGCCCTGCGGGCTCCACTCGCGCACGAGCATGGCTTCGTCGCGGAGCAGCGGCACGATCGCGAACGGGACGACGCCGTGGGCCGCGCTCAGCCCGGGGGCGGGCGCGAAGGACACCGCGCCGAACTCCGACGGGATGCCAGCCGCCGGCGCCGTCGGCAGGCTCAGCAGCACCGGGCGCAGATCGGAAGGCGCCGTCTGTGCCCAGTCGACGACGTGCTTGAGGAGCGCCATCGCCCAGGGGGCGGGCGCGGCTTCTAGTCCCACGCTGCCGACGCGCAGGCACAGCTCGAAGCCGCGCTCGTGCAGCCCCGTCGTGACGATGAGCCAACCGCTCGCTCCCTTCTCCCGGGCGGCGTGCAGGGCCACGGCGCCAGCGCGGGTGATCTGGCTGGAGGTCGCGCTCTCCCACAGCTGCGCAGCCCGGGCCAACACC
>JALHOS010000208.1 GCA_022842905.1 Myxococcaceae bacterium | reverse complement strand
GGCGGAACTGCGGGCAGCGGCGGAACTGCGGGCAGCGGCGGGACTGCGGGCAGCGGCGGGACTGCGGGCGGCGCAGGTGCGAGCGGGGACGCCGGCGTCCTCGAGTACTTCGTCGCGCCGAGCGGCTCCGACTCCGCGCTTGGCACCGAGGCGACCCCGTTCCGAACGGTCGGCCGAGCCCAACAGGCGGTGCGCAGCGCGCTCTCGGCCGGCCCCAAGACGGCGTTCGTCACCCTTCGCGCCGGCACCTACGCGCTGACGGGGCCCCTCGACTTTCAGCCCCAGGACGGCGTCCCGGCGCCGCACCGAATCACCTACCGCGCCAGGCCGGGGGAGCGCGTCATCGTCTCGGGAGGAACGCCCGTCACGAACTGGACCCCCTCGATGACCGGCATGCACTACGCGTTCGTCCAGGGCGCCGAAGCCCGGCAGCTCTACTCCGCGGCGGGCGCCGGCCAGCAACCGACGCGCGTGCGTTACCCGGTCGCGGGCAGCTTCCTGGGCGTCAAGAGCTACGTCCATGGCGACGGAGGGTGCGCGGGCACGCCCAACCCGAGCGGCACGGGCCCGTTGGTCGCCGTTCGCTTGGGGCTGGACGGCGGAGTGCCGAGCCCCGACATCGTCCAGGCCATGTCTGGCGTCGAGCTGGTCATTCACAAGACCTTCACGCAGACGCGCCTGGGCGTGGAGTCCGTCGCCATCACGGGCCCCAGCGAGCTGACCGTCTACCCAACCGCCGCGAGCGGGCGCCTCGAAGGCTGCAACTACGGCACGATCCAGCCACCATCCTGGGCGGACCCGTTCCACGCGCACTTCGAGCGCATGGTCGACGCGTTCGCGAACCCGACCTTCTTCACTCCGGCGCCCGGAGACTTCGCGGTGCGCGCGGGCTCCATCTACTTCCTGCCCCGCGCCCAGGACGGCCTCGACGCCGGCGGCGTCGTCCTTCCCAGGCTCGAGCAGCTCCTGACGCTGAACGGCACGAGCACCGCTCCGATCCAGGGCCTGCACTTCCAGGGCCTCGAGTTCCGCCACACGACGTGGAACGCGCCGACGCAGCTCGCGTACGTCGGCGGCCAGGCGATGACCTCGGGGTTCTGTGGAACGCCGCTCAACTGCCGGGTGCCAGCGGCGGTGACGCTCTCGTCCGCGGTGGGCGTCACCTTCACCGACTGCACGTTCGCGCAGCTCGGCGGGCTGGGGGTGGTCGTCGGCAACGAGTCGCGCGACGTCGAGTTCGTCCACGACCGCTTCGAAGACATCGCCGGCAACGGCCTCCTGATCGACACGTTCGCGGCGAGCGCCGCCCTGGCCACCGAGCGGGTCAGCGTGACGGACTCGACGTTCGAGGCCATCGGCGTCGGGTACGACGGCGTGGGGATCCAGGTGGGCTACGCGAAGGACGTGTCGATCGTTCACAACCGCATTCGCGACGTCGGCTACTCCGGCCTGAGTCTGGGCTGGTTCGGCCAAGGCGCGCTCACGCCCAACTCGAACGGCCTCGTCACCCACAACGACATCAGCCGCGTCCTCGAACGCTTCAACGACGGAGCGGCGATCTACACGCTGCAGGGCACGCGGGGCCTCCGCATCGAAGACAACTGCCTGCGCGACATCACCGCCCAGACGCCCAGCGGCTTCGCGACGAACGTGCGCGTCGGGCTGTACCTGGACGACAGCACCAACGCCGTCAGCGCCGTCCGCAATCAGGTGGTCAACGCCCCCGTCGGCCTGTTCCTCCAGACCCAGGCCGGCGCGCAGGCGCTGGGGAACAGCGTCACCCAGCACTACACCCAGGGCGTGGCGGTGCCGTACGACGCGACGCTGGTCGATCCGTCGAACACCATTCAGGTGCTCGACGGCGGGCTGCCGACGATCTGCGCGCAGGCCGGGCCGCGGTACTGAAGGGCCCTGCCCCGCCGCGCCCGCTTCAGCGGTTCATGCTGCCCAAGAACTCGGCGTTCGATTTGGTCGGACGCATGTGCTTGAGCGAGAACTCCATCGCGTCGATCGGCGTGAACGGGTGGAGCACCTGCCGCAGCGCGGTCACCCGCACCAGATCGGCCTGCGTCAGCAGCAGCTCTTCCTTGCGCGTGCCCGACTTGTTGATGTCGAGGCACGGGAAGATGCGCTTTTCGAACAGCTTGCGGTCGAGCACGATCTCCGAGTTCCCCGTGCCCTTGAACTCTTCGAAGATCACTTCGTCCATGCGGCTGCCGGTGTCGATGAGCGCGGTGCCGATGATCGTCAGCGAGCCCCCTTCTTCGATGTTGCGGGCCGCGCCGAAGAAGCGCTTGGGGCGGTGCAGCGCGTTCGCGTCGACGCCGCCGGACAGGATCTTCCCCGACGCCGGCACCACCGTGTTGTACGCGCGGGCCAGGCGGGTGATCGAGTCGAGCAGAATGCAGACGTGGTTCTTCTGCTCGGCCAGCCGCTTGGCCTTGTCGATCACCATCTCCGCGACCTGCACGTGCCGCGTCGCCGGCTCGTCGAACGTGGACGAGACGACCTCGCCGCGCACGTTGCGCTGCATGTCGGTGACTTCCTCGGGCCGCTCGTCGACCAAGAGGACGATCAGGTAGATGTCCGGGTGGTTCTTGGCGATCGCGTGGGCGATGTTCTGGAGCATCACCGTCTTACCGGCCTTCGGCGGCGCGACGATGAGGCAGCGCTGGCCCAGGCCGATGGGGCAGAACATGTCGATGATGCGCGTCGTCATGTCGCCCGAGTCGTGCTCGAGCTTGAGCTTCTTGGTCGGGTAGAGCGCGGTGAGGTTGTCGAAGAGGATCCGCTCGCGCACGTCCGCCGAGAACGGATCGGCGAAGTTGATCTTCTCGACCTTCTGCAGCGCGAAGTACCGCTCCCCTTCCCGGGGCTGGCGAATCGGCCCGGTGACGGTGTCGCCCGGCCGCAGGTTGAAGCGCCTCACCTGGCTGGCGCCCACGTAGATGTCGTCGGGGCTGGGCTGGTAGTCCGAGTCGGCCGAGCGCAGGAAGCCGTAGCCGTCGCTCATCAGCTCCATGACGCCTTCGGCCTGAACCTGGTACCGCTTCTCGGCGACGTTGGAGAGGATCGCGACGAGCAGCTCCTGCTTCTTGAGCCCCTGCGTGCCTTCGATGCCCAGGTTGTGGGCCATCTTGGACAGCTCGGTGATCTTCATGCGCTTCAGATCGTTGAGCTTGAGGATCTCCGTCGGACCCTCACCCTCCCGCGCCGGCTCGGCCAAGGGCTCGGGCTGCGCTGAAGCAGGCAGCGCCGGCGCTTCGGCCACGCTCGCCTCGAGCTGCGCTTCTTGAATGTCGTCGTCCCGCACCGGCCGCGCGACCGGCGTCAGCATGGGCTTGGGCTTGGCGTTCTCTTCGTCGCCGTCGTCGGCCTCGTCGTCGTCAGACGTCTCGTCGCGCCCGGTGTCCTCGGCTTGCTCGGGCGCGTCCTCGGTCTTGGCGCGGACCTTCTTCTTCGGCTTGTCGTCGTCCTTCTTCGCGCGCTTCTTGGGCGACTCGTCGGCTTCGGGCTTGGAACGCTTCGGCATGGAGGTCCGGCTGCTTGGGGGGAATGAAGAGCGGTGAGGCGACTCGCTCTTCAGGTGGTTGACTCTTCGTCCCTTGCGAGCGGCCCCTGCCTCCCAACAGCCAGCGCGCAATGACGGCGGGCAAGGTAGGGGCCGCGGTGACGAAGTGTCAAGCTCCAAACCGGTGGACTGCCCGGCTCAGCGACCTGCGAGCGCCTCGGAGAGCGCCGCGAGCCCCAGCGGGAAGCCCACCGCGAAGCCGATGAGCGCCAACATCACCGGCCAGCCCCAGCGGTGCGCGAAGTTCACCGTCCACCCCATGCCCGCCAGCTTGGGCACCCACAGCCGCGGGTCCTTCGCGTTCGAGTAGTAGAGCGCGTGGTACCCCTCGAGCGCCTGCTCGCCGAGCGTGGCGCGCACCTGGTGCAGCGCTCGCGAGAACGTCCGTCCAATGCCCCAGAGGGCCAGGACGACGACGGCGATGGGACCGACGATCAACGCTGGCCCGGGGATCCTCCCTGCACTCAGCGGCAGCGCCACCGCCAGCGTGCCGAAGAGGAGCGCCTGCGCCGTCGCCACCGCCCGCAACAACCCGCGGGTCGCTGCCTGGACCGGCTCCATGCCCGCCTGCGGCCGCGTGAAGAGGGCAGCGCTCGCCGCCACGCCCTCGAGCACGAGCCACACGATGAGCCCGAAGCCCAAGGGTCCGAACACGCCCGGCAGATCGCGGTGCGCCCAGCCGTTGACGTTCCCGCGCCCGTCCCAGTGCACCGGCCAGACCTCGGGCAGCTGACTCCACAGCGCCGCCAGGACCAGCGCGGCCACCGACAACACCGCGGGGGGCGCCCAGCGCAGCCACCGCGTCCACCCTGGAGCCTGCGCCGGCGTCGTCGAGTTCGTGGTCATGAGGTGTTCCTCCTTAGGCTCAGCGCAGAGCAACTCCGGGGCAGGCCGATCGCGCCTGAAACGAAAGGACCTCGGCCTGGAGTCTCACCATTACACTCGTTCCATTCGCGATTTCATTCGTTCCCAGCTGAACGACGTTTGCGCTTGCCCGCATGCGCCGACTTGAGCCACGTCGCGGGCCATGGACGCCGCCGCGCGCATCACCGAGTTGAGGGCTCAGCTCGCCCACCACAGCCACCGGTACTACGTGCTCGATCGCCCGGAGATCTCCGACGCGGCGTACGACGCGCTGCTGCGAGAGCTCGAGGCGCTGGAGCGGGCGCACCCTCAGCTCGTCACCCCGGACTCGCCGACACAGCGGGTGGGCGGGCAGGCGCTGGAGAAGTTCGCCAAGGTGACGCACCGCCAGCAAATGTTGTCGCTGGCCAACGTCTTCGACGATCAAGAGCTGACGGACTTCGACGAGCGCATCGTCAAGGCTGCGGGGCACGGCGACGTCGCGTACGTCTGCGAGCCGAAGATGGACGGGCTGGCGATCGAGCTGGTCTACGAGGCCGGGCGCTTCGTGCAGGCGTCGACGCGCGGCGACGGCGTCATCGGCGAAGACGTCACCGCGAACCTCAAGACGATCAAGAGCGTGCCGCTGACGCTGCTCGGCAAGCCCCCCGCGTTACTCGAGGTGCGCGGCGAGGTGTTCATCAAGAAGGCCGACTTCAAGCGCATGAACGAGCAGCTGCTGGCGCAGGGTGAGGAGCCCTTCGTCAACCCGCGCAACAGCGCCGCCGGCTCGCTGCGTCAGCTGGACCCGAAGCTCACCGCGTCTCGCCCGCTGTCGCTCTACGTCTACGAGGTCGGCGTGGTCGACGGCCGCGGCTTCGAAACGCACGCGGAGAAGCTCGGCTACCTGGCGGAGCTGGGCCTGCCGGTGAACCCCAAGCGCTACGAGGTCAAGGGCCGCCAGGGCGTGCGCGACGCCTACGCGAGCCTGTTGGCCGAGCGCCACGCGCTGCCGTACGAGATCGACGGGCTGGTCGTGAAGGTCGACGAGCTGAAGCTCCGCAGCAGCCTCGGACAGGTCTCCAAGAGCCCGCGCTGGGCCGTGGCCTACAAGTTCCCTCCCGAGGAGCTCGAGACGAAGGTGCTCGGCATCAGCGTCACGGTGGGGCGCACCGGCGCGGTCACCCCGGCGGCCGATCTCCAGCCGGTCTTCGTCGGCGGCGTCACCGTGTCCCGCGCCACGCTGCACAACGAGGACGAGCTGAGGCGCAAAGACGTGCGGGTGGGTGACTGGGTCTTCGTGCGCCGCGCCGGCGACGTGATCCCCGAGGTCGTCAAGGTCATCACCGAGCGGCGAGACGGCTCGCAGCAGCCCTTCACCTTCCCCACCGCCTGCCCCGTCTGTCAGACCGCGCTCACCCGCGCCGAGGACGGCGTCATTTGGCGCTGCCCCAGCCCCAGCTGCCCCGCCAAGCTCGCCGGCCGGCTGCGGCACTTCGCGACGCGCACGGCCATGGACGTCGACGGCCTGGGCGACAAGCTGTGTGAGGCCTTGGTGGAAGCCGGCCTGGTGCGCCGCTTCTCGGACCTCTACGCGCTGACCCCGCAGCGGCTGGCGGGCCTCGAGCGGCTGGGCGAGAAGTCCGCGCAGAACCTGGTGGAGGCGATCGCCCAGTCCAAGCGCACCACGCTGCGCCGCTTCATCTACGCGCTGGGCATTCCCGAGGTCGGCGAGTCCACCGCCAAGGCGCTCGCCGAGGCCTTCCGCTCTCCGCAGGCGCTCATGGACGCCGACGAGGCGCAGCTCCAAGCCGTCCGCGACATCGGCCCGGAGATGGCGAAGGCCATTCGCGGTCACTTCGCGCACGAGGAAAACCGGGCCGAGGTGACGGCGCTCTTGGCCGCCGGGGTCGAGCCTGAAGCCCCCGCCGTGATCGCCGCGCCCGCGTCGTCCCCGTTCGCCGGGAAGACGGTCGTCCTCACCGGCACCTTGGCCAAGCTCAGCCGCGAGCAGGCCACCGAGGCGATTGAACGCCAGGGCGGCAAGGTGTCGGGCAGCGTTTCGAAGAAGACGCACTACGTCGTCGCAGGAGAGGAGGCAGGCTCTAAGTTACTGAAAGCAAAGGAGCTTGGGGTGCCGGTGCTCGACGAAGCGGCGTTCCTCGCGCTGCTGCAAACCGTCTCAGGGCCCGGGCTGTAACTCACATTTCCAAGAAGTTGAGAGGTCGGTCAGCGCGGGTGGCGGAGAATGTAGGCGTACCCCTACTTCGAGGCCCTTCATGAGCACGACGACCGCGACCCAACGAAGCTACCGACCCGCGCCGACGATGACGGCGGTGCAGGCGGGCCTGGCCACGATCGCCCGGGGTGAAGAAGGCGAGTCGGTCAAGGCGCTGCAGAAGAAGCTGAACACCTGGGGCGCGGGCTTGGCGGTCGACGGGAAGATGGGCCAGGCGACGGAGCAGGCGCTCAAGCGCTACGGCTTCGCGAGCGGGCGGGCGGACAAGTCGGTCTTCGAAGCGGCGCGGCCCAAGGCCAAGCCGGCGGCGTCGCGGGGCAGCGGGCCCACGCGCAACGTGCGCGGGTTCCGCGAAGTCGACGAGCAGAAGCTCCGCACCGCGCTGGGCACGGAGGGCCAGCACATGGCGCGGCCCTTCATCGAGGCGGGGCGCAAGCACAGCCTCGACCCGCTGTTCCTCGCGGGCATCTCCATGCAGGAGACGGGGCACTTCACGTCGGAGGCCTTCACCGACGGGCGGCACAACGCCATGGGCGTCACCGGCTCCAAGAAGAGGCCCCGTGGCTTCACCAGCCATCAGGAGTCGATCTTCAGCATGGCCGCGGAGCTCTCGAAGAAGGACGGGTACTACGTCGGGAGGAACACGGTCGGGACCATCGCGCAGAAGTACGCGCCGATCGACGCCCACAACGATCCTGACGGCTTGAACCACTACTGGGCGAAGAACGTCGGCGACTTCGTCGACCAGCTCGAGCGCGCCACGCGGTAGCCGCTTCGCGGTGATGAAGATCGGCCCGGCGACGGCGTTACAGTGCCACACGCCATGACCGCGCTGCTCGTCGCTGCTCTGATCCACCAGGCCCCACAGTCCGTGGGGCCGTTCGTGTTCGACCTGCCCACCGGCTGGACGTTGGAGGTCGCCGACCGCGAGCCGACGCTCAAGCGGCTCATGAAGACGCCGGATCTGCGCGGCACGTGTGATCTGATCGTCACCCTCGCCCGCTGCGTGTCCCCCGACGAGACGCCGCAGGATCGAATCAGCCAGTACCTCGACGCGACGAAGGCGAGCCTGAGGCCGACGAGCGAGGCGCCGCTGTCACTCAAGGCGAAGCTGCTGACGCTGACCGGCGTGCAGGTGAACGAGCCAAGGCAGCTCAAGCCCTACAAAGACGGCACGCCGACCGTCGAGCTGTACGGAGGCTGCGCGGGCGAGCACCTGATCGCCCTCGAGTTCACCGCGACCGACACCATGAAGAACCGCTCGTTCTACCGAAAACAGTGCCTCGGCATGGTGACCGGCCTGCGGCTGCCGAAGAAGCACTGACGGGCCGCACCAGGCCCCCGGCTTTTTCGCTAGCGCTTCTTGAACTCCACGCGCCGGTTCGCCGCCCACGCCGACTCGCCGCTGCCCGCCATGGCCGGCTTGTTCTCGCCGTAGCCGACGGTGTCCAGCGACCCTGCGGTGACGCCCAAGTCGACGAGGTACTTCCGCACCGACGCGGCCCGCTTCTGCGAGAGCACCATGTTGTACTCCTCGGTGCCGCGCTCGTCGGCGTGGCCTTCGAGCGTGAAGCGCAGGTTCTGCTTCTTGATGCAGTCGGCGATCTTGCCCAACGTGGACTGAACGTCGCTGGCCAGCCCGTACTCGTTGAAGTCGAAGTGCACCGCGTCGAACGTGCACGCGACGGCCGGCGGCGGCAGCGCCGCGCACTTGCCAGCCTTGCACTCTTGGCCCGACGGGCAGTCTTCCGTCGTCGCGCAGGACCCTTCGACCTTGGTCACCACGGTCTTGGTCACCACACACTTGCCCTGGCTGCACTTCTCGTTCGGCCCGCAGCCCTCGGCTTCGCCGCTGCACTCGGGCTTGGGCACACACTTGTTCGCCTCACACACGAAGCCGGGCTTGCACTGGTCGCCCGTGGCGCACTCGACGCACTGGCCCTGCACGCAGACCTCGCCCTTCTCCTTGCAGTGCTGATCGGACTCACACTTCGGATACTGCGGCGGACAGGCCGTCAACGCGGTCACGGCTGAAATCCCCAGCAACCACCGAAGCTTGTGCATGTATCCTCCCGACAGAACAGGCGGCCCCATACCACCCTGGCCTACCCAAGGCCATGGGAACGACGCCTGCACTGGGGACATTCCACGGCGGCACACCGTGGCTGGTTAGCCACACGGACGCGAGGGTGAGGGACGACATGGCGGCAGTGGTGCTGGTGGTGGACGACGAGCGGAACATTCTCCTCACGCTGAGCCAGGCGCTGCAGGTGGAAGGCTATGGCGTCGAGCTGGCGGCGAGCGGGCAGCTGGGCCTCGACGTGGTGGCGAACAAGCCCGTCGACGCGGTGCTCATGGACGTGAAGATGCCCGACATGGACGGGCTGACGGCGCTCGCGAAGCTGCGCGCGGCCCGGCCGGACCTGCCGATCATCATGATGTCGGGGCACGGCACCATCGACACGGCGGTGAAGGCGACGCAGCTGGGCGCGCGGGACTTCTTGGAGAAGCCGATCTCCCGCGATCGGCTGCTCTTGGCGCTCAAGAACGCGCTCGAGCTCAAGCAGGCGGTGGAAGAGCTGGCCGAGCTCAAGGCCGAGCTGGGGCGCTTCGACATGGTGGGCCAGGGCGCGGCGATGCAGCGGATCTACGCGCTGATTCAGCGGGCGGCGCCGTCGGAGGGCCGGGTGCTCATCACCGGCGAGAACGGCAGCGGCAAGGAGCTGATCGCCCGCGCGGTGCACGCCAACAGCAGGCGCAAGCACAAGCCCTTCGTGAAGCTCAACTGCGCGGCGGTGCCGCACGAGCTCATCGAGTCCGAGCTCTTCGGCCACGAGAAGGGCGCGTTCACCGGCGCCGTCGCGGCGCGCCGCGGGAAGTTCGAGCTGGCCGACGGCGGCACGCTCTTCCTGGACGAGGTGGGCGACATGCCCGGCGCCATGCAGGCCAAGCTGCTGCGCGTGTTGCAGGAAGGCGAGCTCGAGCGCGTGGGCGGCGCGGACACGCTGAAGGTCGACGTGCGCGTGGTGGCCGCCACCAACAAGGACCTCGAGGCGGAGATCGCCGCCGGCCGGTTTCGAGAGGACCTCTACTTTCGGCTCAACGTGGTGCAGCTCCACGCGCCGCCGCTGCGGGAACGCAAGGAAGACCTGTTGCCCTTGGTCAGCGCGTTCCTCGAGGAGGCGTGCCGGAAGAACGGGCGAAAGCTGCTGCGGCTGTCACCCGACGCGCTGCAGGTGATTCAGGCCTACGACTACCCGGGGAACGTGCGCGAGCTGCGCAACCTGGTGGAGCGGCTGGCGATCCTCGGGGAAGGGCCCATCGTCAGCCAGGCCGACTGCGCGGCGCTGTGGCCCAAGCGGCGAAACGTCTCGCAGAGCCTGCCCGCGCCGACGAGCGTCGGGCCCGGCGCGCCGAGTGTGGCCCAGGTCGTCGAGGTGCCGGTGCCTCCTGCCCCGCCGCCGCCGCGCTTTCGGGCGGACAAGCCGTTCCGTGAGCAGGTGGAGGAAGCGGAGCGCGAGATCATTCTGGGCGCGCTCCAGTACACGCGGGACAACGCGACGGAGGCCGCGCGGCTGCTCGAGCTGGAGCGCGGCCACTTCTACAAGAAGATGAAGGGGCTGGGCCTCAAGCGCGCCGGCGGAGAGACGAGCGTCGCCGACGATGCCGCGACCGGCTGACCGCAGGTCGCGGCCATGGGCTCGTCGTCGCCCGACCCGGTGTGAGGCGCAGCAGAAACGTCAACCCAGCTGCCACGAATCAAGTCCGCGCGGCCCACACCGATAGGGCGGCCGGCGACAGCGGCGCCTGGTCCCTCGTCTGGAGCCACAGCTTGAGCAGGAAGTTCGCCGCGACCTCGCGGCGCGCCGCGTCGGACGCGCGCAGATCGCTCAGCGGGTTGAAGTCCTGCGTGAGCGCCGCCATCGCAGCGCGAACGGCGCCTTCCTGCCAGGGCTGCCCCACCAGCGCGGCCTCGGCGTGGGCGGCGCGTCGCACGGTGGCCGCGAGCCCGCCGAAGGCCAAGCGCGCCTCCGCCACGACGCCCTGCTCCACCTTGACCGCGAGGCCCGCCGCCACCGCGGAGATGTCGCTGTCGAAGCGCTTGCTCCACTTGAAGGCGACAAACCGCCAGGCGGGGCTCGGCAGCGGCACGCTGAGCGCTTCAATCCACTCTCCCGGCTCGAGCCGGTTCTTCATGTAGCCCACGTAGAACTCGTCGAGCCGCAGCGTCCGCCTTCGGCTCCCCTTGCGAAGAGCGAGCTCAGCGCCCAGCGCCATCAACACCGGCGCCGAGTCTCCAATGGGGGAGCCGTTGGCCACGTTCCCGACCAGCGTCCCCGCGTGGCGAATCGGCGGCGAGGCGAAGCGGAGCCAATACTCGCGCAGCTGCGGCACCAGCGCGGTGAGCGCGGCGTACGCGTCTTCGAGGGCCACCGCGGCGCCGATGGTGAGCCGCTCGGCGCTGCGCTCCACCCGCTTGAGCTCGCCGACGCCGCCCACCCACACCACGTCGCCCAGCGCCTCGAGCTTCTTCGTCACCCACAGCCCGACGTCCGTCGAGCCCGCGAGCAGCCGAGCGCGTGGGTGGGCGTCGAACACCTCGGCCAGCGCGTCGGCCGACTTGGGCGCCCAGAAGCGCTGCCCGTCGTGCTCGTAGAGGAACGTGTCGCTGCGCACGAGCGCCTCGAGCTGCGCCCTCAGGCCGGCCGTGTCCCAGTCGACTTTGGCCGGCGCGAACATGGCCTGGCCCGCGTCGAGGATCGGCCGGTAGCCCGTGCAGCGGCACAGGTTCCCCGCCAGCGCGTCGGCCAGCGCCTGCCGCGACGGCGCCTGGGCGTTCGTCTGGTACACGCCGAACAGCGACATGACGAAGCCCGGCGTGCAGAACCCACACTGTGAGCCGTGGTGCTCCACCATGGCCTGCTGCACGGGGTGCAAGCCGCCGCCCGCCAGGGCCTTCAAGTCCTCGACGGTGAAGAGCGCCTTGCCGTCGAGCGTGGGCAGCAACGCGATGCAGGCGTTCACCGTGCGCACCGACAGCTGAGCGCCGCGGGTCCCCGCGAGCGTGGTCGGCGCGGTGTGCAGCCCAGGCAGCTCGGCGAGGACGACGGTGCAGGCGCCGCAGTCGCCCTCGGCGCAGCCTTCCTTCGTGCCAGTCTGCCGCGCGTCTTCCCGGAGCCACTCGAGCACCGTGCGCTGAACCGACACGCCGCGCAGCTCCTGGCGTCGGCCGCGAAAGATGAACCGAATGGGCTCGCTCATGCGCGCGGCACGCTGGCGCAGCCGGAGTCCGTTTTCAAACGGCAAACGTTGGTGCGCCTTGGGTTTTTTCCATTAGGATTTCGCCGCAACCGCATGCCGTTCCAGCTCGTCATCGCCGAAGGCAAGGAAGCCGGGCGGGAGTTCGTCTTCGATCAGGACAGCATCCTGATCGGGCGCACTGACGAGTGCGACGTGGTGCTCTACGAGGCCGGCGTCTCGCGCAAGCACGCTCGCATCTTCGAAGAAGCCGGCCGGCACTTCGTGGAGGACCAGGGCAGCAGCAACGGCACCGTGGTGAACGGCTCCAAGATCGAAGGCAAGACCCAGCTGGCCGAGGGCGATCTGGTCACGCTCGGCTCCATGGTCTTCCGCTTCACTCAGTCGACGACCAGCGAGGTGCCCCAGTCGACCGAGGAGGTCGCGCTCGAAGGCGGCGCGCACACGCGGGTGCTCAGCGCTTCCGAGCTTAAGCGCTCGCGCAACAAGGGCGTGGCCGGCCTGGCGAAGGACGCCAAGCCCGAAGAAGTGCAGCAGATGCGGCGGCGCACCACGCAGATGCTGCCCGCCGCGCTGCCCCCGCAGGCCGCCGAGCCCAAGGCGTCGGCGCCGCGCCCGTCCGGATCGCGCCGCGCGCTGACCCAGCGCCCGAGCAACCCGAACGTGGCGAACTTGGCCATGCCGCCGGCCCCGCCACCGCCGGAAGAAGAAGGGCCGCCGCCGTCGC
>JALHOS010000207.1 GCA_022842905.1 Myxococcaceae bacterium | reverse complement strand
CCGGCAACGCCGCCGACATCGCCAAGGACACGACGCGGCAGGCGATCTTCCCCGTGCAGAAGGGCCTGGCCGAGTGGGCCGGAGACACGCGCGTCGCCCGCAACGGCAAGCCGCTCATCACCCGCGAGCAGATCGTCAACGACGTGCTGCCCAAGCTGCGCCCGGGTGACGTGATCGTGGTCCGCCAGAACTGGTTCCTGTCCAACATTGGCCTGCCGGGCTTCTGGCCCCACGCCGAGCTGTACGCCGGGTCAGCCAAGGATCTCGAGGCCACGTTCGACCAGGATCCCGAAGTGATCGCCTGGGCGCAGGCTCAGCCCGAGAAGGCCGCGTCCTTCACCGCGCTGCTCGCCAAGCGCTACCCGGCCAAGTGGAAGACCTACACGTCCGGCGTCGACTTTCAGGGCCACGGGCCGCTGGTGGTGATCGAGTCGATCAGCGAAGGCGTCAGCTTCACCGCGATCGAACACGCGTTCGGCGTGGACTACCTCGGAGCGCTGCGCCCGCGCCTCAAGCCCTTGGAGAAGGCGCAGGCGATCGAGCGCGCGTTCAAGTACCAGGGCCGACCGTACGACTTCGACTTCGACTTCTTCAGCGACGCTTCGCTGGTGTGCACCGAGCTCGTCTACAAGGCGTACCAGCCGGGAGGCGGGCTGAAGGGCGTCTCCGTGGAGCTCGCCGACGTTGCCGGCCGGCGCACGCTGCCCGCGAACGATCTCGTCAAGCGCTTCGACGCCGAGGGGACGGCCGAGACTCGACAGTTCGACTTCGTCGTCTTCGTCGAAGGCCACGAGCATGAGCGCGCCGCGAAGCTCAGCGACGAAGCGAACTTTCGGAGCACCTGGCGCCGGGTGAAGTGGGACGTCGCCCAGGAATGACGCGGAGGGGCCGGCCGCTCACTGGCCGGTGAAGATCGCCTTCACGTAGCCCACGCCCTCGGCGCAGCGCACCAGCGCCCAGCCCGACGCGAACTGCGGATCCACCGGATCCGGATCCGGCTTGAACTCGGCGTACGGCACGTCGGTCTGCCCGCGAGAAGGAACCACGACGCCCGGCTTGAGCACGCCCACCATGCGGTTGGGCAAGCGGAACTTGCAGCCCGAGACGGCGTACGAGCTCGTGTTCTCGAAGCGCGCGACCTGTCCGTACAGGTCCTTCCGAACGCGGATCACCCCGAAGAGCTGCGGGAGCTTCACCTGGGGCTTGGCCGCCTCGACCTTGACTGGCTCGGCTTTGACGGGCTCGACCTTGACCGGCTCCACCTTGGCGGGCGCCGGCTTGGGCTCCGGCGGCGGCTCGGGCTTAGGTTCAGGCTTCGGCTCGACTCGGGGCTCCGGCTTGGGTTCGACCTTCGCCACGACGACCGGCTCCGGCTTGACGGGGACCGCCACCGGCTCTGGCGCGGGCTTCACCGGCTCCACCTTCGCCACCGCGACGGCGCCTGGCTTCGGCCGAGCCACGGCAGCGTCACGCACAGCGTAGACCTTCGCGCCCGCGCCGCTCGAGAAGTCCTCTTCGACGATCAAGTTCGCCAGCGCGCCCTTGAGCTCCAGCACCGCGGCGCTCCCCAGCAGCGGCCGCTTCGTCGAGCCGTTGATCGGCTCCCCGACCAGGGTCAGCCGGTCGCCTTCGCTCAGCTTCTGCCCCTTCTCGAGGATGATGTACGCCTTACCGCCTTCGCGGACGAGCTTGAGGACCTCGCCGGGCACGTCGATCGTCTCCGTCGGCGCGGCAGAGGCCGGCGTCGGAGCTGGCGTGGGCACGGGCTCCGCCACGGCGGGCTTGTCCGCAGGCGCTACGGGCGCGGGGACCGGGTCGAGCGGCTTGGGCGTTGGGACGGCCACGGGCGCGGGCTGCGGGGGCTTCGATCCGCCGGCGAACAGCGCGATCGCGCCGACGACGACCAGCCCGGCGAGCACCGCGACGACGATCAGCGGCGCCTTGCTCTTGGGGACGACGATCTCTGCCGAAGGAACCTCCGGCGCGTCGACGATCGCCTTGGGCGAGCTCGAAGGCGCGGCGCGGGCGGCCTGCTGCTCGACGACCTTCTGCGCGGGTGAACCCGACAGCTGGGAGATGCGCCGCTCCGACGACGTCGGCACCTCCGAAACGCTCAGGGCGAGCTGCGCGGGCGTCATCGGCGCCGACTCACGCACCAACGTGCCGTCCATGAGTGCCGACGTCGTCCCCGGGCGGACCTGCGGGTTGAGCGGCGCGATCTCGAGCTGCGGGCTGCTCCCCTTCTTGCGCAGGATCGACAGCTGCGACTGCAGCCGCCGCTCGGCCGCGAACTCCTCGGGGCACATGGCCCGCACGTAGTTCCCGACTTCCTCCGCGCCGATCGTCAGGCCTTCGCGCACCGCCAGCTCGTTGAGCGCCCGGGCGAAGTCGTCGGCCCGGTTGTACCGAGCCGCCGGGTCCTTCGCGAGCGACCGCATGACGATCGCCTCGAGGTTCTGGCTGACGTCGGAGCGCAGGGCGGTCAGCGACGGGATTGTCGGGTTCGCCATTTGGACGAGCAGCTCGCCCATGGTGCCGCCGGTGAAGAGCGGGCGGCCGGCCAACATCTCCCAGATCACAATCCCCGCGGAATAGATGTCGCTGCGGTGATCCATGGACTTGGCCATGGCCTGCTCCGGCGACATGTAGCCGAGCTTGCCGAGCACCGTCTGGGGCAGCGTGTGGTTCGATCGCGCCGAGCTCTTCGCGAGCCCGAAGTCGATCACCTTCACCTCGCCCTCGTAGGACACCATCGTGTTCTGTGGAGACACGTCGCGGTGGACGATGCCGAGTGCCGCGCCGTCGCCAGCGGTCTTGCGGTGCGCGTAGCCCAAGCCCTCGCACAGCTGCCGCGCCACGTAGAGGCAGATCGGAATCGGCATGAGCGAGCTGGCCGAGCCGACGTGATTGAAGATGCGGGACAGATCGACGCCCGGCACGTACTCGATCGCCATGTACAGCGTGCCGTCGGCTTCACCCATGTCGTAGACCTGGGCGATGTTGGCGTGGTTGAGCTGCACCAACACCCGCGCTTCGTGGTGGAAGCGCTCGACGAACTGCACCTGCGCCTGCATCTGCTTGAGGATCGTCTTGACGATGCAGAGCTTCTCGAAGCCCGCGGCGCCGGTGAGCTTGGCGAGGTGCACTTCGCCCATGCCGCCAGCGCCCAGCTTGAACAGCAGCTCGTACCGCCCCAGCCGCTTCGTCTCGGTGTCGGTGCTCATTTTCAGCCGCGTTGCATCCTATACGCCCAGGCCCAGCGCTCCGGTTTTTCTGCCCTCGACGAAGTCAGGCCGGCCGACCGGCGCCCGTCGCCGCGGGCCTCACCACGGCCTTCGGCGAGCGTGCCGGTCAAAAAAGTCATGGGCGGCGGCCAGCCGTTGGGTTAGGCAGCGCCGTCGCAGTGTGGTCCCGTAGCTCAGCTGGATAGAGCGCTGGCCTCCGAAGCCAGAGGTCGTGGGTTCGAATCCCGCCGGGACCGCTCTTTTTCACCACCCCGGAGGCCACCGTGATCGTCGGAGTTCCCAAGGAGATCAAGACCCGCGAGTACCGCGTCGGAATGACGCCCGCAATCGCCAAGGCGTACGTCGACAAGGGCCACACGGTGTTCGTCGAGAAGGCCGCTGGTGAAGGCGCCGGGATCATGGACGCCGACTACGAGCGCGTGGGCGCGAAGATCCTCACCAGCGCCGACGAGCTGTGGAAGCGCGCGGAGATGATCGTCAAGGTCAAGGAGCCGATCGAGCCCGAGTACGAGCGCATGCAGGAAGGGCAGATCATCTACACCTACTTCCACCTGGCCGCGGTGCCGGAGCTGGCCAAGGTGCTGGTGAAGAAGAAGGTCGCCGCCGTCGCGTACGAGACGATCCAGCCGGAAGACGGCTCGCTGCCCCTGCTCAAGCCCATGAGCGAAGTCGCCGGCAAGATGTCGATCCAGGTCGGCGCGGCGGCCCTCGAGAAGGCGCACGGAGGCAAGGGCATTTTGCTCGGCGGCGTGCCCGGCGTCCGCAACGCCAAGGTCAGCATCATCGGCGGCGGCGTCGTCGGCACCTGCGCGGCGAAGGTCGCCGTGGGCATGGGCGCGGACGTCACCCTGCTCGACGTGAACCTCGACCGGCTGACCTACCTCGACGACATCTTCCAGGGCCGCATCACCACGCTCATGAGCGACTCGGAGAACATCGCCCGGGCGGTGCGCGAGTCCGATCTCGTCGTCGGCGCGGTGCTGATCCCCGGCGCGAAGGCCCCCAAGCTCGTCTCCAAGGACCTGATCAAGGAGATGAGCCGCGGCTCCGTCGTCGTGGACGTCGCGGTGGATCAGGGCGGCTGCATCGAGACGATCAAGGCCACCACCCACGACAACCCCACCTACGAAGTCAGCGGCGTCATTCACTACGGCGTGGCCAACATGCCCGGCGCGGTGCCCATGACGTCGACCTTCGCGCTGACCAACGCGACGCGCCCCTACGGGAAGAAGATCGCCGACATGGGGCTCAAGGCCGCCATCGCCGCGGACCCGGCGCTCGCCAAGGGCCTCAACACCTACGGTGGCCACGTCACCTACGAGGCCGTCGCGCGCGATCTCGGCTACCCGTACGTGCCGCTGTCCGACGCCCTGGGCAAGTGACGGTCTGTCACCGGCGTCACGCACCCCTCTGACGACTGCGTCACGGCGTACACACGCCCGGTTCGACTCTTCGAGTCGTTCCGAGCGGTTTCGTTTCGGCGACCGCGGCAAGCCGGCTGCACTGTGGACCGCGGGCAGGAAATAAAGATCGCACTGCCCCGTTCAGCCGTTTCAGCAGCGCCACGCCGCACGCACGACAGGGACCGACATGTTTGGCCTCCGCCGCCACTCACAGAAAGCCGAGTTCGAAGCGCTCCTGGCGCCCCACCTGGACGGGCTCTACGGCGCGGCGGTTCGGCTGACGCGGCAGCCCACGGACGCCGAAGATCTCGTGCAGGACACGGTGATGCGGGCGTTCCGGTTCTTCGACCGCTTTCAGAAGGGCACGAACTTCAAGGCCTGGCTGTACCGGATCCTCACCAACACCTTCATCAACGGGTACCGCCGCCAGCAAAAGGCCAACCGCTTGGGCGACGAGTCGGAGCGCCAGTCGGTCGAAGCCGCCTTCTTCTCAGCCGACGCCACCGAGCAGGTGCAGGACCCCGAGTCCCACCTGGTCGACCGCGCACTGAGCGAAGCCGTGCTCGGCGCCATCGACGAGCTCCCCATCGATTTCCGCATGGTGGTCATCCTCGCGGACTTGCAGGAGTTTTCGTACAAGGAAGCCGCCGACATCTTGAACGTGCCGGTGGGCACCGTCATGAGCCGACTGTTCCGCGGGCGAAAGGCGCTCCAGCGGCTGCTGCTGGCGAAGGAAGGGCTCGAGGGCGTCGTGCCGAACGCGGACCTGGCGGCGGACCCGGCCGCAGAGGCGGGGGGCGAGGCGCCAATCAACTTGAACACGTACCGACAGCGGAAGAAGCTGGGGTGACGAGGCGTTCTGCCCGCGCACCATGGACTGTTCGCAGCTGAGCACGGTCGTTCAGGCGTTCGTGGACGGGGAGCTCGTCGCTTCCGAGGCGCAGCTCGTCGAAGCGCACGCGGCCCGCTGTGCGGCCTGTACCGAGCGGATCTCCCAGCAGCGCCAGCTCGTGACCGTCGTTCGCGCGGCCAAAGGCGCCCTGCCCCAGGCCCCTTTGGCCCTGCGTGCACGCCTGCAGTTCGATCTGGCCGAAGAAGGTCGCCGCTCGCGCCGTAAACAGGCGGCGGTGGTCTTCGCCGGGGCGGCGGCGGTCGCGTTGATCGGCCTGACCGGGACCTGGCAGCACCGAGCGGCGCAGCGCCGCGCGTACGCCGACGACGCCGCGCAGCGGCACGCCCGCCAGTACCCGCTCGAAGTGCAGCCCAAGAACGTCGGGCAGGACTTCGGGCAGAACGTGGAGCAGCTCGAAGCGTTCTTCGCGGGCAAGCTCGATCACCGCGTGGCCGTTCCGCAGATCCCCAACGCACGGGCGGCCGGCGCGCGGCTGCTCAACGTGCGCGAGAAGCCCGCCGCCTACATTCGCTACGACACCGCCCGCGCTCGGCAGCTGGGCCTGTTCGTCTACGGCGATCCCCCCAGAGACGTCGCGTACGACGACGAGCCGCAGGTGGCCAACAGCCACGGGTACAACGTGGTCAGCTGGCGCAACGGCGACGTCGTGTACCAGCTGGTTTCGGACCTGGACGAACGCGACGTGCTCGAGCTGCTGCCGCCGTCGGAGCTGCCGCTCCCGTCCCGCAGCCCGCAGGTGCAGCCGGCGAGCTTCCAGCGCTGAAAAAGTGTGGGCGCACCGCTCTCGGTTTCGTTGACCCCCTGGGGGGCGGTCGGTAGCCTCCCCGGCCCATGTCCAAGATTCTGATCGTCGAGAAGGACGTCGCGCTCATGGAGTCGCTGCGCGACGCGCTCGCAGCCCGCGGCTTCAGCCCGGAGACCACCACCGACGGCAAGGGGGCCCCGGAGCTCATTCGCAGCGGCGCGCCGGCGTGTGTGGTGCTCGCCGTCGACCTCGACGCCGGCCAGAACGGCTACATCATCTGCAAGAAGCTCAAGAGCGACGACGACTTGAAGTCCGTGCCGGTAGTGATCATCGGCGACCCCAAGGGCTTCGCGCAGCACCAGAAGCTCAAGACGCGCGCCGAAGACTACGTCGGCAAGCCGCTCGAGCCCGCGACGCTGGTGGACCGCGTCGGCGCGCTGGTCGGGTTCCCGGAACCGCCGACCGAGTCGTCGCCGTCGGAGCCGGAAGAGGTGGTGGTCGAGCGCAGCGACGAGACCGTGGCGACCAGCGACCCCGACTTCGAAATGGTCGACGCCATCGACTCCATGTTCGAAGAAAAGCCGTCGACGGCAGCGGCCGCAGCGGCGGCCACCGCGGCCGACTTCGACGACGACGCGAAGACGGTGGTCGGCTTCAGCGCTCCGATGCCGATGCCGCCCAAGCCGCCCCAGGCATCTCCGCCGGCCAAGGCCCACGTCCCCGCCCCGGCCGTGTCCGCCCCGCGCAGCTCGGGCTCCGGCATCGACTCCATCGAGACGCGCGAGCTGCGCTCCAAGGTGACGGAGCTGACGGCCTCGCTGAGCGACGCCAACACCCGCGCTTCGGACCTCGAGGCCCGCGTGCGCGAGCTCGAAGCGGAGCTCGAGTCGAAGCAGACGGAGCTCGAGACGGCCAAGACCGCGCCGGCCAGCAAGAACGACAAGGATCTGTTCGCCCTGCGCGACTCGGTGAACAAGAAGGACAAGGAGATCCTCCGGCTCAAGAGCGAGCTCAACGAGAAGGAACAGCAGATCGTCGAGCTGCATGAAAAAGAGAACACGATCGAGCAGCAGCTGTCCGAGCTCAACGCCGAGGCGGCGAAGAAGGACGCGCAGCTCAAGACGCTGCAGGGCAAGGTCGACCAGCTGACGGCCGAGAAGAAGAAGGCCGACGCCGCCGTGACCGCCGCCAAGGAAGAAGGCCGCGCCGCGGCCGCGAAGCTCAGCACGCTGGAGACGGACTTCGAAAGCCAGCAAGGGCGCCTGTCCGAGCTCGAAACTGAAGCCGAGGGCCTGCGCGCCGCCAAGGCCGAGCTCGAAGCAGCCAAGGCCGAGCTGTCCAGCGCCAAGGACGCGATCGAGGCGCAGCTCACCGACACCAAGGGCGAGCTGGAGAGCGCGCGCACGGAGCTGGACGGCACCAAGGCCGAGCTGGAGACGCAACGGACCGAGCTCGAGGCGACCAAGGCCGACCTCGAGTCCAGCCGGGCGCAGCTCGAGGCCGCTCAGCAGGAAGCCGACGGCGCGCGCAGCCAGGTCAGCGCGCAGGCCACCGCGTTCGCCGAGGAGATGTCGGGGCTGCGCACCAAGCTGTCGGACACCGAGTCCGAGGCGCGGCGCTACGAAGAGCGCTCGGGCAAGCTCCAGGGCCGGCTCAAGGCCCAGCAGGATCTGCTCGCGCGCCAGAAGGAAGCGCTCCAGCAGGCTTTGGCCACCCTCGACGCCCAGCCCGCCGAGGACGACGTCGAGCTCGAAGAGCTCGCCGAGGCCTGAGAGCCAGCCGCACCGCCGCCCGAGGCGGGGTTACTTCTCTTCCTTCTTCGCCTCGGCCTTCTTCTGCAGCATCTTCTTGGCGAGCATCTGCACGCTGCCGGGCACCATGCGGTCGGTGGCGATCTTCTTCACGTCGGTCTCCTGGAGCGTGTTCAGCAGCTTCATGGAGATCGCCTGAGGGACCTTCGGGTTCTTCACCAGCGCGAGCTTGATCGCGTACATGCGCAGCCACTCGCGGTTGCCGTAGATGACGCGGAGCACGTCGTCGTGCGCGGCCTTGTTCTGGGCCTGGGTGAGGATCTCCCCGTCGCTGATGCGAGGGCTGCGGATCGTCGCCACGGCGACGAGCTTGTTCGAATCGCGGATCAGAATGCCCCGCGCTTCCTTGTTGCCCTTGGTGGCCAGCTTGATCTTCTCGGCCACGTTCATCTTCATGACCCGCTGCGCGAGCGTGAGCTTCTTGCCTTCCTCGAGCGGGGGCTGGTCCTCGGCGACGACCTCCGCCTTGAACTCTTCCATGAGCTGATCGGCGGTGGGCGGCGCGTCGGCCGGCGGCGGCGCTTCGGCGACCTCGGGCCCGAACAGGCGCACGCGCGCGGCCTTCATCAGCGGGACGTCGTCCAGGCGCAGGCCGGAGCGCACCGCGAAGTCGCAGACGCCGTCGATCAGCGCGCCCTGGGCGACGGGGTTCGTCGACAGCTGGCGAATGATGTCGTCGTGGCGCAGCAACCGCAGCTGGTTCTGGCCGATGATCTCCGCCGTGCGCTTGCTGCACGTCGCCGAGACCGCCGCCACCGCGTCGTCCGGGGTGTTGGCGTTGAGGATCAACATCTCGGCGTAGGAGTCGTTCTCGGCGAAGACCGCCAAGAACCAGCCCAACACCGCCGGCTGCACGTGCTCGTCACGGAACGCCGCCGACGCGATGCGATCCGGCAGTGTCGACGCCGTCTTCCCGGCGGTCTCGCGCACGTCCTCGTCGGGGTCGTACATCAACATGAACAAGGCGCCGCACATGTCCGACGGGGACAGGGGAACGAGGCCCTTCGCCGCCATCTTCCGCAGAGGCGCGGGCGCCTTGGGGTCCACGTGCTTGCGCATGTTCGGCGGCAGGAAGTCGGCGGTGATGGGACACGCCGAGGCGACCTCGGCCGGTGCCGCGGCCTCCGCCGGCGGAGCGAGGGGAGCCTGTTCGTCGGTCATGGGTGGTTCCTCAGGTAGATGAGTCGGAGGCCTTCCAAGGTCAAAAACTCGTCGACGACGTGGATCGCCTTCGACTCGGAGGCGATGAGCGGCGCCAGCCCACCGGTGGCGAACACCCGCGCCGTGCCGCCCAGATCGCTCGTCATGCGCGCGCAGATGCCGTCGACCAGCGACACGTAGCCAAAGACGAGCCCCGACTGCATGGAATGGACGGTGTTCTTGCCGATCACCGCCGGGGGCCGGGCGAACTCCACCCGCGGCAGCTTGGAGGCGTTGGTGAACAGCGCCTCCATGGCGATCGTGATGCCGGGGCAGATCGCGCCGCCCAGGTATTCCCCTTTCGCCGTCACCGCGTCGAACGTCGTCGCGGTGCCGAAGTCGACGACGATCAGCGCGCCCTTGTGGCGCTCGAAGGCGGCCACCGCGTTGACGATGCGATCCGCGCCGACCTCACGCGGGTTGTCGTAGAGGATCGGCATGCCGGTCTTCACGCCCGGGCCCACGAACATGGGCTGCAGCTTGAAGTAGCGCTCCGCCATTTTCTCGAGGTTGAAGTGCAGGGTCGGCACGACGCTCGACACGGCAACGGCCTTCACCTGCTTCGGATCGAGGCCAGCGTGGGTGAAGAGCTGGAAGATCAGGATCCCGTACTCGTCGTACGTGCGGCGCGCGGTGGTCTCGATTCGCCAGTGCGCGCGGAGCGTGGCCCCTTCGTAGACGCCGAGGACGGTGTTGGTGTTACCGACGTCGATCGCGAGCAGCATGCCCGGCAGATGATAGCGGCTTCACTGCGGCGCCGGGCGAAGCGTTTCCACGTCACCCGCCAGGACGCGCTCGAGCCGGTCGCCCACGCGGACCAGCAGCGCGCCGGTGTCGTCGACGTCCTCGGCGATACCCACCAGCTCGTCGCGCTCGTTCTTGACGCGCACGCGCTGCCCCAGCGTGGAGCACTTCGCCCGCCAGGCCGCGCGGATCGGCGCGAACCCTTCGTTCGTCCACACGTCGAGCCAGCGCTCCAGGGTCGCCAGCAGCGCCGCCGTGAACAGCGCCCGCGGAACGGGTGCCCCTCGGGCTTCGAACACGGAGATCGCAGTGTCCTTCAAGTCCGCCGGGAGGTCGCCCTGCACCGAGTTGAGGTTGACGCCGACACCGACGACGACGAAGTGCACGCGCTCGGCGTCGGCGGACAGCTCGGTCAGCACGCCGGCGACCTTGCGCCCACCGAGCTGAACGTCGTTGGGCCACTTGATCCGCGCGTCGACGTTGAGCTCGCCCAGCGTCTCCGCGAGCGCGACCGCGGTCACCAGGGTGATCTCGGGCGCGCGAGCCGGGGGCAGCTCGGGGCGCAGCACCACGGAGCAGTAGAGGTTCTTCCCGCTCGGGCTGACCCAGGCCCTGCCCCGCCGGCCTCGCCCTTCGGTCTGCGTCTCGGCGACGACCACCTCGCCGTGGAACGCGCCTTCCTGCGCGAGCGTGAACGCGGTGCCGTTGGTCGACGCCACGCTGTCGAAGGCGTGGAGCGTACGACCCAGCTCCCGCGTGGCGAGCAGCGGCGAGAGCTCGAGCGCGGTGAGGCGATCAGGCACTTCGAGGAGCCGGTACCCTCGCGCAGGCTGCGCGTCGATCCGGTAGCCCAGGCGGCGCAGCGTCTCGACGTGCTTCCACACCGCGGTGCGCGACAGCCCGAGCTTGTCGGACAGCGTGGCGCCCGACACGAAGTCGTCCCCGCCTTCGGCCAAGAAGGACAGGATCAGCTCTTCGTTCGACAGCTCCGGCGTCACGGTGCGTTGAAGCGTAGCAGGCGCGGGAACGCAGCGCTCTTTAGGGAGGACCTGCGCGCACACCGCCGTCCCCCGCGTCGCCCAGCGCAAAGCCCACCAGCTCGAGCCTCGTCTGAGGGATCCGCGCGCCCTTGTTCTCGAGCGTGGTCGTCTGCCGGACGATGCCGGTGCCCGGCCCGTACGTCGTCTCGATCAGCAGCTGCTTGTCCTGATCGATGCGGGTCTTCATCTCGACGATCACGCAGCCGTCCTGGGGCCCGACCTTGGCGTCGCACGGCTGGCGCACGCCGACGATCTCGAAGTGCTCGACGGCGGACGGGCTGACGACGTTGTTCCACTTCGTCCCCACCTCGAGCGGATCGCGCAGGAGGTAGCGCTTCTGATCCCGCAGGCCGTACCCGTCGACGATGAACTGGGCCCCGGTGCTGTCTTCGACCTGGCCGTTCTCGGCGCGAACCAGGGACAGCTGCTGCTCGCTCGTCTGGCCCAACATGCTGATTGCGTACGTCCAGCGCGTGCCGACGAGCATGGGGTAGTAGTCCGCCGCGCGCGGGCCGGCCGCGACCGGCGCTTCCTTGCCCGCCGTCGCCCCCGTCGTCGCGCACGCCGCGCCCGCCAGCACGACGCCAGCCCCCCACACCACCACCCACAGCCCTGTCTTCACGGTGTCCTCCTCGCGGGCTTCGGCGCCCGCAGCTCTTCCAGCGCCCGCTCTGCCGCGTCGCGGAGCGCAGGCTCGTCATGGCCTTGAGCGACCATGGACAAGTACGCCTCGGCTTCGAGTCCGCCCAAGGACCCCAGCGCGAAGAGCAGCTCCCGCTGGAACGCCAGGCTCCGCAGGTGCGCCGCTTCGATCAGCGGCTTGGCGGCGCGCGGATCGCCCAGCTCCACCAGCTGCCCCATGGTCCTGCGCAGCTCGTCTTCGTCTTCGGTCTTCAGCTGGCCGACGAGCGGCTCCAGCGCGGCCGGGCTGCGTCGACCGACCAGCAGCCGCAGCGCCGCGCGCCGGATCGGCGCCACGTCCGACGACAGCTTGGCCTGAAGCCCGCGCTCGTCCAGGCTGGCCAAGCCGACCGTCGCGTGCAGCTCGTCGAACGCGTTGCCCAACGCCACGTCCAACGCCTCGCGCGCCGCGTGTTGAATGTCGTCGACCAGCGAGCTGCTGGCGCGGCGCCGCGCGCGGTCCCCCACCACGAAGGGCTCGGCCCCACCGCGCTGCGAAGCGGAGATCGCCACTGCGACGCGGCCCTCGGGCGCGCCCCCAATCGTCGGTTCTTGCGCTGCGACGGCCAGGTCGAGCCGCCAGCGCCCTTCCGTCGGCCGTCCCGCCGCGGCGTCGTCGACCACCACGAAGCGCCGCTCTGTCAGCAGCGCCCGCGCGCGACCTTCGACGTCGCCCTGCGTTCGACCCAGCACGTCGAGGCCCTCGACGTCTCGGATCGTCAGCCGCTCCACCTCGAGCTTGCCCCCCCGCGCGCAGCTGGCGAGCAGGACGAGGTAGACCCACCCGCGCTTCACGCCGCGGAGCCGTCGCCTGCTGGAGGCGCTGGTGGTGAAGCCTGCGGCGGTGGCTCGGCGCTCACCGGCGCCCCGCCCTCCGCACCCGCGGCACCCGCCGACG
>JALHOS010000206.1 GCA_022842905.1 Myxococcaceae bacterium | reverse complement strand
TGCAGTCCCGCATCGACGACATGCTCAAGCCGCGCATGGAGGCGGCGCAGAAGAAGATGCAGGAAGAGCAGCAGAAGAAGGGCGAAGAGGCCAAGAAGGTCGGCAAGGACTTCCTGGCGAAGGCCGAGAAGGAAGCCGGCGTGACGAAGCTGCCGTCGGGCGTGCTCATCAAGACCATGAAGGCCGGCGCCGGCGCGAGCCCCGCGGCCACGGACACCGTGAAGGTGCACTACAAGGGCACGCTGATCGACGGAACGGAGTTCGACAGCAGCTACAAGCGCGGCGAGCCCACGGAGTTCCCGCTCAACGGCGTCGTCAAGTGCTGGACCGACGGCGTCGGCAAGATGAAGGTCGGCGAGAAGGCCCGCCTGGTGTGCCCGTCGGACACGGCGTACGGCGAGCGCGGCGCGGGCCCGAACATTCCGCCGAACTCGACGCTGATCTTCGAAGTGGAGCTCATCAGCATCAAGGGCAAGTGAGTGGAGCTGCCGCTCCACCCCGCCATCGTTCACCTCCCGATTGGCCTGGCCTTCCTCCTGCCCCTGCTGGGGCTGGGGGTGGCCTTCGCGATCGCTCGCGCCTGGCTGCCTCGCACCTCGTGGATGATCGTCGTGTTCGTCGCCTCGCTCGCGGCGAGCACCGCGGTCTTCGCCCAGCGCACCGGTGAAGAAGAGGAGCGGCGCCTCGAGCGCGTGCTCCAGAAGGACGCGGTGCATGCGCATGAAGAGGCCGCCGAGCGCTTCGTGATCGCCGCGGTCGCCCTGGCGCTCGCCTGCGCCGCGCTGATGTTCCTGCGCCATGAGCTGGGCTTCCGCGCCGGGTCCTTCGCGCTGGGGCTCTTGGGCTTTGGCGTCTTGGGCACGGGCCTGTGGGCTGGCCGCAAGGGCGCCGAGCTCGTCTGGATCCACGGCGCTGCGAACGCGCCGAAGGCCGCCTCGACGCCCGCAGGAGCGCAGTAGGCGGCCTTCGTCGTTCTGCTCGGCTCTCTCCGCTCTGCGTCAGGGGTCAGCGTCAGAGCGACAGCAGGCCCTGCTGCGCGGCGCGGACCACGGCTTCGACCCGCTTCTGCGCGTCCATCTTCTGCAGGATCGAGTTCACGTGGAACTTCGCGGTGTGCTCGCTGATCGTCAGCTTCGCGGCGATCTGCTTGTTCGACAGCCCTTCGGCCATGAGGACGATCACCTCACGCTCGCGCGGCGTCAGGACCGTGCCGTTCGCGTGCACGCTCCCCTCGCCCTTCGGCGCAGTCGCCACGCCGGTGGGGATCGCCGGGTCAGTGACGCGCAGCCCGACGTGCAGCGCCTGGAGCGCCGCTTCGACCTTGGCGGTGGTCGTGCCTTGCAGCAGCACGCCCTTGGCCTGCGTGCCGAGCGCTTCAGCCGCCTGTGACGGCGTGACGATCGCCAGGACCGGCCGATCGAAGCGCAGCTCGCGGATCTCCTGGAGGCCAGGGGCCCCGAGGCTCGCCACGTCGACGATGATCACGTCGGCTTGGGCGACGCGCGCCGAGATCTCCAGACTTGTCTCGACGGGGCTCAAGATCAGCGCGTCGCTCTCACGCGCCAACTGATCCAGCAACCCGGCTTCAGAGTGAATGACGATTCGCAACGGCAAACTCTTCGGTGGCAGTCCTCGCATGGCACATCACGTAACGCACGAACCCCGGCGCGCAATCCATGCAGCCGTGAAGTTCTGCAAAGTCGACCCAACCCCGCGGGTTCTCAGGGCCTACAGCGGGATCGATTCAGGGGCTCGGTGGGATTGAGGCGCTCGGAGCCGGTGAAGAACGACACGCCGTCGTGTGAGAACGCCACCGCTTCGCCCTGAGGCTCCTGGGCGACGGGCAGCCGACGGGGCGCGCTCGAGAACACCGAATCGAACGGTTGGCCGTCGGCGAGGCTCAGCTCGATGAGGCCGTCATACAAGCGCAGCAGCACGCGGCGGCCGCAGGGATCGACGTCGGCAGCGGTGATCGGATCGTCGCCGGGCCCAGGGAATGGAAGCGTCGTGATCCCGCTCAGCTCGAACGCGCCCGCCCTGAGGCTCCCGCTCTGCCGGAGCACGAAGACCTCACTGGGGATGCCGCTGGGCTCCTTGGTGATGACGTAGAGGTCGCCGCTGACGGGGTGCACCAGCATCGCCTCGGCGTTCCGTCGGCCGGCGTCCGGGTACGTCACGTCGAGCTGGGTGAATTGAACGGCGAGCGGCATCGAGGCTGAACCGGGGATCGACGGTTCGGGTACGCGGAAGATCGTGTAGCGCCCTCGAACCTTCGCGTTGTCGCCGAGATCGCCGAAGAACAGGCACGAACCTTCCTCGCACGGACCTCGGCCCACTGCTTCCCAGTCCGTCGCGCCCGCGTCGGGCAACACGAAGGTCGCCAGGAGCGCGCCCCGTTCGTCGATCGCGAAGAAGCGCGCTGTGTCGCCGCTGTCGTTGTGCCCAAAGAGCACGCCCGGGCTGCGCGCCGCCGCCACCAGCCCGGACAGCTCCGACAGCTCGAGCGGCAGCGTCCCCTGTGGCTCCGGCCGGCCCCACACCGCGCAGCTCGCACAGCCGGCGTCGGCAACAGACACGGGCGTCGACGCACAGCTCAGGGTCAGCGCGCAGGCCAGCAGCGCTTCACATCGACGCATCGTGGACGATCCGCCAGAGCCCGCCGAGCCGCCGGAGGACAACCACGGTGTGCCCCGAAGCGGTGGGGCGATCGTCGTACGCCAGCTCCCAGCGCGCAGCGACGCTCACGGTGTCGCCACCGTCCTGCACGTCGACCGGCGTCAGCGTGAGCTTCCCCATGGCCTTCGCGTCGGGGTAGCGCTTCTTGTACCGGGCGAGCACCTCGGCGCGCCCCCGCGTCACGCCCTTGGGGCTCACGAACGCCGCGTCCTCCGCGTAGACGACGCAGAAGGCGTCGAGATCGCCCCGGTTCCACGCCGCCACTTGGGTCTGCAGCACGTCGAGGGCCCCGAGCTTGGCCAGCACACCGCCGTCGACCTGCGCGATCGAAAGCGCGGCGATCAGCGTGAGCATGTGGCCACCGCGACCTTCTGGAGCTCCTGCGTGAACGCGGCCGGCGCCAAGAAGCCGGTGACCCGCGGCGCGGTGAGGACCTGCCCGAGGGGATCGATGAAGGCGACGGTCGGCAGCCCGCTTACGCCGAAGCGCTCATAGAGCTTGTCGAGCACCTCGTGGTCGTTCGTACCGTCCACCTTGATCGTCACGAAGCGCTTGGCCTCACTGATGACCTCGGTCGCCACGTACGTCCGCTCGTCCAGCTCCTTACAGGCGGCGCACCAGTCGGCGAAGAAGTCGATCATCACCGGCTTGCAGCTGTCCTTCGCGCGCTGGAGCGCCGCGTCGAACTCGGCGGCCGACTTCGCTTCGTCCGCTTTGAACGTCAGCGCCCAGGTGAAGCTCGGCGCCGCCACGCCGTCCGCGCCAACCGACTGCACCGGCGCAGCCATGCGCAACACGAACGCGACGACGACTGCTGCCACGCCCAGCCCCTTGAGCAGCCCGCGCTCGGAGAAGGTCCGGTGGACCGCGCCCAACGCCACGCCGGCGAAGGCGAGCACCGCGGCCAGCCCAATCGCCCCCGGCTTCCCGAGCGCCTGGCCCGCCGCGGCGACGGAGCCGCGCACGGCTGGGAACGCGTCGCGCAGGTAGCTGACGGCGAGCGCTACCAGCGCGATGCCGAACACGCTCTTGACCCAGTCCATCCACGCGCCGCCCTTGGGCAGCCGCAGCGTGAAGACTCCGATCAAGAAGAACGGAACGCCGATGCCCAGCGCGTAGACGAACAGCAGGGCCGCCCCGAGGACTGGATCCTGCGTCTGCGACACCCAGGCGAGCACGCCGGTGAGCACCGGGCCCGTGCACGGCGCCGCGAGGAAGCCCGCGACGGAGCCCATGAGCAGCGCGCCGATGACGCCTCCGCCGCCGACGCCGTTCAGCTTCATCGCCAGCCCGGACGGCAGGGCCAGCTCGAACGCGCCGAACATGGACGAGGCGAGCACCAGGAGGAACACCGCCAGGCCGACCACCAGCCACTGGTTGCCCAGCACCGCGCCGAAGGCCTTACCCGACAGCGCCGCGGCCACGCCCAGCGCGCTGAACACCACGCCCATGCCCACGACGTAGGCCGTCGTCAGCAAGAAGGCCCGGCTCCGGCTCGACGCCTGCCGCGCGCCGAAGACGCCGACGGTGATGGGGATCAGCGGGTACACACACGGGGTCAGCGCCGTCAGCAGCCCGCCCAGGAAGACGACGCCGAAGGCCGTCCCCCAGGCGCCCTGGGCCAGCTGCCCCGCCGCGTCGAGCGAGGTGCTGGGCCCTTCAGGGAGCAGCGTGGGGACGACCGTCAGCCCCAGCGCCGCGGCGAACGCCAGGAGGAGCACCTTCGGGAAAGCCATGCGGCCCTATATGCCTCAGGCGCCCGTCCCGTTTCACCCCCTTCAGCTCTTCGAAGGCTTCGCCGGCAGCTCCAGCCCCGCCGATCGCGCCAGGCCCATCACCCCTTCGACCGCCGCGGCGATGTAGCCGAAGGGGTTGGCCCCATCGACCGCCGTCACGTGGACCTCACCCATCTTCTGTTGGAAGGCCTGGGCGAGCTCCGGGAGCTTCTGAGCGATCGCCAACTGGATCGCCTCGGGCGACAGCGAGTTCTCGATCTGCCGCAGGCTCGCCGCGCGCTCGAGCTCGAACGATCCCAGGAGCTTCTGCTTGTGCACCTCGAGCTCCACCGTCTTCGCTTCGATCGCCGCGAGTTCGAACTTCGCCTGCGCCACCAGCGCGGTGGCCCGCTCGAGCTCCGCCGCCCGTTCCTGCTCCGCCAGGCGCGCCGCGTGCCGTTCCTGCTCGACTTCCCGCTGAATCCGCGCCGTCTCGAGTTCCACCTGGAGCCGCTGCTGGGCGTGGCGGGCCTGCGCGGCGAGCTCTTCGAGCGCGACCTGCTCCGCCGCGGCCTGCTTCTTTCGCCGCAGCTCGTCCTCCACGGCCAGCTTGGCCAGCTGGAGTTCCCGCTCGGCCTGGAGCTGCCCTGCCCGGGTGCTCCGCTCGTGCGCCAGGCGCTGCGCTTCGACCTTGCCTTCGCTCGCGAGCTTCTCGAGCCGCGACTCTTCCTCAGCGACCAGGCGCAGCCGCCGCAGCTCCGTCGCCGACGCCACCTTCGACTGCTCGACGCTGCGCTCGGTCGACGTCTCTTCCTGCTTGATCGCCAGCTCCTTGGCGAGCTCGGCTTCCCGCGCCTGCCGTTCCTGATCGTGCCGGAAGCGGGCCTGCATGTTGGTGAAGACCTGCTGCGAGAGCACCTGCACGTCTTGGATCTCGATGGTGTCGACCACCAAACCCCAGCCCTTGATCGTCTTGTCTTCGAGCCGGCCCGAGCCCGAGACGACCGGCGCGATCTCCTTGATGAGCTCGCTGGCCAGCGCGTCCTTCCGGCGCGTCAGGCACTGCTCGACGGTGAGGTTGGCGACCAGCCGCCGCACCGCGCCCACGCACATCTCTTCCATCATCAGCCGCAGCTTCTCCTGCGCGCGCTCCGGAAAGCTGAAGTTGAGCATGCGAAAGGCGATCAGCGGGTCGGCGATTCGGTACACGGCGATGCCGGTCACCTTCACGCCCACCTTCTCCTGGGTGATCTGATCGGCGGTGAACTGCAGCCGCTGCACGGACGTCGGCACGATCGCCACCGAGTCCCACGGCCACTTGAACGTCGTCGCGCCCTGCCCGGCCGATGCGATGTCTCCGCCGCGCATGCGAATGAGGAACTCGGACGGCTTGGCGGAGATCCACCCCCAGCGCTTGAGCTTGTCGGGATCCTCCTCGGGCTTCCCCTTGCGCCAGCCTTCGGCGTACCGGACGACG
The DNA here is from genome assembly GCA_022842905.1 of Myxococcaceae bacterium. Taxonomy (GTDB): domain Bacteria; phylum Myxococcota; class Myxococcia; order Myxococcales; family Myxococcaceae; genus JALHOS01. The sequence goes on along the minus strand of JALHOS010000206.1, from coordinate 6,901 downwards.
GCGCGGGCTTCGTCGGGGGCAATGGGCGGCGGGCGAGACATGGACGACTCCTTCAGTGGCTGCGAGGGAACGACGCCCCTGTCCCTGTGCAACCCGGTGGCGAAGCCCAAACCTGTTGATCTCTCGGCAAGCGACCTCGGGTCCGCTCCACTTCAGGGTGCTCCAAGAAGGCGCACTGCTCCGTTCTGAGACAAATGCTGACGTTGTTTCAGTGACTTACGCCAAAGTGGACTTGCGCGGTCCGCATTGAGTCGCTAGGAGAAAGCACGAATCTGGACCTCGGTGGTCCACATTGGAATCGAAGGGCTTGAACCCATGGTGAAGCTGCCCATCTACCTCGACAACCACGCGACGACGCCGGTGGACCCGCGCGTGCTGGACGCGATGCGCCCGTACTTCACGGACGACTTCGGCAACGCCGCGTCGCGCAACCACGTCTTCGGCTGGAAGGCGGAGGCTGCCGTCGAGCTGGCGCGCAAGCAGATCGCCGCGCTCATCGGCGCGTCGGACAAGGAGCTGGTCTTCACCAGCGGCGCGACGGAGTCGAACAACCTCGCGATCAAGGGCGCGCTCGAGTTCTACAAGGACAAGGGCGATCACATCGTCACGCTGGAGACGGAGCACAAGTGCGTGCTCGACACCTGCAAGCGCCTCGAGCGCCAGCGGCAGGAGCGCATCGACGAGCTGAAGCTGCTGCGGCTGATGGAGCTGACCGGCCGCGCGGTGAAGGCGGACGAACTGGCCACGCTCGAGCTCAAGCACGAGCTGGACAAGGACGCCGTGCTGACGCGCTGGCTCGAGACGGTGCGCACCGGCGCCCGCGTCACCTACCTCAAGCCCAAGAAGGACGGCTTGGTGGACCTCGCGCAGCTCGAAGCGGCGATCACGGACCGCACGGTGCTCGTGTCGATCATGCTCGCGAACAACGAGGTCGGCGTGGTGCAGCCGGTCAACGAGATCGGCGCGCTGTGCCGCCGCAAGGGCGTGCTCTTCCACACCGACGCGGTGCAGGGCATCGGCAAGGTGCCGTTCGACGTCGAGGCCGCCAAGGCGGATCTCGTCTCGATCACCGCGCACAAGCTCTATGGCCCCAAGGGCGTCGGCGCGCTGTACGTGCGGCGTAAGCCCCGCGTGCGCATCGCCCCGTCGATCGACGGCGGCGGCCACGAGCGCGGCATGCGGTCCGGCACGCTCAACGTCCCCGGCATCGTCGGCTTCGGCAAGGCGTGTGAGCTGGCCAAGGCGGAGATGGAAGCCGAGAGCGCGCGCATTCGCGGCCTGCGCGACCGCCTGCTGGCCGGCCTCCAGAAGAACTTGGACCTGCTGGTCGTCAACGGCTCGCTCGAGGCGCGGCTGCCGGGCAACCTCAACGTGTCCTTCTCGTACGTCGAAGGCGAAGCGTTGATGATGGGCATCAAAGAGATCGCCGTGTCGTCGGGCTCGGCGTGCACGTCTGCCTCGCTCGAGCCGTCCTACGTGCTGCGCGCGCTCGGCGTGGACGAAGATCTGGCCCACAGCTCGATCCGCTTCGGGATCGGCCGCTTCAACACCGAAGAGGAGATCGACCACGTCGTCGGCGTCATGACCCGCGCGGTCAAGAAGCTGCGCGACATGTCTCCGCTGTACGAAATGGCCAAAGAAGGCATCGACCTGAAGTCCATTCACTGGGCGGCGCACTGAAGGCCCCCCACCCGAACCTCCACTTCAAGGAGCACCCATGGCGTACACCCAGAAAGTCGTCGAGCACTACGAGAACCCGCGCAACGTCGGCAGCATGGACAAGGACGACCCGAACGTGGGCACCGGCCTGGTCGGCGCGCCGGCGTGCGGCGACGTGATGCGGCTGCAGCTGAAGATCTCCGACGAAGGCGTGATCCAAGACGCCAAGTTCAAGACCTTCGGCTGTGGGTCGGCGATCGCGTCGTCGTCGCTGGTCACCGAGTGGGTCAAGGGCAAGACCGTCGAGCAGGCCGGGGAGATCACCAACAAGGAGATCGCCCAGGAGCTGTCGCTGCCGCCGGTGAAGATCCACTGCTCGGTGCTCGCCGAAGACGCGATCAAGGCGGCGATCAAGGACTTCCAGGAGAAGCGCCAGAAGAAGCAGGCCGCGCCGTGAGCCTGCGAGGACCGCACCGATGACCGCCGCGCCCACGTCCAGCCTCGTCGCGCCGCAGCAGGCCCTTCCGCAGGGCAAGCCCGGCACCAAGGGCATTCAGCTCGACGAGTCGGCCGTCGTGCGCCTCAAGGTGCTGCTGGCCGAGCGGAACACGCCGCTGGCGGGCCTGCGCATCGCCGTGAAGGGCGGGGGCTGCTCCGGGCTCGCGTACCACATGGAGTGGACGGAGCAGCCGAAGGAGCGGGACAAGATCTTCGAGCGCGACGGGGTGCGCGTGTTCGTCGACCCCAAGTCCTACCTGTACCTGATGGGCACCGAGCTCGTGTACGTCGAGGAGCTGCTCGCGTCGGGCTTCAGGCTGCGCAACCCGAACGAGAAGGCTTCCTGTGGCTGCGGCGACAGCTTCACCGTCTGAGCGAACGCACTTCGCGCTGTTTGGGCTCGAGCCGACCGTCGACGTGGACGTCAAGGCGATCGAATCGCGCTTTCGTGAGCTGTCGCTGGCCTGGCACCCCGATCGTGCGCCCGCGGGTGATTCCCGTGCGCGCCTCGAGGCCGTCAGCCGCACCGCGCAGCTCAACGACGCGTTCGTGGTGTTGAAGGACCCCGTCCGGCGCGCGCTGTACCTGCTCAAGCTCGCGGGTATCGATCTCGAGTCCGAGGCCGGCGCCGCGCGCGCGCCCATGCCGCTCGACTTCCTCGAGGAGGTCATGGAGCGGCGGGAAGCACTGGACCAGGCCATGGCCGCCAAGGACCACGCCCGCGTCCAGGCGCTGGCGGACGACGTGCGGGCTCAGCGTGCGCTCGCGTTGACGCGCGGCCAGGACGCGCTGCGGAGCCAGGACGTCACCACCGCCAGCCACGCGCTCGGTCGGGTTCGCTACTACGCGCGCTTCCTCGAGCAGGTCGACGCGTTCGAAGAGGAGCAGCTCACGTGAAGGGTTTCCTGCAGATCCACGATCCGCTCAAGCCCAAGGGCAGCGCCGTCGGCATCGATCTGGGCACGACGAACTCGCTGGTCGCCGCGGTGATTCAGGGCAAGCCGGCGTGCCTGAGCGTCGATGAAGGTGAGTCGAAGCTGTTGCCGAGCGTGGTGCACTACCAGCCGGACGGCGGCGTGGCGGTCGGGCAGCGCGCGGTCGCCCAGCTCGCCACCCACCCGACCGACACGGTGAAGTCCGTCAAGCGCTTCATGGGCAAGTCGCTGGGCGACGCCGAGACGAAGAAGCTGGGGAGCTACGCGTTCGTCGAAGGCAGCGGCGTCGTTCGCTTCAAGGTGGCCGGCGGCAACCCGGTCACGCCGATCGAGGTGTCCGGGGAGATCCTGCGGGCGCTCAAGCGCAAGGCCGAAGCGCACTTCGCCGGCAAGGTCGAGCAGGCGGTGATCACCGTCCCGGCGTACTTCGACGACGCCCAGCGCCAAGCGACGAAAGACGCGGGCCGGCTGGCGGGCCTGGACGTGCTGCGCCTGCTCAACGAGCCCACGGCGGCCGCGCTCGCGTACGGCCTGGACAAGGGCGCCCAGGGTCTTTACGCCGTCTACGACTTGGGCGGCGGCACGTTCGACGTGTCGATCCTCGAGCTGACCGACGGCGTCTTCCAGGTGAAGGCCGTCGGCGGTGACTCGGCGCTCGGCGGCGATGACTTCGACCGGGCGATCGTCGAGCGGCTGCTGACCCAGCGAGGGATCGGCGCACCGTCGTCGGCGCAGATCGCCGAGCTGCTGCAACTGGCCCGCGCGGCGAAGGAAGGCCTCACGGTCGCGACGGAGGCGACGATCCACTTCGAAGGCCAGCCGTTCACGGTCAGGCGCGAGGAGTTCGAGCAGTGGATCGCGCCGCTGCTCCAGAAGACGGGCGTGGCCGTGCGCCGGGCGCTCAAGGACGCGCAGGTCACGGCCGCCGACATCAAGGGCGTGGTGCTCGTCGGAGGCAGCACCCGCGTGCCCGCCGTGCGGCGCTTCGTCGAGCAGAGCTTCGGCAAGCCGCCGCTGGCCGACATCGACCCGGACCAGGTCGTCGCGCTCGGCGCCGCGGTTCAAGCCGACCTGCTGACGAATAAGGACCGGCAAGACGAAGTGCTGCTGCTGGACGTGATCCCGCTGTCGCTGGGGCTCGAGACCATGGGAGGCATCGCCGAGAAGGTGATCCCAAGGAACAGCTCGATCCCCATCGCGCAGGGACAGCTCTTCACCACCTTCCAAGACGGCCAGACGGCCATGGACATCCACGTCGTGCAGGGAGAGCGAGAGCTGGTGGCCGACTGCCGCTCGCTGGCGCGCTTCCGCCTGGCCGGCATTCCCCCCATGGCGGCGGGCATGGGCCGGGTCGAAGTGCGCTTCGCGGTGGACGCTGACGGCATTCTGTCTGTGTCGGCCAAGGAGCTGACGACGGGGGTGGTGTCGTCCGTCACGGTGAAGCCCACACACGGCCTGACCGACGAGGAGATCGAGCAGATGCTGCTCGACTCGATCGATCACGGAGAAGAGGACATGGCGCGGCGGCTGTTGGCCGAGCAGCAGGTCGAAGCGCAGCGCATGCTGCTCGACGGCCACAAGCAGCTTCAGCAGAACGGAGATCTGCTCTCGAACGAGGAGCGCGGCGTCTTCGTGACCAAGCTCGAAGCGCTCGAGGCGCTGGCGCGCACGACGAAGGATCACCACCTCCTCAAACAGGCGATCGTCGCCATGGACGACATTGCCAAGCCGTTCGTCGAGCGCATCATGAATCGTGCGATCGCCACGGCCGCCGTTGGCCACCGCGTCGAGGACTTCTGATGCCCAAGGTGCACTTCACATCGCCGCTCGGAGACGCCGACGCCGACGTCCCAGCAGGGAAGACGCTACTCGAGGCTGCCGAGGCCTGCGGCGCACCGGTCGGACACAGCTGCGGAGGTGCCTGCGCCTGCTCCACCTGTCACGTGTACGTCCGCCGCGGGCTGGACAGCTTGGGTGATCAGGACGACCTCGAGCTCGATCGCCTGGACATGGCGTTCGACGTGCGGCCGATCTCTCGGCTGGCGTGCCAGGCCAAGCTCGGCGCCGCCGACGTGGACGTGGCGATCTCCGAGGAGTCGCTCAAGGCGTACATGGACGAGAACCCCGATCAGCGCCGCGCGCTGGAAGCCGCCGGGCGCTGGCCTCCGAAGCGGGCGGTCGCGACATGATCGGCTTCACGTTCCAGCTGGGGTCGATCCCCGTTCGGGTCAACGCCCTCTTCTTCTTGCTGCCGCTGATCTTCGGCCTCCAAGCCGGCCCGGCGCTCGGCCTGGCCTGGGGCGGGATCGTCTTCGTGTCGGTGCTCGTCCACGAGCTGGGCCACGCGCTGGCCATGCGCGCGTTCCGCTTCGAGCCGGCGATCGATCTCCACATGCTCGGTGGGCGCACCATGTTCCCGCTCGGGGCGCGTCCCGATGCGCGGCAGCGGCTGTGGATCACCCTGGCCGGGCCGGCGGCGGGCTTGGCGCTGGGGCTCCTGTTCGGGCTGGGCCTGCTGATCAGCTCGGCGCCGGAGCAGTCGATCGGCCACTTCGTGCTCGAGACCGGCTTCGTCGTGAACCTGTTCTGGACGGTGGTGAACCTGCTGCCGATCTACCCGTGGGACGGCGGGCTCATTCTCGAGGCCGGGCTCGAGCTGCTGACCGGCCGGCCTCGGCACCGGATCGTCGCGGTCGCGTCAATGCTGCTTGGCGTCGCCGTCGTCGCGTTCGCCGTGCGAGTCGGCGCGTTCATGCTCGGGTACTTCGGCGTCATCGGAGTGCTCAACGGCATCAACCGGTGGACCACGGCAGGGACGAGCACGGTCGCGGAGGACGCCTGGGCGTTGATCAACGGCGGTCGCGCGGCCGAAGCGCTCCCGCTGTTGGAGCAGGCGCTGGCGCGCACGGACGATCTCGTGCAGCGAGCGGCGCTCTTGGAAGTCATCGCCTGGGCGCGGCTGCACACCCGCGACGTCCCCGGGGCGCGCAACGCGATCGCGCAGATGGGTGACTTCCTGCCCTCACCGGAGCTGGCGGCGCGTGTGGCCGCGGCCAATGGTGACGTGGCGCGGGTCGTCGAGCTGCTCTCTCCGCTCGTTCGTGAGCGGGCGCTCAGCGCGCAGGCCTTCCCCCTGCTCGTCTCAGCGCTCATTGCCTTGGGCCGCGCGCCGGAAGCCGCCGCGCTCGCCCGACAACTCGAGCTGCACGCACCGTCGACGCCGGCGCTCCTGCACGGGACCTCGACGCAACTGTTCGAAGCCGGGGCCTACGAGGCCTGCCTCGACGTCTGCCGCCACGGCTTCTCGAGCGTGGGCGACGGGTTGTTTGCGTACAACGGCGCCTGCGCGCTCGCTCGGCTGGGTCGGCTCGACGAAGCGGTCGCGGCGCTGGCGCAGGCCGTGGAGCGCGGCTACCAGAAGCGCGCTGCCTTCGAGACGGATGAAGACCTCGCCTCGCTCCGTGGGCGGCCGGACTTCGAAGCGCTCGTCGCGAAGCTGCCGCAGCGCCCGACCGCTTCGGCGTAGCGGAGCGCCGTCGGCGGTGAACCCGGCGCCCGGCCGGCGAACAGCCACATCACCACCTGGCGGCGGCTCAGCGGCGTCGCGAGACGAACGAGCCACCGAGGCCCGCCCGCGCTGCCTCCGACGGCGCGATGCTGGGCTCGTCGGAGCGCCGGTCGAAGCCGCCCTGCGGTGCCGCACGGTCAGAACGTGCCGCTCAACCCCAGCTGGGCTCCCAGCGACGGCCCGCGGGTGAAGCGGAGCCTCAGCGGCGTCGCCAGACGAACGAGCCGCCGGCGCCGCCCGC
>JALHOS010000205.1 GCA_022842905.1 Myxococcaceae bacterium | reverse complement strand
CATGCCCTGGGACGAGCCGGCGCACGCCAAGGCCCCTGCCCGCCCGCCGCCGCCCCCGGACGCGACGCCGCCGCCTGCCCCAAAGAAGAAGCCGAAGGGCAAGGGCCCCGAGGCCGTCGTCGCCAAGGCCACCGGCTCGCTCTTGCCCGAGCTGTCCGAGGTGATGTCCGTCGAGAAGCTGTCGAACTCGGAGGCCAGCCAGCGCGAGCGCCTGGCCGCCAAGGTCGGCGCCATGCGGGACCAGAACTACTACGAGGTGCTGGGCCTCAAGACGTCGGCCAGCCGCGAAGACATCAAGCGGGCGTACTTCGTGCTGGCCAAGGAATACCACCCGGACAAGCACTTCAGCTCCGCGAGCGCCGAGGTCCGGCACCTCGCGCAGCAGCTATACGATCTGATCAGCCAAGCGCACGACACGCTGAACGATCCGCAGGAGCGCGAGCGCTACACGCGCGAGCTGGCCAAGGGCGTCAAGCGGGAGATGGGCGGCGACGTCGGCAAGATCCTCGCGGCCGAAGGCAAGTTCCAGCGCGGAGAGGAGCTCATGCGCCAGCGGAACTTCGCCGACGCGGTCAAGAGCTTCGAAGACGCGATCGCGCTGTACGCCGACGAAGGGGAGTTCCACGCGTGGCTGGGCTGGGCGCTCTTCCAGAACGATCCCGACGACTCGGACGCGGCGGTCAAGGCGCTGGAGACGGCGCTCCGCCTCAACCCCAAGCTCGACAAGACGTACCTGTTCTTGGGCTACATCCACAAAGCGACCGGCCGCCCCGACAAGGCCGAGAAGCAGTTCGAGCGCGCGATCCAGTGCAACCCCGACTGCACCGAAGCGCTGCGTGAGCTGCGGCTGCTCGGCAAGACGCGGCGCTGAAGACGTGCAAGGTCGGCGAGGACCGCACCCGTGAAGAGCAGTGAGCGCGCGAAAGGCCAACGGGCGCTCGAGCAGCTGGAAGTGCTCTTGGTCCGCGCGACGCTCGCCACGCCGCGGCTGCTGGACATTCGCGAAGAGACGGTGCTGCGCACGGCCCTGTCCCTGGCCCGCCTCAGCGTCGTCCCGTGGCAGGGCGTGGAGCACCGCGTAGCGCCCTTCCTGGCGGCCTACCGCGCAGAGGTGGAGCGGCGACTGGGCCCGGCGATCACGTCAGCGCTGGCACCGGTGGCGCGCCCGCTGCTGCTGCCGCACCTGCGCGATCTCGAGCTGCGTACGAAGGAGACGATCGCCGCGCTCAGCAGCCACTTCGCCGATCGGTTCCCCTTCGATGCGCTGGATCAGGAAGTGCGCCACAAGGCGCTGGTGTTGGTGCTCGGCGGAGGCGGCGGCACCGCGTACGTCTACCTGGGCGCGCTGGCGCTCCTCGACGAGCTGGGCCTGCGCCCGAAGCTGCTGTCCGGCACGTCCATGGGCGCGGTGATCGGCCTGTTCCGCTCGCGCATGCCGCGCTTCCTGCAAGACGAGGTCGCCAACATCGTCCGGAGCCTTTCCTGGCGAAAGCTGTTCCGCGCGGTGTCCATGGAGAACCGTTACGGCGTGCCGGCGGCGCTCCGGCTGTTCCTGCGCTCGGGCATAGGCCGGTGGTTCGGGGTGACGCAGCAGGCTGGCGTCGGGGTGCGGCTCGACGAACTGCCGGTCAAGACGATCGTCGCGGCGACCGGCATTCGCAGAGGGAAGCTGCCGCACAGCTTGACCTTCTACGAAGAGCTCACCCGCGCCGCGCCGGATTCCCCGCTCAGCCTCAAGGTGCTGCCCCGCTGGCTGGGTGCGATCGCCGAGTTCGTGGCGCGCCCCGAGCTGCTCGTGCCCGTGCACTTCGGGTGGGACGAGGGCACGCACACTGCCGACGCGCTCGACGCGGCCGGCTTCTCCTGCGCTCTGCCGGGGGTCATTCACTACGACGTGCTGCGCGACGATCCGCGCATGCACGCGCTGCTGCACGCCGCGCTGTCCGCCCGTCGCGTCGGCCGCCTGGTGGACGGCGGCCTCGTCGACAACCTGCCCGCGAAGGTCGCCTGGCAGGCGGTTCAGTCCGGCACCATCGGCACGCGCAACGCGCTCGTCGTCGCCCTCAACGGCTTCTCGACCAAGTGGACCATGCCCGCCTGGCTGCCGCTCATGCGGCTGGCCGAGCTCAACGTGAAGAAGAACCGGCCCTGGGCCCACGTGGTGCACGACTTCGATCGCACGCTGGGTCCGCTCGACATCGTCCCCAACGTCGAACGGCTGATCGACGCGATCGAGCTGGGCAAGGAGTCCTTCGCCCACGATCTCCCGCTGATCCACCGCCTGCTCACCCCGCTGCCCGCGCTGTTTGGTCCGACCGGTTGAGCGCGCGCTCGCCTCAATACGTGGCGCCCAGCTCCACCCAGAACGACCGCCCGTACTCTGGCACGGCGGGCACCGCCGAGCTGAACACCGGCACCGGGCTGCGGGTGTCGAAGAGGTTCTTCACCCCCGCGTAGTACCGCACCGGTCCCCAGCGTCCGGACAGGCCCAGATCGAGGAACGCCGCTTCGCTGGTGAACGTGCCGTCGCGCTCGTCCACCCGCCGCGCCGCCTGGAAGACGAGCTGCCCGGCCAGGCGAAGCCGACGATCCACGATCGGCACCATGCCGCGCAGGCTGGCCAGGTGCTGCGGCGCCACCGACTGGGTGTTGGTGACGGACGAAAAGCTGTACTGCGCTTCGAACAACGTGAAGCGCCCCGGCTGCCAGCGCGCCTGCACCTCCGCGCCCGCGCCGAAGACGGGTTGGGTCGCGTTGACGGTGACGATGCACTGCACCGGCTGCTGGGCGGTCCCGCACAGCGGCTGGGGCAGCGCGTCTTGATCGCTGACGATCACGTCGTCGACCACGTTGAGGAACCCCGCCACCGTCACGCGAAGCTCGGGGCCGAAGTTGTGGGAATGCTCCAGCTCGAACGAGGTGATCCGCTCGGGCTTCAGGTTCAGGGCTGCGCGCGAGGTCGCGTTGTTGTCGTGCCAGAACTGCTCGTAGATCGTCGGTGCGCGAAAGCCTCGCCCCACGATCACCTTGGTCAGCCCCGCGGCGTACGGGCGCAGCACCACCGCGCCACGCGGAGACACCGCCCAGTCCCTCACGTCGCCGTACTTGTCCAAGCGCGCGCCGGCGTGAAGAAACAACCAGCGGGTGACGTGCCACTCGTCCAAGATCGTCGCCGCGACGAACCAGCGTGTCTCGGGGAGCAGCATGTCGCTGTTGGCCACCTGCCCGGTGAACTGCACCTGCGAGTCGAACGCGGCGGTCAGCTGGTTCTTCGTGCCCAACGCGAAGGTGGCCCGCGCCTCCGCCGTCAACCAGTCCGCCGAGCCCAGCGTCGTGTAGGCCGATCGATTGCCGTCGGCGTCGTCGAACGGGTACAGGCCGCGGTAGCGCGAGCCGTCGTAGGCCACCCGGCCAGTCAGCGAGACGGGTCCAATTTCCTTCTCGTACTTGAGCTGCGCGTAGCCGCGCGCGTCGGTGTACCAGGCGCCGGGCATGTGCAGCGGCGTGGGGTCGAAGGGTGTCGGCGACTGCTTGCGGCGCTGGTTCCACCGGCCGGACAGCGTGAAGCCGTTCCAGGTCACCCGCGCGTGCGCGCCGATGACGCGCTCGTCGTCCAGCCCGCGGACGACGCCCTGGTCGCCGAAGTCGGTCTCGGCCGCGCCCAGCCCGAAGTACCCCCCTGCGCCGACCAGGAGTGACGCCGTCTCGTTGCCCAGCTGCCCCGCCGCACGCAGCTTGAGCGCACGCTGGCCGCCCGCGCCCACCACCCCGTCGATCAGCTGCCCGCCGACGTCCTTGCGCGGCACGACGTTGATCGCGCCGAACACCGCCCCGGTGCCGAAGACCAACGAGTTCGGCCCGCGGATGATCTCGATCCGCTCGACTTCGCCCAGGTCGACGTCGAACTCACGCCCGAGGAACCCCTGGCCGGACCACGCGTCGTTGAACGCGTGCCCGTCATAGAGCACCAAGACTCGGGTGTTCAGATCGCCGGCCGGCAGCAGGCCCCGGACGCCCACGTACGAGTAGATCCGATCGTCATTGAAGAACAGGCCGCGCACCGCCCGCAGCGCCTCGGGCAACGTCTGGTAGCCGAACGCCAGGATCTCGTCGCGGGTGATCACCGACACCGAGGCCGGCGCTTCGTCGGCGGAGAGCGCCGTCTTCGAAGCCGCCTCGATCACCGGCGCGGAGTAGGACAGCTCCGCGCGGATCTTCACGTCGCTGTTCTGTGTCACCCGCAGCCGCGTCACGTACGGGTCGAAGTCTTCGGCGCTCACCTCGATCGTGTACGTCCCCGGCACGAGCTCCAGCACGGCCGGCGTGAAGCCCGAGTCCTTGCCGTTGACCCGCACCTGCGCGCGGTCCTTGTTGGCGGTGACCACCACCTTGCCCTTGGGCCGCGGCCGCTCGACCAGCTTGGTGGCCACCTTGAGCGTCGTGTCAGGCTTGATGTCGACCAAAAGCTGGCTGGGTAGGTACCCGTCGGCCTCGACGGTCAGCAGGTGTTGGCCCTGCGGCAACATGAAGACGCCTGGGACGGTGCCCAGCACCTCGGACGTGCCCGACCGCTTGAGCGTGGCGCCTTCAGGTTCGGCGTCGATCTCCAGCTCGCCGACGATCTGCGGCAGCTCCACGTGTTTCTTCGCGGCCTGTCCGAGCACGGCCTTGAGGCGCACCTTCGTCTCGACGGAGCCCTGCTTCCGGAGGATCACCGTGTGGGTCCCCGGGCTCGCGGCGATCGTCCGGGGCGTCGGCCCGCGGCTGCCCAGGTCCACGCGGTCGAGGTACACCTCCGCCCCGGGCGGCTCGCTGGTGATCTGCAGCAGCGCGACCTTCGACTGGAGCCGAGCGAGCGCGGCCGTGACGTCGGCCTTGTCCTGCTCGGACAGATCCTTCTCCTCCGAGACGTCGTGCCAGTACCGGTAGGCCTCCTCGACTCGCCCGAGCGCTTCGAAGCACCGGGCGATGTTGAAGAGCACGTTGCGGTTGGGGACCAGCCGGTAGCTCAGGAAGTAGTGCCCCAGCGCTGCTTGGTAGTCCCGCTGCGCGTAGGCGTCGTTCCCCAGCGCGAACGCTGCGTCGGCCTCACCGGCGGCGTTGCCACCGAAGGCCGCGCCCGTCAGCACCACCAGTAGGACCGCGACGACGAACCCTCGCATGCGCCGGCCGGACTGTAGCCAAGGCTCCCGGCGCGCGCGCTGCCGACGTCAGAGGCTCGCGCCGACCTCGACCCAGAAACTCCGACCGTACTCGGGAATGAAGGCGGCGCGGCCCCCGCTGTTCGGCACGAGCGGCTGCGCGTCGAACAGGTTCTTCAGCCCAGCGAAGTACCGCACCCAGGCCACCTGGCCCGAGAGGCCCAGGTTCGCGAACCCCGCTTCGCCCACGTAGGACCCGTCACCTCGCCGCTTGGCCGCCTGGAAGACGAGCTGCGCGGACACCCGCAGCGCCGGCCCAACGAGCGGGACCAGGCCCCTCAAGGACACCACGTGCGGCGGGTGCAGGGACGTGGCGCTGCCGCGCGGTCCGAGGAAGCTGACGAAGGTGTACTGGGCTTCGAGCAAGCTCCACCGCGCTGGGCGCCAGCTGGCGACGAGCTCGGCGCCGACGTTCGCCACGGCCTGCTCAGCGTTCCCCATGAACTCACACTGCGCGGGCGTGTCCCCCAGCGTGCACCGCGGAACGGCCTCGCGCTCGGCCTGCAGCGTGATCTGCTGCTCCATGACGTTGAGGAACACGCTCGCCGTCAGCCGCGCGCGCTGGGAGATCGTGTGGGTGTGTTCGAGCTCGACCGTCGTCAGGTACTCCGGGTGGAGCACCGCCGGCGCGATGCGGGCCGACGACGCGTCGTGAAAGACCAGCTCGTAGACGTTGGGCGCGCGGAAGCTCCGGCCGAAGAAGAGCTTGGACAGCCCGCCCTCGTAGGGCCGCGCCGACACCGCCGCGCGCAGCGACGGCGCCCAGTCGGGCACGTCGGAGTACTTGTCGATCCGCACGCCGGCGTGGACCGACAGCCACGGTGTCACCTTCCAGTCGTCGTAGACGGCGGCCGAGAAGAGCGCGCGATCGTGGAGCCGACTGGTGTCGTCGCCCGCCAGCGCGACGAACTGGGCCTGCCCTTCCAGCGCGGCGGTGAGCACGTTGGTCGACGTCAGCTGTGATGCGGCGCGCAGCTCCACCGCGCCGCGGTCTGCGCCGCCCGTCTCGGTGTAGCCGTCTTCCCCCGGCACCACGGTGCTGAAGCGGTTCCGCGAGCCGTCGTAGGCGGCGCGCGCCACGACCGAGAAAGGCCCGAGCTGCCGCTTGAAGGCCAGCTCCGCGAAGCCGCGTGCGTCGAGGTACCAGGTCCCCGGCACGCCGGTCTCGGGCACCTGCTTGCGCCGCTGGTTCCACTTCGCCGTCAGCGTCAGGCCGTTCCATTCGGCGGACAGGTTGGCCCCCAACGCGCGCTCGTCGTCCAGCCCCTGCACCACCCCGCCCGCGCCGTAGTCGGTGCTGACGGCCCCAGCGGCGAGCGTTCCGGCGACGGACACCTGCAGGCGCGCGGCCTCGTTCGAAAGGTGGCCCGTCGCGCGCGCTTTCCCGGCGCTCCGTCCGCCGCCCCCCGCCACGGCTTCGACCCAGCGCCCGGGCACGCGGCGCCGAGGCACGACGTTGATGACGCCGAAGAGCGCGCCGGTGCCGAAGACGACGGAGCTGGGGCCTCGCACCACTTCCAGACGCTCGACGTCCGCTAGATCCACGTCGAAGTCCTGCCCCAAGTACGCCTGCCCCGCCCAGACGTCGTTGAAGGGGTGGCCGTCGTAGAGCACCAGCACCCGGCTGTTGAGGTCGCCCGGCGGCGCGAAGCCGCGAAAGCCGCCGTAGGTGTACGTCCGATCGTCGTTGAAGAAGAGGCCGCGCACCGCGCGCAGCGCCTCGGCCAGGGTCTGGTACCCGAAGCCCTCCAGCTCGTCCCGGGCGATCACCGTGACGGACGCCGGCGCGTCATCGAGCGATGAAGTCGACTTGGAGGCCGCGGAGACGACCGGCTGCGTCAACACGAGGTTGGCGTGGACGCGCACTTCGGTCTGGCCCACCTCGACCGTCCGAAGGAACGACTCGTAGTCGTCCTTGGTGACCTCGAGGCGGTGGGCCCCCGGTGCCAGATCGACGGCCGCGGGGGTCGACCCTCGATCGAGCCCGTCGATGCGGACCTGCGCGCCGTCCTGGCTGGACGTCACGAGCAGCCGCCCGAGCGTCGCCGGCCGGCGAGTGAGCATCACCTCGACGCTGACGCGCTCCTCCGCGCGGACTTCGACCAGGTGCTGGCTGGGCAGGAAGCCGTCGGCTTCGACGAGGAGCAGGTGCGCGCCCGGAGGCAGCTCGACGTCCGCCGGCAGCTGGCCGAGCGGCGCGGGGCTGGCCGCCAGTCGAATCGCGGCGCCTGCGGGCGTGCCGGTGAAGGCCACGGTGCCGACCATGGGACGGAGGTTCGTGACGCGAACGGCTTCCTCGCCGCGCTCCACCGACACCTTGATGCGCTTGCCGTAGTGGCCGTCGAGGCGCACGAGCAGCGTGTGGGCGCCGGGCGCGAGGGGCAGCACCAGCGGCGTCTTGCCGACGACGCCGAGGTCCTCGCGGTCGACGTAGACCGACGCACCCGAAGGAGCGCTCTCGACGCGCACGAGCGCGAGCTGAGGCTTGAGCCGAATGAGCGCCGCCTTGACCTGCTCGCGATCGTCTCCTTGGACCTCCGCGTCGGCGCCCAGCGTGTCCCAGTAGCGGTAGGCCTCCTCCGGGCGCTGGAGGGCCTCGTAACACCGGGCGATGTTGAACAAGACGTTGCGGTTCGGCGCCAAGCGCACGGACAGGAAGTAGTGGGACAGGGCCTGCTGGTAGTTCCCCTCGGCGTAGGCGGTGTTGCCCAGCGCGAACGCCGCGTCGGCCTCGTCGGCGACACTGCCTGCGACGGAGGGCAGCGCCATCAACACGAGCGTGAGAAGTCCCCACCGCATCCTTGAGCGCGTCACCTTAGTGGCGAGTCAAAGGCCGCGCCGCTTCGCTTCCGCTTGAAGGGCTTGGAGGAGCCTGGCAAAGGCTTCGCCTCATGAGCCAAGCGTCGACCTCCGTGGTGAAGGCGGACCAGGTGTGGCTGGACGGCCGGCTGGTCCCCTGGGAGGCGGCCAACGTCCACGTAATGACACACGCGCTGCACTACGGGCTCGGCGTGTTCGAGGGCATTCGCGCGTACAAGACGAAGGACGGTCGGCTGGCGATCTTCCGCCTGCGCGAACACATTCGGCGGTTCTTGGACTCGGCGCACATCATCATGATGAAGCTGCCGTACACCGAAGATCAGCTCATGGAAGCGTGCTGCGAGGTGCTCCGCGCGCAGCCGCACCGGTTCCCGAACGGCGCGTACCTGCGGCCGATCGCCTTCATGGGTGACGGGGCGATGGGGTTGGGCGCGGTGAACCCGACGCGGGTGGCGATCACCGCGTGGGAATGGGGCAGCTACCTGGGCGACAAGGGGCTCAAGGAAGGCATTCGCGCCAAGGTGTCGAGCTTCACGCGCATGCACGTGAACGTGAACATGGTGCGCGGGAAGATCAGCGGCCAGTACGTCAACTCGATCCTCGCCAAGCGGGAAGCGGTGCTGGCGGGCTACGACGAGGCGATCCTCCTCGACATCTCCGGGTTCGTGGCCGAAGCGTCGGGCGAGAACATCTTCTGCGTGGGGCGGCACGGCGTCGTGCGCACCCCTTCCCTGTCCTCGCCGATCCTCCGCGGCATCACGCGGGACACGGTGCTGGAGCTGCTCAAGGACATGGGGCGTGAAGTGCAGGAAGTGTCCTTCACCCGCGACGCGCTCTACATCGCCGGGGAAGTGTTCTTCACCGGGACCGCGGCCGAAGTGACGCCGGTGCGCGAGGTGGACAACCGCCAGGTCGGGGAAGGCGCCGCCGGGCCGCTGACGAAGGCCGTGCAGGAGGCGTACTTCCGCGTCGTGCGTGGGCACGAGCCGAAGTACCTGCAGTGGCTTTCGTTCGTGTGACTCAGTCCCGCTTCATCACGCCAATGAACGGCAGGTTCCGGTACTTCTCGTCGAAGTCGAGCCCGTACCCGACGACGAAGTGATCGTCGATCACGAAGCCCTTGTAGTCGATCGGCACCTGCACCCGCGCCCGCGCCGGCTTCTCGAGCAGCGTGCACAGCTTCACCGACGCCGGGTGCCGCGCCGCGAGGTTCTCCAGCAAGAAGCGCATGGTCAGGCCGGTGTCGATAATGTCTTCGACGACGATCACGTGCTGGCCGTGGAGCGGCTTGGCCAGATCGTGCGTGATCCGCACCTCCCCCGTCGTCTCCGTGCCGCCGTGGTAGCTGCTGACGCCCATCAGCTCGAAGGTCACCGGCAGATCGATCTGCCGCAGCAGATCGGTCAGGAAGAACACCGACCCCTTCATGATGCCCAGGAGCGTCACGTCGCGGCCCTGGTAGTCGCGGGTGATCTGCTCGCCGAGCTCCTTCACGCGCTGCTGCACCGCGTCCTGGGTGATCAGCACGCCGACTTCGTTCTCGTAGTAGCGCATCGGAACTCTTCGCTTCCCTTCGCCGGTCACACGTACGCGTTGTTCATGACTTCACCCAACCCACCGCCGCCCGGGACGATGTACTGGCGGTCGTCCAGCCCGCGCTCCTTGTCCCAGAGCTCCCCCGGCGCGGTCTTGAAGACCTCGGCCGGTGACAGCCCGCGGTCCAGCCGCAGCGCGTAGACGACGACCTCCGGGTGATCCTTCGTCATTCGCCGCACGTACTCCGGCGTGATGATCAGGTGCATGCAGACGACCTTCCGCATCTTCCCGGGCACCTTCTTCTTGTACAGGTCGATCGCGGTCGACAGGCTGCCGCCGGTCGCGCCCATGGGGTCTGGGAAGAGCACCACCGCGTCGTCCACGTCGCCGCCGATCTTCGACCCGCCCACGCTCGAACCCACCACGTGATCCGCGTTGTCCAACATGCGGCTCATGATGATGTGGTCCTGCCGCACGAGCTTGGGCGTCAGCACCGTGTTGAGCATGTCGTAGGCGACCTGCGAGGGCAGCGTTCCCGCCCGGGCGATGTCGACGCTCACCGCGCGCTGGTTCGGGTCGATCACCTGGCCCTGGTACAGCCCCAGCGGCGTGTGGGCGATCATGCGCGTCGGGATCGTCACCGAGCGCCGCGACAGCTCCGCGCTGATCACCACGCCCATCAGATCCGCATAGAGCGTGCGGACGAGCTGATTGACCTGCGGTTGTTCGGTGTCCTTCGCGCACAGCTGCGCGAGCAGCGACAGCGTGTACGGCGTGCCCACCAAGTGCACGTTGGGCCCGTAGAAGTGCTCGAGCTCACTGCGGGTGTACGGCACCTCGTCATACAGGCTGTCGCGCATGGGCGGCTCTTCCCCTTCAGTGAAACAGGTCCAGGTTCTGCGGCGGCGTGGCCTCGACCGGCGAGGGCACGTGGCACTTGCGGCAGCGCGCCTCGTACGCCCCAGCCGCGCCGACCACGACGCGTTCCTGCGAATCGGCCACGCGCTGCGATCGGTTCGCGGGGTTCCCGCACACCACGCAGATCGCCAGCTCCTTCGTCACGTACTCCGCCACCGCCAAGAGCTGTGGCATCGGCTCGAAGGGCTTGCCCTGGTAGTCCTGATCGAGCCCGGCGCAGATCACCCGAAGCCCGCGCGCGGCCAGCGCTTCGCACACCGGCACCACGTCCGGCCCCAGGAACTGCACTTCGTCGATGCCGACGACCTCGGTGTCCGGCCGCAGGTTCTGGAGGATCTCCTCCGCCCGCTCGATCGGCCTGGCCACGATCTTCTGGTTCGAATGGCTGACGACCTGCAGCTCGGCGTAGCGGTTGTCGATGCGCGGCTTGAACACCTGCACGCGCTGCTTGCCGTAGATCGCCCGCTTGAGCCGGCGGATCAGCTCTTCGGTCTTGCCGGAGAACATGCTGCCGCAGACCACCTCGATCCAGCCGATGTCCTTGGGGAAGGCGTTCACGCGCTGGCCTCGAGCTCGAGCAGCCGCAGCAGCGTTCGCTCGTCTGCCGGGGGAAAGCGGTACTGGCTCATCTGCTCGAGCGTGACCCAGGCGTGGTCGTTCACCTTCGCGTGGCTGACGGCCTGGCCGGGGTGCTTGAGCCGGCAATGGAAGACGCGGAAGTCGACCGCGTAGAGCGGGTAGTCGTAGTGCGTCTGCGTCGCCGGCTCGTCGACCACCACGTCGAGCCCCAGCCGCTCCTTCAGCTCGCGCACCAGCGCGGCCTCGTCGTTCTCGCCGTCGTGGGCCCGGCCGCCGGGAAACTCCCAGAGCAGCGGCAAGCTCGCCGTCTTCGCGCGCTGGGTGATCAGGTAGTGGCCAGGCTCACCTTCGAGCATCGCCCCGACGACTCGAATATGGCGCGACATGCGTGGCCGTCTCCTCGTGACGGCGGCGGCTTATGCCGCAACCGCCCCGGCCACAACACGAAGAATGCAGTCCCCGTCAGCGCGTGCCGAAGCGCTTGTGCTCGACGAGCAAGCAGCGGTCTTGGATCACGTCGACGCCCGCAGCCACCAGCTTCGCCGCCGCCTCGTCGTGGCGAATGCCCAGCTGGAACCAGACCAGCTTCGGTCGCTTGGCGATCAGATCGTCGAGGTGCCCGGGAATGTCCTGCGGCCGGCGAAACACGTCGACGCAGTCCAGCTCACCCGGCACCGCCGCGAGTGTTCGGAACACCGGCCGCCCGAGGATCTGCGCGACGTCCGGGTAGTAGACGGGCACCGGCACCACGTCCAACCCGGCGCGCTGGAGGTACTGCGGAACGTCGAAGGCCGGCTGGCCCGCCTGCGCTTCGGTTTTGATTCCGAGCACCGCCACCCGCTTCAGCGACCGCACCGCCGCGGCCACGTCTTCGTCCCTGTCGATCAGTCGTGCCATGGGGACCCGGTGTAAGACGCGGCCCATGCTCTTCGCCACTCTTCTCGCCGCTACCGTGGCGACCGCGCCGTCCAGCGAGTCCATCTTCGCGCTCGACAAGGCGAGCTTCTCCCAGACCGCCAAGCAGGATCTGACGGCGCTGCAGCGGCACGTGAAGGGCATGCAGACCGTGCTCGAGCGACTGGGCCAGCGCCCGGAGCTGTTCGGCCAGAAGAAGGACGTGCTCAAGCCCGAGGACAAGCAGCTGCTGCTGTCCGCATGGGGCAGCCTGTTCGCCTACTTCTCGGCGACCGAGGGGCTGCGCCAGCGCTACTGGAACTTCGTCACGCTGCCTCCGACGGACGAACGGCACGCCTGGGGCTTCGTCGTCACCCACGCAGCGCTGACCGCGATCCTCGCGAACGGCCTGCGCTTCGCTGCGCTCGCCGCCGGCAACCCTCAGCTCGAGACCCTGCTCGACGAAGAGAACGGCGAGGCCGGCGTGCCCAAGGGCGCCTTCGGCCGGCTCAAGCTCAAGGCGATTCACGTGGCAACGACGACACAGCTCATCACCGGCGACCTGTGGGCGAAGACGGTGCTGCCGCTCATGAAGCGGCTCAAGCTGCTCGACGCGAGCGCGCAGTGGGCCGCCGAGCAAATGGCGAAGAACGGCGCGGAAGCGCGCGCGCAGCTGCTCAAGCGCGGCGTGACGCTCTACGCCGGCAACGCCGCCGACATCGCCAAGGACACGACGCGGCAGGCGATCTTCCCCGTGCAGAAGGGCCTGGCCGAGTGGGCCGGAGACACGCGCGTCGCCCGCAACGGCAAGCCGCTCATAGATCGGAAGAGCACACG
>JALHOS010000204.1 GCA_022842905.1 Myxococcaceae bacterium | reverse complement strand
ACTGCGGGCGCTGGCGGCACTGCGGGTGCGGGTGGCACTGCGGGTGCGGGCGGGACCGCGGGCGCTGGCGGTACCGCAGGTGCGGGCGGCACCGCCGGCATGGGTGGATCAGCCGAGACGGACGCGGGCTACTTCATCGCGTACCTGTCGGCGAGCCAGGAGACGGCCATGGTGTTGAGCACGCAACGCGGCATGGCAGAGGTGTGGCTGTCCCGGCTGGCGGACGGCGGCTTCCGCGAACGGTGGCTGGTGACGCACACCTTCGACGCGGGCGTACCGACGGCCTCGCACATTCACCACGGCGCAATCCTCGGCGCCAACGCGGCGAACCTCACCGACTTCGGGACGAGCTTGGCCTCGCCGATTCAAGGCTCGGCGGACGTCGACGCGAGCAAGGCCACCGCGCTCCAGAACGAGTCGGCGTACGTGAACGTGCACACGGCGGCGTACACCCCGGGTGAAATCCGCGGCCAACTCATGCAGGCGGGCTTCGGCGCGGCCTGGGCCAAGCTCTACACGGACGACCCGACGGACGGCGGCGTGCTCGCCGGCAGCGTGCAGCTGTCACTGCCGCTGGTGGACGGCGGCGCGGGCATGGGCTTCACCGTGTTCGGTACCGGACGCATTCGTGGTCGGCTGGCGGCCGGGTTCGCGGCGACGAGCGCGCGCGTGGCCTACGGCGACGAGGACGGCGGCCTGGTCACCATGCACGACATCACCGTGGCTGACGGTGGCTTCGTCACCACCACGTTCTTCACGGACGGCGGCAACCCGCCCGGGCCGCCGGTCGTCGAGGTCATGCTGACCGACGGCGGCGCGCTGTACGGCAACGTCGAAGTCGCGTTCTAAGCAGCGCACGCGTGAAGTGACTCGCGGGACCCGGTGCACGGTGCGCCGGGTCCCGTGGTCTTTCGAAGGCCCAAGCAGGACCTCATTCTTCCAGGCAGATGAGCCGGGCCATGGAGTTGCAGGGCGTGCCGCCCAGGAGCGCCGGGCCCTGGTACCCCTGGTGGACTGGGAACGAGCTGGGCGGGTCCGCCTCCAGCCGCCGCGCGCAGCGGTCGAGCCCTTCGAAGACCTGCGCGCCCGAGGCCAGCCGCTCACTGCACAGCGCCAGCCGCTTTGCCGTCACCCGAGGCGACCACACCCACCGTCAACTGCGTCGTCCCTTCGAGCTTGGTGACGTCTTCGAGCAGCAGCCCGTCGACGCCGAGGGCGGCGCTCAGCTCCGCCATGCACGCGCTCTGGTCCGTGCAGCCGAGCATCTGCTTCTGACGCTCCATGCCCAAGAGCGAAGCGACGTCCTGCTGCGTGATGACGCGCAGAGCGCGAAACTGCCCTGCAAGGTGCTCCCCGAAGGCCGCGAGCCGCTCCTTTCCTCAGCGCAACTCAAGCGGCAAAGGGGGCTGCTGAGGAGCAGTGGCTTGCTGGGCGAAGCCTGTGGGCATGGGTGGCTCGGCGAGGCCCAACTCGTGACGGTGAAGGCGATGCCCTTCTTCGTCGAATACCCGTGGGTGCGGCGCGCGGTGGCGAGCTTCGTGGCGATCTTCGTCGGCTCCTTCGCGCTCAATGACGTGTTGGTGCCGGTGGCGCACGCCGCTCCAGTCTGTGCTGCAGGCGCTGGCCAACCCTCAACAACTGGCGCTGCTCGGGGTGCTGTGGCTGGCGTTGCTCTTCCCGCTACCGCAGCGGTGGTCGGCGCGGTTGGGCTGGGCGCGAACGCCGATCTTCTTCGTGCAGCTCTATGCGCTGATTCGGTGGTGGAGTTCGTCGTCGCTCGACGCTGAGGGACAATGGCGGGCCGCGCAGACTTCAGGGACAGAAGCCGCGCTGGACGATTTGAGACCCGTTGTCGACGCTGAACGCGTCCGACTTGAACCGGTAGCTCGCCCGAGGGCCGGTCGACGACGACGTCAACGTCAGCGATTCGGTCGCTGCGTTGCAGACTTTCCACATGGTCTGCGCGCCACCGTCAACGCCCGGGACCTGCACCGTCATCGACGCGAGGTCAGGGCTGAACATGTGCCCGAGAAAGCAGACCCCCTCGTCGTCCAGCGGCCGCGCGAAGGCCATGGTGGCGATGACGCTGCCGGTGGGCAGTCCACTCTGTGGGTCGGTCGGCACGGCGAAGTCGGCACTGAAGTCGCGCACGGGAACGCCGCCGTCAGCCGACGCGCCAGTGCTCCAAGGTCCGCCGGCGAAAGACGCGCCGCAGCCACAGGGCGTGGAGCAACTCAGGGTGCCGCGGCCGGGGGTCATCACTTCGGTGGCGGTCACCGACCGCACGCCGGAAATGCTCAGGTCCGGCGACCAGAGGGAAAGGTCGAGGAAGGACACGATCTCAGGAGGCCGTGGCGCCACCTCGGTCACGCGGGACAACTTGGCCCCCGTGAAGGTCAGGAAGGCGCCGCCGTCGGGAACCAACCAGGACGAATCGCGCACCGTTGCGGAAGTCATGAGTTCGAGGTCCGTGAGGGCCTGCAGCAGCATGGTCGGATTGGACGTGCGCAGCCGCATGGACAGTTGAGGCGTGATGCGCGCACAGGTTGGCGTAGGCGCGAAATTGAGCGTGCAGCGGAAATCCAGCGAATAGCTGACGAGCTCGTACGGTGGGGTCGCCCCCTGGCGCAGCAGAAACGCGGCGAAGGTCCCCACGGGCGGCGCGGCGGTCGGTACGCCGGCATCGAAATCTTGTCCCGGCGGTCCGCGCTGGCCATCGGCGCCGTTCATTCCATTCATGCCGTTCGAGCCTGTCGCGCCCATGGCCCCAGTGGCGCCCATCGTCCCCGTCGCGCCCATCATTCCCGTCGCGCCCATCGGCCCGGTTGCGCCCATCGACCCGGTTGCGCCCATCGCGCCCATCGCGCCCATCGCGCCAGTCTCGCCCGTCGCCCCCGTTGCGCCCGTTGCGCCCGTCGCGCCGGGGTCGCCCCCAGGCCCACCACACGAGAACGCAGCCAGGGTGAGGATGAGAGATGAGCGCATGGCGGTTCGTACCATGGGCCCCATCTTCAAGAGTGAAGAAGAGGGTCCCGTGGTCTTTCGAAGGCCCAAGCCGGGCCTCACTCTTCCAGGCAGATGAGCCGCGCCATGGAGTTGCAGGGCGTCCCGCCGAGGAGCGCCGGGCCCTGGTACCCCTGGTGGACTGGGAACGAGCTGGGCGGGTTTCCGGCCACGGCGGACCAGCCCGCACAGTTCTGCGTGGCGCTGCCGAGCCAAGCGTCGGAGCCCAGGGCGAAGGTCGCGTCGGCCCGTTGGTGAACGGGCACGCGCATGAGCGGCATGCCGCCGTCGAGGAACGCACGGCCGCCGAACACGACGACACCGTCTGGCCGGTGCCACGCCCCACCCGCTGGCAACACGATGCCGCCGTCGACGAAGAGGAGCGGGCGGAAGGTCCGCCCAGGGCGTGCGGCCAGCCCCGCGGTTTGGCAGGCCTGTACGGCGGTCGGGTAGCCGCCGTTGCCAGCGAAGAGCGGCCCCATGAAGACGAGTCGGCCACCGTCGGGCACGCCCAGCGAAGGCAACGCCTGCGCGCTCCCCGGGTGGGCGCAGTAGACCGGCGCGGTGTCGCCGCACAGCAACTCGGTCGCGTCGCCGGCTTCCGGCCCGAGCACGAAGGCCTGGCCCTGCACGCCGGAATTCACACAGCCGACGGCCCCGCCATCGAGTCGCCCCGCCCACACCAGCGTCTGGCCCACGCGCTGTCCGTCGGCTCGCACGTTCAGGGGAGCGCGCATGCTCGGCATGAAGAGCTCGAGGCGCGTCATGGCGACGGGCACCCCGTCAGGCCGCAGCCAAGCCGCCGACGGCGAGAGCCGATGTGTCAGCGGACCTCCGTCGACGGACCGCAGCGCCACGAAGGCCGATGCGGACAACATGCCAGCGTCGGCGGCCTCGGCCCGACAAAGCGCGTCTGCCTGAGCGCCTACCTGGTACCCATCGAGGCTGTTCGTCGAGACGAACATCACGTTCTCCGTGCAGCGCACGAAAGTGGCCGTGCCGGCCCCGCGGAGTGTCAGCTCTGCCGGCCGAGGGAAGGTGAGCTCACACCGGCGCTGCCACTGACAGCCTCCATCGAACGCGGCCCCCAAGGTGTTGGCTCCACCGTCAAGGAGCTCGAGCGTGGGCTGCGCCGCGAAGGTGCAGCCTGGGC
Organism: Myxococcaceae bacterium; assembly: GCA_022842905.1. Lineage (GTDB taxonomy): Bacteria > Myxococcota > Myxococcia > Myxococcales > Myxococcaceae > JALHOS01. The sequence goes on along the minus strand of JALHOS010000204.1, from coordinate 8,717 downwards.
GGTCGCCCGCAGTGAGCGTGGTGCGCGGTCCAACCCTGAGCGGCAGCGCCCCGCCAGCGACGGCCGCTTGGCCGCCGTCGTAGTCGTTGAGCGTGACGGACTGAGCGCCCGGCACCTCGGGGCGCAGGACCGCGTAGCGCTCGGCCGTCACGGTGGGCGACTGAACTGCACCGGCCGTCGAGTTCACGACGAAGCTGGTCGACAAGGGGCCGAAGAGGCTGGTCGCGAACCGAATGACGACCTGGCAGCTCTCCCCCGAGCCCAACGTCGCGGTCGGCACGCAGCCACCGTCGACGAAGACGAAGCCGTTCGTCAGCCCCGAGAACCCGGTCAACGAGGCCCCGAGCCCGCCGTCATTCGTGACCGTGAACGCAATGTCGCCGCTCTCGTTGGGCCCGGCCACCAAGCGCCCGCTGCCGACAACGCTGACGGAGAGCAGCGACGACCCGCCCGCATCGAGCGCGCCACCGCCGTCCATGGCGCCGCCACTTCCCGCGGAGCCGCCACTTCCCGCGGAGCCGCCACTTCCCGCCGAGCCGCCACTTCCCGCCGAGCCGCCACTTCCCGCCGAGCCGCCACTTCCCGCCGAGCCGCCACTTCCCGCCGCGCCACCACCTCCTGCCGTGCCGCCACTTCCCGCCGAGCCACCACTTCCCGCCGAGCCGCCACTTCCCGCCGAGCCGCCACTTCCCGCGGAGCCACCACTTCCCGCCGTGCCGCCACTTCCCGCCGAGCCGCCACTTCCCGCATCCACCGGTGCACACCAACCACCGTCGAGGCACGCCTCGTACGCGCCCTGGAAGTCACAGCCGCTCACGGCCGCTCCCAACACCACCACCACGCACACCTTCTTCATGGCCACTCCCACGCAAGCCCGAGCCCGGCAGCCCTGGGCATCCACGCCGCCGTCGCGCCACCTTCATTCCCACTCAGCACGAGCCCGAGCACGGCCGACAACAACGCCGCCCCGCCGACGCCGAAGCCCACCGCCGCGAGAGCCTGCTTGAGCTCGCCGTCCTGCTTCACCTGCAGCGGGCTGCGTCCCTCGCCGCTCAGCCGGCTCGTCCCGCGGAGCACCGCCAAGTCCGCCGCGCTCGAAACCGCCAGCCCAACCCCGACCCCCAGCACCGCGATTCCCGCCGCGCCGACAACCCACGGCCAGACCGCAGGCCCGCCGCTCGAGCGCCCCAGCGCCCTAAGCGTGTCCACCTCCAGCCGCCGCGCGCAGCGCTCGAGCCCTTCGAAGACCTGCGCGTCCGAGGCCAGCCGCTCACTGCACAGCGCCAGCCGCTTGCCGTCACCCGAGGCGACCACACGCACCGTCAACTGCGTCGTCCCTTCGAGCTTGGTGACGTCTCCGAGCAACAGCCCGTCGACGCCGAGGGCGGCGCTCAGCTCCGCCATGCACGCGCTCTGGTCCGTGCAGCCCAGCAGCTGCTTCTGACGCTCCATGCCCAAGAGCGAAGCGACGTCCTGCTGCGTGATGACGCGCAGAGCGCGAAACTGCCCCGCAAGGTGCTCCCCGAAGGCCGCGAGCTGCTCCTTGGAGTAGCCGGCGCCGGTGAGGCCCGATGAGCCCAACTTGACGGGCTCGGCGTTCGCGGTGAGCACCAGGCCGAGCACCCAGGCAGTCAGTGTCATGGCGCGGCACTCTGCCTGACTCACCCGCCCACGTGGTGACGACCGTCTACGGCCGGTGCCGCATCAACCCTTCCTGCGCGGTCGACGCGACGAGGCGCCCGTCCTTCGCGAACACCCGGCCGCGCACCAACCCGCGCGCGCCGCTCGCCCGCGGGCTGTCCACCACGTGCAAGAGCCACTCGTCGACCCGGAAGGGCGCGTGGAACCACATGCTGTGGTCCAAGCTCGCCACCTGCATGCCCGGCGTCAGCCAGGTCACCGCGTGCGGCAACAGCGCCGTGGTGAGGAACGCGTAGTCCGACGCGTAGGCGAGCAGGCAGCGGTGCAGCGTGTCGTCGTCAGGCACCGGGCCGTTCGTCTTGAGCCACACCATGCGCGCGGGCGGCGCGGCCTTCGGCTCGAACGGGTGCTCCCCTGGCCCCACCTGCCGAATGTCGAAGGCCCGCTTGCCCAGCGCGCGCTGGCGCAGCGGCTCCGGCAGGCGGTCGGCGACGGGCTGGAGGCGCTCCTGCTCGGTAGGGAGGCTCTCCGGCGGCGGCGCGGCGGGCATGGCGTCGGCGTGTTCGAAGCCCGGCTCCGCCTTCTGGAACGACGCCGACAGGTTGAAAATGGCCTCGCCGTTCTGCTTGGCGACGACGCTGCGGGTGGTGAAGCTCGAGCCGTCGCGCAGCCGCTCCACGTCGTAGACGATGGGCCTGGCCACGTCGCCGGGCCGCAGGAAGTACGCGTGGAGGGAGTGCACGTGGCGGTCGGTGGGCACGGTCTGCTGCGCCGCCTGGAGCGCCTGGCCCAGCACCTGCCCGCCGTACACCACGCCCCAGCCCAAGTCCTGCGACTGCCCGCGGAACAGGTTGACCTCGATGCGCTCCAACGTCAGCAGCTGGACCAAGTCGTTCAGCACGTCGCTCATGGCCCCAGCGCGCCTAGCAGCGGCGTCGGTTGACGGACAGGACCAACTGAGCCAAACGCCGCGCCCACCATGGGCCTCTCCATCGGCATCGTCGGTCTCCCCAACGTCGGCAAGTCCACCCTCTTCAACGCCCTGTCGAACGCAGGCGCGCTGGCGGCGAACTACCCCTTCGCCACCATCGAGCCGAACATCGGCGTGGTGCCGGTGCCGGACCCGCGGCTCGACGCCATCGCCGCGCTCGTCAAGCCCGAGAAGACGCTCTACACGACGCTCGAGTTCGTCGACATCGCCGGGCTGGTGCGCGGCGCGTCGAAGGGTGAAGGCCTGGGCAACCAGTTCCTGGCCAACATTCGGCAGGTCGACGCGGTGCTCTACGTGCTGCGCTGCTTCGTGGACGACAACATCACCCACGTCGAAGGCAGCGTGAACCCCGGCCGCGACAAGGACACGGTGGACACCGAGCTGTGCCTGAAGGACCTGGACACCGTCGAGAAGCGCCGGGAGAAGACGAGCCGCGCGGCGAAGTCGGCCGGCAAAGAAGGGGAGCTGGCCAAGCTGGAGCTGGCGGTGCTCGACAAGGTGAAGGCGAAGCTGGACGACGCGGTGCCGGTGCGCGCGCACGGCCTGACGGCGGAAGAGGCGGCGCTCATCAAGGACCTGTTCCTGCTGACCAGCAAGCCGGTCCTCTACATCGCCAACGTCGCCGAAGCGCAGCTGGCCAAGGCCGAGAGCGACCCGCTCGTGCAGCAGGCCAAGGCGATCGCCAACAAAGAAGGCGCGGAGCTGGTGGTGCTCGCCGCCGCGCTCGAAGCCGAAATCCAGACCCTGCCCCCCGAAGAGCGCCCCGAGTTCCTCAAGTCGGCCGGCCTCACCGAGCCGGGCTTGGACAAGGTGGTGCGCGCCGGCTACCGGCTGTTGGGCCTGCAGACGTACTTCACCGTCGGGCCCAAGGAGTGCCGCGCCTGGACGATTCACAAAGGCTGGAAGGCCCCGGCCGCCGCCGGGGTCATTCACACCGACTTCGAGAAGGGCTTCATCAAGGCCGAAGTCATGAGCTACCGCGACCTGCTCGAGCACAAGTCCGAGGCGGCGGTGCGGGACAGAGGCCTCCTCCGCGTCGAAGGCAAGGAGTACGTGGTGCAGGACGGCGACTGCATGCACTTCCGCTTCAACGTCACCACGTGAGTCCGTCGGCTACCGACACCGACACACGTCAGCGTGTTTCGCGGCAAGCAAGCCGGGCGCGCGCAAGCCTTCCCGCTTAGGCTTGCGCCCCATACGCATGGCGTTGCACGTCCACTTCCCCGGCCCCTCCCAAGCGTGGGCCGAGCTGTCACAACACGACGGCACGCGCGTTTTCATCGCCACCACTGAAGCGTTGGAGCTGGGCGCGGTGGTGGAGGTCGACGTGGAGCTGCCCGGCCGCTGGGCCCCGCTGGTGCTGCAGGCCAAGGTGGTGGGCCTGCGACCGCTGGCCGGCACCAACCCGCAGGGGGTGTACGTCGCGCTCGACGCCGCGTCGCTCGACAAGGCGCGGGCGGGGTTGGGCGCGCCGCGTGACGAGAACGCCCGGCTCCAGGGGCGCAGCGAGCGCCGCGTGGACTGCAGCCTGGCGCTCAAGCTGCTCTCACCGGCGACGGACGCGGCGCTCATCGCCAAGAGCCTGTCCATCAGTGGGTTGACGCTGTCCGGGGACGCGGTCCTGTTTCAAGGGACGGCGGTGACGGTGGCGCTGACGCTGCCGGCGGGGGGCACGCTGGAAGTCCAGGGGCAGGTGATGTGGGCCCGGCCCGAGCTCAAACTCTGGGGGCTCAAGCTGAGCCCCGACGACGCGACCCGCGCGCGCTTGGAGGCGGCGGTGGCGCTCTTGGACAACCCTCAACCGCCGGAGCCGGCGACCGCACGCGGCGTGGTGCTGCTGGCCGACGACGAGCCTGGAATCCTCGAGCTGATGAAGCGGGTGCTGACGCCCGTCGCCAGCCGGCTCCTCACCGCGGCGCGCGGGGACGACGCGCTCAAGCTGGCGCGCGAGCAGCGGCCGGACCTGGTGCTGCTCGACGTGCTCATGCCAGGCCTGGACGGGCTGGCGGTGTGCCAGGCCATGCGCGCCGACGCTGCGCTGGCCAAGACGCCCGTGGTGTTGCTGTCGGCCATGGGCGCCCGGCAGCTCGAAGACGCCGTCAAGCGCGTCGGAGCCACCGACTTCCTGGCCAAGCCGCTCAACATCACCGACGTCCGCTCGCTGGCGCGCAAGCTGCTGGGCGGCGTGCCTGCGCAGAGCTGACGACGGGTGGCCGTCAGGAACGAACCCGCGCACGTCGTGAAGCCGTGGGCTTCGCTGCGGCCTCGACGATGGCGCTCGCTTCGCCGGATCGATCGCGGGCGCAGGCGATGGAGCACACACGTCTCGCGAACGTCGAAGTGGAACCTCGGGCGCCGCGCCGCGGCCTGGGCGCGCTCGACGTCCCAGCGGCCGCCCGCGCGGCCTTTCCGCGAGCGGCGGACTGAGACGGAGCTGGAGCTGGAGCCCCGGCCGACGCCGGAGCTCGACGCGACGCTCCGCCGCTCCTTCCTCAGTACAAGAACACCGCGCCCGAGTTGGTGGCCCCCACGTTGCTCGTCACCCCGTTGCTCACGGTGGTGTTCGCGCTGCCGTCGAGCATGGCGCCGACGGCCAGCGTGCTCCCGTCGAAGTTGAAGCCAAGGCCCCGGCCGAAGGGCCCAGCCCCGTTCGACGCGGCGATGGAGTTCCGCTCGGCGAACGAGGCGGTGCCAGTTCGCTGGAAGAGCACGACGCGGCCGGCCGCGGTCCCCATGGCGGTGCCGCTCGACGAGCCGCGGAAGCCCACGTTGGCCGGAATGAAGTCGCTGGCCGCAATCCAGTTGCCGTCGCCGCTGATCGCGAGCCGCTCGCCGTAGCGTGCCTGCGTCCCCGTAGCGCTGGCCAACACGGCGACCTGACTCCACGTGCCGCTCAGCTGGTACACGCGCGGTCCCACCCGCTGGAACGGATCCGCCGGCCCCGCGACGAGCGTGCGGCCGTTCGACGACAGCGCCAAGGAATAGCCGATGCCGGCGTTGTTCTCGAAGGGCGTCGCGGTGTCCGTGTCGAACACCTTCATCCACCCAGTCGTGTTCCGCTCGTACACGTAGACGGCACCCTGCTTGAGCGAGCTGCTACCGAGGTTGTCCGGGTCCCCGACGGCGAGCGTCGCGCCGGTGAAGTCGAGCGCCACCCCGTGCCCAAACCAGGAGCCCACGCGCGGCATGCGCGGCGACAGGACGGGGCTGCCCGGCGCCGCGACCCAGGTGTTGCCGACGAAGGTGAACACCCGCACCTGGCCGCCGCTGCCGACCGCCAGCGTCTGGCCGTCACCGCTGAGCGCGACGGCGCGCGTGTCGGGGACGGCGGGCACCAAGGCTGGCCCAGTCCACACCCCGCCACTCCGCCGATAGACGAGCACGTTGTTCGGGTTCTGCGTGCGGTGCCCAATCGCGGCCACGGTCCCGTCGGCGCTCAGCGCGCCGCCCACGCAGAAGTCGGTGCTCCCTCCGCTCGAGGAGCCCACCAACGGCAGCTCAGCCTCCTGCGTCCACCCGCCGTCGACGGTGCCGAAGACGTACAGCGCGCCCGGGAGCCCTCCATCGAGTGCCGAAGCCTTGAAGGGCGCGCACGTCAGCAAAGTCCGAGCGTCGTCGCTCAGCGCCACCGTCGCGCCGAGCTGCTCACCGGCCGCCGTCGTCGTCGTCTTGAACTGCCCAATCGTCTGCAGCATGCCCGCGTTCGAGTCCGGCACCACCCACGCTGGCGTGCTGCAGCCTTCGGCGTTGCAGGCGCGCACCGCGTAGCGCAGCGCGGACCAGTTGAGCTGGTGCACGGAGATCGGCAGGTCGACCGCCAGCGCCTGGGTGTCGGCGCCCACCTGGCTGAGCGCGCCGGTGCCCGGGTTGACGAAGACTTGGTAGTGCGTCGCGCCCACCGACGCGGTCCAGCTCAGCCGCAGCTTCTTCAGCTCAGGCGTCAGCGTGACGGTGGGCGTGGTCAGGAAATGCCCCAGCGCCTGGGCCTCACAGGCGCTCAGCATGTGCGGGTAGATGCGAATGTCGTCGAACTCTCCGACGAACTCCTTGCCGAAGCCGGTGAAGCCGGAGATGCGGCCGGCGAAGAGCGGGTCGGTGTTGATGATGTTGGGCGGCTGACTGGCCAGCCCCGCGCCGCCCAGCACCCCGTCGACGTACAGCGCGCTCTCGCGGCCTTCGTGGGTGAGGACGACGTGGTGCCACTGACCGTCATGGAGTGGGCGCGCGCTCCTCGATTCGGCGTTGGTCCCTGCCGCGTTCGCTTCGTCCAGCACCTCCGCCGAGACGAGCGGGCCCGTCCGCACGAGCCGCGTGCCGATGAACTCGCCACCGCTCCCGCTGTTCCGGTTGCCCACCAACTCCATGAAGTCGGAGGCGGTGCTCGTCGTCTTGAACCACCAGCTGACGCTGAAGTTGGAGAGGCCGAAGTTGGCGACCTGGCCTCCAAAGCTGACGTACGAGTTCACGTTCCCCACCAACTGCGCCGACGCGCCGACCAAGCCGGTCGCCGGAGTCGTCGCCGTCGACAGCGTTCCGTTGGTGCCGCCGTCGGAGCCGGCGCCGAACACCGTGGTGCCCACCACGTCTTCGAAGTCCCACTGTTGGAGCGGCCGCTGGACGACGCCCTGCTCGATGGTGACGTGGTCGAGAATGGCCGTGTAGTTGCCGCCGACGCTCGGCCGCTGCTCACGGTTGGTGAAGGACACCGTGCTGCGGCCTCCCATGGGCGGGCGGAACGGTGTGCTGCCGGTGATGGTGGCGGCGACGGCGCTGCCCTTCTTGCGCAGCCGGCAGGTCACCTGCAGTCCGTCGTCGAACATCTCCGCCATGACGGTGTCGCCTGCCAGGAACGCGGCGGGGACGACGTTGGTGGGGGCGCCGGTCCTCGTCACGCCGGGAAGCGGGAGCCCGTCGACGTAAATGTGAAGGCGCTCTCCGACGCCCGCCGATTCGAAGAAGTACAGACACTGCACCGCGTGGGTCGTCCCGAACGGTCCAGAGGCCGCGGGCCGTCCGGAGCTTCGCGTCTGCACCTGGAGGAAGTCTTCGTTCTGCAGTGAGGTCCACTCCGCCGTCACGCGGACGGGGGCGACTGCGGGGTCGAAGTCGCGCTGGGTGGCCAGGTGCGCGCGGTTGCGCAGCAGCAGCCGGCCGCCGTCGAGGGTCACGCTCGAAGCGGTCGCCGTGGTGTCGGCGCGCCAGTGGGGCTCCAGCGCGGGAATGCGGAAGTCGTCGCGGAGGACTGCGGTGCCGACACACGCCGGCGTGATGACCTGCTGCACTTCGCCACAGCCCGTCGGAGCGATGAAGCGGACGCGGTAGGTGCCCGGCTGCGTGTAGGTCGCCGCGGCGAGGGAGCCGGCGTCACTGGCGAGGACCGGCCCGCCGTCGAGGGGCTCGATGACCCAGCGGACCGACGGAGCGCTGTCCGCGAAGTACGTCCGCGTCTGCCCGGCCGGGACGGGAATCGCCGCGGAGTACACTCGAAGGCCGGTGCACGGCGTCACGGCCTGCGTCGCCGACGCGGTGACGGTCGCCGCCGCGTTGCAGCCCGTCGGTGACGTCGCGTTCTGGGCGGTGAAGGTGGCCGTGTACGTGCCGAGCTGAGCGAAGGAGATGGGCTGCGTGCTGGTGCCGGTGCCGGAAGCGACCAGGCCCCCGTCGACGCCAGAGACAGTCCACGACACCACCCCAGGCGTTCCACCCGTCGCGGAGAACACGCCGCTGGAGCCAACCGGCACGCCCGACGTCGAGGGCGCCGTCACCGCGAGCGCGCTGGGCGTCGTGCAGGGCCCCGCGTCGAACGGACCTGCGTCGGCTGGACCGGCATCCGTCGCACCGGCATCGGCTGGACCAGCGTCGGCCGGACCCGCGTCCACCGAACCCGCATCGGCTGGACCGGCGTCGGTCGACCCAGCGTCGGGTGTGCCGGAATCGCCGCCGCCAGCGCCCGCAGTCCCGCCACCAGCGCCCGCAGTCCCGCCACCAGCGCCCGCAGTCCCGCCACCAGCGCCCGCCGTTCCACCGCCAGCACCCGCGGTCCCACCGCCAGCACCCGCGGTTCCGCCACCAGCGCCCGAAGTCC
>JALHOS010000203.1 GCA_022842905.1 Myxococcaceae bacterium | reverse complement strand
GAGCTGGACGAGCGGCGCGTTCGACGCCGGCCTGGGCCCCGCGTGGAGCGACGCGTTCTTCGACGCCGACGGCGGCCTGGTGCTGTCGAGCTACTTCATGAGCCCCACGCGCGTGCAGGCGCAGCGCGGCGCCGAGCGAGTGCTCGCGGGCGGCTCTCGGCGCTGTGTGCGGTGGGGGCGGCGGCTGGCGTGCGCGGACTACCCGGGCAGCGTCATCGCGGGCGTGTCGGCGGTGCACGCCAGCACTGGCCTGACGGAGTGGACGTACGCCGACGGGCCCAGGCAGCTCTCGGCCCTCGCTGGCCCGTCCCAGCAGCTCTTCTTGGCGCGGCTGGCGGTCGTGTCCGACTCGCGGCTCCTGGCGGTCTTCGAATCGCAGACGCTGGGCGCGGGCATCGACCGTTGCCGACGGTTCGGCCTGGTGCTGCTCGACGAGCAGGGCGCGGCGCTGCGCTTTCGCACCGTGGACGACCCGCTCTTCGCCACGTGCAACCACCCGCACAGCTACGGCGTAGCGACGGACGCAGTGGGCAACAGCTACCTCGCCTTCACGCCGAGCCACGCGGACAACCCGGCCATGCCGCTGCAAGGGACCTGGCTGGTGTCCTACGCGGCGGACCTCTCGCTGCGCTGGAGCGTGTTGGTGCAAGGCCTCGGAGGCGGAGAGCTGTCGGTCGCGCAGGGCGTGCTGTTCCACGGCGCCGAAGCGCAGGTCCGCTCGGCGAGCACGGGCGCGGTGCTGGCGCCGCTGCTGCGGCCACCGGGTCTCCCCGGCCTGGCGCGCAGCCACTGGGTCTTCACTTCGCCAGACGGGGGCTCACTCGAAGGGCTTGCCCGCGCCGCGCTGCCGGCCTGGACGTACCGGTCGGACGCGGGGGACTGGCGCACGCCGCCCAAGCTCGCCGAGCTGAACGGGCGCGGGGCGGTGCTCGGCGTGGCCGGTTCGTCGCTCGTCGCCGTGGAGTTGGCGACGGGCCGCGAGCTGTTCTCGTGTGCGGTGCCCAGCGTCGGCGCGGCGGCGAACGTCGAGGTGGGGAACGGGCAGCTGGTCGTCATGGCCGACGTGGCTGAAGTGAACGCCGGAGCCGGGACGTGTGAGGTCTGCGACCCCAAGTGGGCGCGCACGCGCGCGCGCTTCCTCGTCTACGACGTGCCTGGCTTGGGTCCGTCCGCAGAAGGCTGGCCCGGCGCGTGGGGCGGCGACGGGCACGGGCACCACGAGCTGCCGTGACCCCATCGCTGGGGGCCGGTTCGCGCTCAGCGGTGGGTATGCTCGGCTCGGCGAGGAGGCGACGTGGGCGCACTGGGCTGCAGTCGAGCGCGGGGTCGGCATGCTGCGGAGGCGACCGTCGCGCTGCTCCTGCTGCTCGGTGCGAGCTGTGGGGGCCAGCGGGCGCCGTTCGCGTCGGCCCAGGTCCTGACAGGCTTCGAAGGGTCGGCGGCGCTCATTCCCGCGGGCGGGTTCTCGCCGGACGGCGAGCGGTTGGTGCTTTCCGCGGTCGACGCTTCGGCGCGCAGGGCCCAGCTCAGCGTCTTCGGACGCTCCGGGTTGGGCTGGCGGCTCGTCGCGGCTCGGCTGGAGCTCGACGGCGGGTCGCCCTCGCAGGCGTGGCTGACGGACACCGGCGTCGTCGTGGGCGTGTCGGGCGTGGGGGCGCTTGCCTACGCGCTGGTCGACGGTGGGCTGGAGCCAACCACGGTGGCCGAGGCCCACGGTGAGCTCACTGGCGTATCGAACGACGGCTTGGTGTTGTCGAGCAGCCACGGTGTGGCGCGCTGGAGCGGCGCCGCGTGGGTGGACGAGAGCCGCATCGTCGGGGTCGTCACCGCCGACGGCCAGCGCGTCGTCACCGCGTCGGTCGACGGAGGGTCCCTGCTCGGCACGGGCCCGAACCTGACGCTCACCTCCCACGTGCCGCGCGGCGGCGGCTGGGCGGTCGAGACGAGCAGCACCCTGCGCCCGTTCGGCGACACGCCCATTCTGAGCGCGCCGCTGCTCGAGGTCTCCCGCGATGGGTCCCTCGCTGCCGTGCGCGTGCAGGTTCCGGTCACCGGCCAGCCCCTGACGACGACCGTGGTGCTGCTCTACGCGCGTCGCGCCGACGGCTGGGTCTTCCACTCTCGCCAGGCTGGCCCGAGCGTGGGCGGCCGCGGCCTGAGCGCGGACGGGCGCGTGTTGGCGTTCGGCGGCGGCTCGGAACTCACGCAGGTCCGTTTGGTCGAGGCGCTGGGGCGGCCTGGCGACGTCGCGATCCTCCGCGGCACTCACCTTGCGCTCGGGCCGGACGGAGACACCGTGGCCGTCTGGCGGCCGGTGGCCGGCGGCGCCCTGTTCCAGGTGTTCGAGCGGTAGCGCCGGGGCGCCCGCGGCTGCCTCGTTGAAAGTCGGGGGCGGCTTCACTACAGCCCCCACAGGCTTGCGGGCCGCGTCGCTTCAGACGCCTCGCGCGGCGAAGACGAGGTGCCCATGGGTAACACGACTCGGTTGGACGTCGACGGCGGAGCGCTGGCGCGGGTGTCGCGCGAGCCGTTCCCCAAGTCGCGCAAGGTCTTCGTGCAAGGGCAGCGCTTCCCCGGGCTCCAGGTGCCCATGCGCGCGGTCGCGCAGTCGCCGACTCGGCACGCGTCGGGCGTGCTCACCGAAAACCCGGACTTTCTCGTCTACGACACGTCGGGGCCGTACACCGACCCGTCGGTAGCGCTCGATCTGCGCAAAGGCCTGCCGGTCGTGCGGCGCTGGGTGGTCGAGCGCCCGGAGGTCGAAGTGCTGCCGAAGCTGTCGAGCGCCTACGGCCAGCAGCGGCTGCTCGACGGGCGGTTGGCGGGTCTGCGCTTTCATTCCGATCGCAAGCCGCTGCGCGCCAAGCGCGGAATGAACGTGACGCAGTTGGCGGCGGCGCGGCGCGGCCAGGTGACGCCGGAAATGGAGTACGTGGCGCTGCGCGAGAACCAGCGGCGCGACGCGGTGCTCGACAGCCGGCAGCACGCGGGGGAGTCCTTCGGCGCGGCGCTTCCGACCGAGGTGACGCCGGAGTGGGTGCGCGACGAGGTGGCGCGCGGGCGGGCGATCATTCCCGCGAACGTGAACCACCTGGAGCTCGAGCCGATGGCGATCGGCCGCAACTTCCTGGTGAAGATCAACGCGAACCTCGGCAACTCGGCGGTGACGTCGTCCATCGAAGAAGAGGTCGAGAAGATGGTGTGGGCGATTCGCTGGGGCGCGGACACGGTCATGGACCTGTCCACCGGCGCCAACATTCACGAGACGCGGGAGTGGGTGCTGCGCAACTGCCCGGTGCCCGTCGGCACGGTGCCCATCTACCAGGCGCTCGAGAAGGTCGGCGGCAAGCCCGAAGAGCTCACCTGGGAGCTGTTCCGCGACACGCTCGTCGAGCAGGCGGAGCAGGGCGTGGACTACTTCACGATCCACGCGGGCGTGCGGCTGGCCTACGTGCCGCTCACGGCCAAGCGGGTGACGGGCATCGTCTCACGGGGCGGGAGCATCATGGCCAAGTGGTGCCTGTCGCATCACCGCGAGAGCTTCCTGTACACGCACTTCGAGGAGATCTGCGAGATCATGAAGGCGTACGACGTGAGCTTCTCGCTGGGCGACGGGCTGCGGCCGGGCTCCATCGCCGACGCGAACGACGAAGCGCAGTTCGCCGAGCTGAAGACGCTGGGCGAGCTGACCCAGGTCGCGTGGAAGCACGACGTGCAGGTGATGATCGAAGGCCCCGGCCACGTGCCCATGCAGCGCATTCGCGAGAACATGACCAAGCAGCTCGACGCGTGCGGCGAAGCGCCGTTCTACACGCTGGGGCCGCTGACCACGGACATCGCCCCTGGCTACGACCACATCACCAGCGCGATCGGCGCGGCGCTCATCGGGTGGTACGGCACCGCCATGCTCTGTTACGTGACGCCCAAGGAGCACCTGGGCCTGCCCGACAAACAAGACGTTCGCGTCGGGGTGGTCACGTACAAGCTGGCGGCGCACGCGGCGGACCTGGCCAAGGGCCACCCGGGCGCCCAGCGGCGGGACGACGCGCTGTCCAAGGCGCGCTTCGAATTCCGCTGGGAAGACCAGTTCAACCTGTCGCTCGACCCGCTCAAGGCCAAAGAGTTCCACGACGAGACGCTGCCGGCCGACGGCGCGAAGACGGCGCACTTCTGCAGCATGTGCGGGCCGAAGTTCTGCTCGATGAACCTGACCGAAGAAGTCCGGGCGCTGGCGCAGCAGGGGCTCGACGAGAAGTCCAAGGAGTTCAAGGCGCAGGGCGGCGAGCTGTACGCGGCGGCGCGCTGAAGCCGAGGTGAGCCATGGCCGACTACTTCGTGCACGACAAGGCGCTCTGCGAGACGCCGCACGTGGGCAAGGGCACCCGCATCTGGGCGTTCGCGCACGTGCTCGGCAAGGCGAAGCTGGGCGCCGACTGCAACGTGGGCGATCACGTCTTCGTCGAGAACGACGTGCTCATCGGCGACCGCGTGACGCTGAAGAACGGCGTCCAGGTGTGGGACGGCGTGCGCCTCGAAGACGACGTGTTCGTCGGACCCAACGCCACGTTCACCAACGACGTGTACCCGCGCTCCCGGCAGCGCCCCGCCGAGTTCCCCCAGACGCTGGTGCGCCGTGGGGCGTCGATCGGCGGGAACGCCACCATCCTTCCCGGGGTGACGATCGGCGAGCGAGCGCTGGTGGGAGCGGGCTCGGTCGTCACCAAGGACGTCCCCGCGGGCGCGCTCGTCGTCGGCAACCCCGCGCGTGTCATCGGCTACGTGGATGATCAGGGGCGGCCGCTGCGAGCCACGTCTGCCGCGGCGCCAGCGAGCGCCCCGGTGCATGCGGGCGACGTTCGCGCAGGCCTCGAAGGCCACACGTTCTCGGACGACGTCGCGAGCAGCGTTCCCTTCCCGGTGCGGCACGTGTTCGTGGTCAGCCAGGTCCCGTCGCCGGCGGTGAGCGCCGGCCTCGCGCTGCGCCTGGCGGAGCTGCAGTTGGTGTGCGTGCAGGGGGCCGTGACCGTGGACCAGTTCGATGGCGTCCGCCGCAGCACGCAGGCGCTCACGCAGCCCGGCCAGCGCGTGACGGTGCCACGGTTGACGTGGGTGCAGTGGCGCGACGCTTCGCCGGACCTCATCCTGCTGGGGCTCCAGTCCGCCGAAGCCGACGTCGCCGGCCGGCTCGACGACGAGCGGGCCTTCCTGCTCGCCGCCGGAGCGGCTCGGTGAGTCGCAAGCCTTCGCGCAAGCTCGCGTCGCAGTCTGTGCCTTCACCAAGGCTCGAGTTGGGCGCGACGCACCCGGTCTTCGCCGCGCACCGCCAGCGCTTCTTCGACGCCCAGCTTCCACCGTCGCTGTCGAGCCGCGCCTTCACGCGCTTTCGCGGCGCGCGGTACGACGCCGACACGCTGCGCTGGGGCCTGGAAGCCTGGCAGCTGCGCACGCTGGACGAGTACCGGTCGTACGTGGCCTTCGCCGAGTTTCTGGAGAACGTGAACGCGCTGGGCCTGGGGTTCGACGTGCTGTCCACCGTCGTGCGCACGGTGCGCGACGAAGCGCGGCACGTCGAGCTGTGCCGGCGCCTCGTCAACGCGCTCGGCGGGACCGACACGATCCCCGGGGAGCCGACCTGGGTCTCGTCGGACCGCAGCCAGCCTCGCATCGTGCTGGCCCTGCAGCTCGTCATGGGCACGCTGTGCGTCGGCGAGACGCTGTCGGTGTCGCTGCTCAACGCCACGCGCAAGGCGGCCGTCGACCCGCTCGCCCGCGCCGTTCTGACGGTGCTGACGCAGGACGAGTCGGTGCACAGCCAGGTGGGCTGGGCGCTGTTGCCGACGCTGTGGGGCGCGGCGAGTCGGCTGCAGCAGCGGGGGCTGGAAGACGACCTCCGGCACATCCTCGCGTACGCGGACCAGGCCGTGTTCGCGGGCGGCGGCCGGGAGGTGAAGGACGGCCCACGCAACCCGTTCGGCGAGCTGTTCCTGTCCGAGCGGCAGGCCGTCTACGCCCACGCGCTGGAGCATGGGGTTCGAAAGCGCTTCCGCGAAGCCGGTGTCCGACTGCCTCGCTCGTGACGTTCCCGCGCGTTGAACGCCCCGGACGCGAGTGCTAGGCGAGGCGCACCTGCATGTGCGGACTGACTGGAGCGCTCTACCGCGACGGCTCGCGCGCCGATCCGGCCGTCATTCGCGCGATGACGAACACGTTGGTGCACCGCGGCCCGGACGGCGAAGGCGTGCACACCGACGGGCCGGTGGGCTTAGGGCACCGGCGCCTGTCCATCATCGACCTGTCGCAGGCGGCGGCGCAGCCGATGGCCTCGCAGGACGGCGGCACGTGGGTCGTCTTCAACGGGGAGATCTACAACTTCCTCGAGCTGCGCTCGACGCTCGAGGCGCACGGGCACACGTTCCGCACGCACGGTGACACCGAGGTCATTCTCGCGGCGTGGCGAGAGTGGGGCGAGGCGGCCTTCGCGAAGCTCGACGGCATGTTCGCGATCGCCCTCTGGGACAAGGCCACGCAGCGGCTCGTGCTCGCCCGGGACCGCACGGGCAAGAAGCCGCTCTACGTGTACGAAGACGGCACGAAGCTGCTCTTCGCCTCGGAGATCAAGGCGCTGCTCGCGCACCCCGGCGTCGACACGCGGCTGAGCCCGGAAGCGGTGCCGCAGTTTCTGTCGCACGGCTACGTGCCCACCCCGCGCACGTTCTACGCGCACATTCGCAAGGTGCGCCCGGCGACGGTGGAGGTGCTCGAGGACCTAGGCCGCCGCCGGCGCTTCTTCGAGTTCTGGGACTACCCGCTGGGCCACGAGCTCGAGCTCGAGACGGACGAGCAGCTCAAGGACGCCGAGCAGCGCATTCGCACGCTGTTCTTCCAGGCGGTGAAGCGGCGGCTGGTGGCCGACGTGCCGGTGGGCGCGTTCTTGTCCGGCGGCATCGACTCGACGCTGGTGGTCGCGGCCATGGCGCAGCAGTCGGACCGGCCGGTGAAGACGTTCTCCATCGGCTTCGAAGGCCACCCGACGTGGGACGAGACGCACTGGGCGCGGAAGGTGGCCGAGCGCTACGGCGCCGAGCACACCGAGTTCCGCGTGAAGCCCGAGAGCATCGAGCTCATCGACAAGCTGGCCTGGCACTACGACGAGCCCTTCGGCGACTCGTCGGCCATTCCCACGTACATCGTCTCGAAGCTGACGCGCGAGACGGTGACGGTGGCGCTGACGGGCGACGGCGGCGACGAGCTGTTCTGTGGCTACCCGCGGTTCATGGGCGCGGTGTTGGCCGAGCGGGTGCCCAAGCCCATGTTGCGCGTCGCGCAGCGGCTGGTGGGGCTGGCGCCACACGGCAAGGAGCACCAGGGGTGGTGGGAGCGGAGCCGGCGCTTCGCCGCGGCGGCTGCGCAGCCGTTGCCGGATCGCCTGCGCGGGTGGGTGTCCGTCTTCGGGCAGCGAGAGCTGGGCCGGCTGCTCAAGCCCGACGTCGCCGCGTACCTGAACGGGGCGGTGCTCGGCGAGTCGTACCAGCGCTGTTTTGAACGCGCCGCGGGGGCCGACGCACTCAACCAGGTGCTCTACGCCAACGCCCGGACGTACCTGCTCGACGACCTCAACGTGAAGATGGACCGCGCTTCCATGGCCGCGAGCCTCGAGGCGCGGGCGCCGTTCCTGGACACGAAGCTGATCGAGTTCGCGTCGACGTTGCCGGGCCACGTGAAGCTGCGCGGGCGCACGATGAAGTGGATCCTCAAGCAGTCCATGAAGGACCTCATCCCTCAGGAAATTCAGACGCGCCCGAAGATGGGCTTCGGCGTGCCACTCGGCGCGTGGTTCCGCGGGGAGCTGTCGTCGCTGCTGGACGATCGCCTCCTGGCGCCAGGCTCGCGGCTGCACCAGTACCTGGAGAAGCTCGAGCTCGAGCGGCTGGTGCGTGAGCACCGTGAGGGCGTGCGCGACTGGGGCTTGCAGTTCTGGAACCTGTGGATGCTGGAGAAGTTCCTGAGCGCGCGAGGGTGAAAACAGCCGTGAGCACGCACAAGCCCATGCCGCCGCGCCTCATCGCCCGGCTCGACATCAAAGCGCCGAACCTGGTGAAGGGCATTCACCTCGAAGGCCTGCGGGTCATGGGCGATCCCGCGGAGCACGCGCTGCGGTACTACCGCGAGGGCGCGGACGAGCTGCTCTACGTCGACATCGTCGCGAGCCTGTACGGCCGCAACAGCCTCACCGAGTTGGTCGAGCGCACCGCGGCGGAGATCTTCGTGCCGCTGACGGTGGGCGGCGGCGTGCGGACGCTCGACGACTTCTACAAGCTGCTGCGGGCCGGCGCGGACAAGGTGGCCATCAACACCGCGGCGGTGGGCCGGCCGGAGCTGCTCACCGAGGCGGCGCGTACGTTCGGCAGCCAGTGCGTGGTGCTGTCGGTTGAAGCCAAGCGCCAGGCGCCCGGCAAGTGGGAGGCGTACACGGACAACGGCCGCGAGCGGACCGGCCTGGACGCGGTGGAGTGGATTCGCAAGGCCGTCGACCTCGGCGCGGGTGAGGTGCTGCTCACCAGCGTGGACATGGAAGGGACCAAGAAGGGCATGGACCTGGAGCTCATTCGCGCGGTGGCGCCGGCGGTGAACGTGCCGGTCATCGCCTGTGGGGGGCCGGGGAACGTGGACCACGTCGCGCAGGCGCTCGCGGCGAAGGCCGACGCGGTCGCGGTGGCGGCGCTGCTTCACTACAAGCTGGAGACGGTCGGCTCGCTCAAGGCTGGGCTCCAGGCGCGCGGCATCGAGGTGCGGCAGTGAGCCCGAAGGTGACCGTCATCGACTACGGCATCGGCAACCTGCACAGCGTGCAGAAGGCGCTGCGGCATGAGGGCGCCGAGGTGACGCTGTCGTCGGACGCCGCGGTGGTGCGGTCGGCGGAGCGGCTGCTGCTGCCCGGCGTGGGCGCGTTCGGCGACGGCATGCGCGAGCTGAAGGCGCGCGGGTTGGTGCAGCCGATCCTCGACGCGGTGGGGCAGGGGACGCCGTTCTTGGGCATCTGCCTGGGCATGCAGCTGCTGCTCTCCGAGAGCGACGAGTTCGGCCGGCACGAGGGCCTGGGGCTCATTCCCGGCCGCGTGGTGCTGCTGACGCCGGAGGCGGGCTTCAAGGTGCCGCACATCGGGTGGAACCGGCTCGTGCCGCCGCCTGGGCGTGACTGGACGGGCAGCGTGCTGGAAGGCGTGGCGCCGGGGACGGCGACGTACTTCGTGCACTCGTACTCCGCGGTGCCGGAGCGTGAGGAGCACCGGCTGGCAGACGTGGACTACGGGGGCTTTCGCATCTCCGCGGCGGTGCAGAAGGGCAACGTGAGCGGCTGCCAGTTCCACCCGGAGAAGAGCGGGCCGGTGGGCTTGGGAATTCTCAAGCGCTTCTTGTCGCGCTCGCGCTGAAGCGGCTTCTTGGGGCGCCGGCGCCTTTCAGAGCTTCAGATCGCCGGCCTTGATGGTCATCTTCTTGGTGATGAGCTTGCCGTCGAGCGGGACGGTGGCGAGCACCTGGGCGATCTTCACGCCCGCCCCGCCGTTCCCGTACGGGTTCTCGCAGGTGCGGCAGTGTTGGACGAAGGCCTTGTCGTCGAGGCAGCGGGTCAGCGCCGCGCGCAGGGAGGCCTCGGTGTAGTCGGTGTGAATGACGTTGGTCGCGGCCAGGCGACCTTCCTGCCGTGAGCCGATGTCGATGGCGGGGCAGCCGAAGGCGGGCGTCTCCTTGATGCCGCTGGACGAGTTGCCGACGCACGCGCCGCCGTACTGGCCGCAGAAGTTGAGCATGCCGTGGTACGTGAAGCGGCCGAGGCTGCGGTGGAGCTGGGTGTTCGGCACCTTCTTCTGCGCGAACGCTTCGAGCTGCTCGACGATGCGGCGGCCGCCGGCGTCGTTGTTCGGGTAGGTGAGGACGACCTGCACGCCCTTGCGCGCGAACTCTTCGAGCACGACGAGGGACGGCGCGAGCTGCTCGGCGGCCTGGTCGAACTGGGTGGTGACCGAGTGCTGCGTGAAGAGAATGAGCGGGCGCTTGGTGTCGAGGCCGAAGCGTTGGACGAGGTCTTCGGGCTTGGCGAAGTTGCCCGCGGCGATGAGGTCGATGCCGGGGAAGCCGACGTTGTGCACGCGCCAGGCTTCTTCGCCCATGTGGCGGATGCGGGCGGCGGCCTCGGCGTTGGTGGCGAAGTGGAGGTGCGCGAGCTTGGTCATCGCGTGGCGCACGGAGTCGTCCAGCGCGCCGCCTTCGGTGACGTCGCCGCCTTCGATGTGGGCGGTGGGCACGTTCATTTGGGTGCCGGCGATGATGGCGGCGAAGCCTTCGAAGCGGTCGGCGTAGACGACGAGCATGTCGGGGCGGAGCTGGTCGAGCGCGCGGGACATGGACAGCACGCCGGAGCCGATCGCCTGGGCCGTCGCGTAGAGCGTGTCGGCTTCCATGTCGATCTTCACCTCGGCGTGGATCTGAAAGCCGTCCTTTTGGATTTCTTCGAGGGACTTGCCGAAGTTCTTGTCGAGGTGCGCACCGGAGACGATGAGCCGGTAGTCGACGTCCTCGCGCGCCGCGAGCGCCTTGAGGATTGGGTACTGCAGGCCGTACTCGGCGCGGTTGCCGGTGAAGACGGCGATGGTGCGTTTCTTGGCCATGGCGAGGCAGGCCTTAGCCGTGTGGGTGGGCGGTGTCGACGCCACGGTGCGCTGGCTTGCGGCGACTCGGGCGGAGCTCAGCCCGAGCGGGTCTTGGGCACGCGGCTCGACTCAGCGACGCTGAAGCGACTGGCCCTGGGGCTCGTCGGTCAGCTGGAACCCGGCCTGAAAGGGCGCGAAGCGCGCGACCGCGGCGAAGTAGTTGCGAGCGGGAGACAGGGTCGGGTCGCTTTCGCACGCTTGGTACGTGAAGACCAAGCGGTTGCCCCAGAGGTACGCGCGAAGGGCGCCCGTGCCGTCGGGGCCCGCTCGGAAGAAGTCGCGGTAGGACAGGGTGCCTCCGTCGTACTCGACGACGTGCACGGGGCTTTCGGAGGACACTGCGGCATGGTCGGCGCCAATCATGGAGTCGAACACCGCGCGCGCCGCTTCTTCGATCGATTCGTTCCCGAACTCGGTGAAGACCAGCAGCGCCTGGTTCTCCGGGTTCGCAACGCTCTTGAGCTGCCAGCGCATCGCTGGCCTTCCGTCGAAGAGGCGAGCGGCACCTCCCGGGCCCACGAGGACGCCCGGCGCCTCGAAGCCGAAGCCCTTCGGAGTCTTGAGCCTCTTCCCCCAGACCACCGGCGCCGGGGCCGGCGCTGGCGCCGCGCTCGGCTGTCGGTCCATGCGGGCGGGCTGCGCTTCAGCTCGCCTGGCGCGCTCGTCCGAGTCCTCCTGCGCCCACCGCACGTGCTGGTCGACGCGCTCGTGCTGAATGTCGAGGACCCTCCTTCGCGACTCTTCAGCGCTGCGGTCCGCGGCTTCGGTGCGCCGCCGATCGTCCTCGCGCCGTTGCCGCTCCGCCTCTTCACGTCGCCGGTCGTCGTCGCGCCGCTGCTGCTCGGCGTCCTCGCGCCTTCGGTCGTCCTCGCGCCGCTGTTCGGCACGTCGCTGCTCGGCCCGACGTTCGTCGTCGCGCCAATCAGCGCGCGCCACGCTGGCGCCCACCAAGACCACCGCCACGGACCATCCAATGAGAGTTCGCATGGACGGCGGGCAGGGCAACGCGAGTGCCATTGCAACCGCACGAAACCACGGGGGCGCTCGGCACTGGGGCGTCTGGCTCCGAGGATGAGCGTGGCGAGTCGAGACGGTCACCGGCAAGTCCGCCTGCAGGCAGAGTTGCCTGCAAACGGCTGGCGCTGGACGGTCGCGCAGGTGAGCCCTTCTTCGGAGTTGGCCTTCCTCGATCCGACCAAGGCGCACGGCGGAAAGCGGAAGCAACTCACCGCAGCCGCGATCGCCCCGAACCTGCTGCGCTGGCTGGCACGTTCGTCCTGAGCGCCAGCTCAGGCCCGGCTCAGCGCGGCGAGTCCGTCGACGAGTCGCACCGTCGCCTGCCACCCGACGGCCGCCTCGACTGCACCCGCCGCCAGCACCAAGCGCGAAGGCGTCGTCGACGACGTCCCCTCCACCGCTCGCTCTGGCTCGCCCGCCGCCGCCAACACCGCCCGCGCCAGCTCCAGCACCGACGTCCCCACCCCGCTCGACACGTTGAACACGCCGCTCACGTCCCGCACACAGAGCAGCGCAAGCGCGCGCGCCACGTCACCCACGTGCACGTAGTCCCGCACCGGCGCCAGATCGCGCAGCCGCACCGGCCCTGCCTGCCCAACCTGCCGCAGCACGTCCGACAGCACGTTCACCGTCGACATGCCCACGCCGTACACGTTGCTCAACCGCGCCACGACGTGCGGCGGCGCGCGAAACGGCGCCTCGGCCGCGAGCTTGAGCTGCGCGTACGCCCCGACCGGCTTGGGCTCGTCCGCCTCCGTGAACGGCCGCTCACCGTCCGACCCGTACACCACCGCGCTCGACACGAAGACGACCTTCCGGAACGGCGCCGACGCCACCTTCGCCGACAACGCCACCGCCTCCGCCGTGAACCGCTCCGGCGCCTCGGCCACGCGAGCGGGCACGCTCTCCGCCGCGGCGTGCAGGCAGACCGCGCCGGGAAACTCGGGCAGGCCTTCGTACCGTTCGATCTGCACCACCCGAACGCCCGCCAGCGGCGCCTGCGGCCGGCGCGCAACGGCCACCACCTCCGCGCCCAGCTCCACCAGCGCCTGGCACGCGGCGCGCCCGACGAAGCCGGACGCGCCCAGCACCACGACCTGCGAGCTCATGCGCTCACTTCGCGACGTGCGCCCACTTGATCTGCTCGTTCTTCTT
>JALHOS010000202.1 GCA_022842905.1 Myxococcaceae bacterium | reverse complement strand
GCAACCCGGCGGCGTGGGTCGACGTGGTGGGGCAGATCGCCCGGGCCGCGCGCCGTTTCGTGTCGGTCTTCGGCGCGCTGCGCCCCGGCGCCGGTGCGGGGCCGACCTGACGGTGGCCAGACCGACGACCATGGCCCGACTCCATCGAAGTGAAGGACCACACGCGGCGCCGGTCGCTCAGTCGATCGGACTGCGGATGCGGGAGACCTCATGACGACGCTCCACCGGAGGGTGGCCGAGCCGGGCGTCGAGCGGCCGTTGATCAGCACGACCGTGAGCATCACCCTGGGCGCGCAGGCGCTCAGCGGGCTGTTGCTCCGCCCGCGCGCGGCGCAGGCATTCGTCATCTGCGCGCACGCCGCGTCCACGGAATCGGTCGCGGAGCCCGAGCGCGCGCTCGGCCGACACCTGGCGGACCAGGGCTTCGCCACGTTGCTCTTGGGCCTGCACACGCCCAAAGAAGACGCGGCCGCGGTGGCGCTCGACGTGCCGGAGCTCGCGGGCCGGTTGATGCACGGCGCTCGCTGGCTCAACACGACGGGGTCGTCGCCGCCGCTGCCGCTGGGCTACCTCGGGGTGGGCAATGCCGCGGCCGCCGCACTGGTCGCGACGGCCGTCGAGCCGGCGCAGGTCTGCGCGGTGGTGGCACGGGCCTGCGACCCGCGGCGGGCCGGGCTGTCGGTGATGTTGGCCAAAGCCCCGGCCCTCTACCTGGTGGAGGCGAGCCGCCCCGCGGAGCGCGTCGCCGCGCTGGCCGCCTGCCGCAACGCCCAGCACGCGCGGGTGGAGGACGTGCGCAGCGGCGACGGCGAAGAGGGCGCGACGGCGCCGTCACTCTCGGCGGCGTGGTTCTGTCGGTGGCTGGCTCCCGAAGCCTCCGGTCTCTGGCGCTGAGGCTCCGGGTTGCGGGTGCGGCGCCCCGCCCTCGTTCTCCCAGGTGTCCTCCGTCGTCTGTCGACCATCGCTGAGGTTGGCGATGACACGCGGGTCGAGCAGCCGCCCCAGCGTCTTCGCGTCGAGCAAGCCCAAGTCCGACGCCACCTGGTGGATCGACGCGCCGGTGCGCTCGGCTTGCTGGACGACTTGGGCCGTGCGGTCGTACCCGACGAGCGGCGTGAGCGCGGTCGCGACCATGAGCGAGCGCTCGGCCAGCTCGAGGCAGCGCGCTGGATCGGCCTGAAGCCCGCTGACGCAGCGGTCGGCGAAGAGCTGCGCGACGTTCGAAAGGCAGGAGATCGACTCGTGCAGACACCAGGCGATGAGGGGGAGCGTCGCGTTGAGCTCGAGCTGCCCCGCTCGGCCGCAGGCGCCCACCGACGTCGTCAGCCCCTGCACGTACATGGCCACCTGGTTGACCGACTCACACAGCACGGGGTTCACCTTCCCCGGCATGATGGAAGAGCCTGGCTGCAGCGTGGGCAGGCGCAGCTCGCCCAAGCCACCGCGCGGCCCGGACGCGAGCAGCCGCAGGTCGCCCGCGACATGGTCGAGGGACGCGGCGATGGTGGCCAACACGCCGGCGACTTCGACACAGTCGTCGCGCGCCCCCTGCGCTTCGAAGTGGTTTTCTGCCTCGCGGAACGGCAGCCCCGTCTCGTCAGCCAACAGCTGGCAGACGCGCGCCGCAAAGCCGCGGGGAGCGTGCAGGCCGGTGCCGACCGCGGTGCCGCCCACCGCGAGCTCACACACGGCGTCGCGGGCCCGCCGCGCGCGCTCCGACGCCTTGGCGAGCTGTCGGGTGTACCCCGAGAACTCCTGCCCCAGCGTCATGGGGACCGCGTCCATGAGGTGCGTGCGCCCGAGCTTGACGACCGCGCTGAGCTCGGTGGCCTTGCGCCCGAGGGCGCGCTCCAGGGTCTTCAGCGCCGGGGCGAGCTGGTGCTCGAGCGCGAGCGCCACGCTGACGTGAAGCACGGTCGGCATGACGTCGTTCGACGACTGGCTGCGGTTGACGTGGTCGTTCGGGTGGAGCGCCAGCCCGTCGAAGCGCCGAAGCGCGAGCCCGGCGATGACCTCGTTGACGTTGGTGTTGGTCGACGTGCCAGAGCCGGTCTGAAACACGTCCACGGGGAACTGGGCGGCGTGCTCGCCGGCGGCGATCTCCCGCGCCAGCACGACGATGGCGTTCCCCCTCGCTTCGGACAGCTGCCCCAGCTCCTGGTTGGCGCGTGCAGCGCACTGCTTGAACAGGCCCAGCGCGCGCAGCACGCCGCGCGGCATGACGTGCCCGCTGATGGGGAAGTTCTCGAGCGCTCGCTGGGTCGCCGCGCCCCAGGCGGGTTCGAACGCGGGGCTCATGGCGCCGCCTTGGCGCCGGACCTCACTCGGCGCAGCGCGGCGCACACCCAGCGCAGGAGAGTCGCCGCGTCGAGCCCCAGGCTCCACCGCGCGACGGAGCCCAGGCCCTGCGCGACGAGGCCCAGGCCGACGAGCGCGCTGGCGACGTCGACGGACCGTTTCGTCGTGCCGTGCACCGAGCGGACGAAGTGCTGGACTTCACGCCGGTCCGCTCGAAGCAGCCCGCTCACCTCGAGCTGGCCGGACGTGATGCGGCCGGTCCAGAGCAAGACGGTGCCGAGCAGCGCCCACTGCTCCGACGCGGCCAGCCGCTGCTGCCCCACCAACCCGCAGCGCCGGGCCTCGTCGCCAGTTGACCCTGCGTCGAGCAGCAGCGCCCCCAGCGAGACGCGCTGGGCGTGGCCTCCGAACGTGGCTTGCATGGCGGCTGACGCGGTGCTGGGCATGGCGCCTCCCTGGGGCTCGCGGCTCGCGAACGTGCTCGTTCAAGTGAGCAAGCGCCGCGCCGGTCCGCGCGACGGCACTCGCCCTGCAACCAGTGTCGGTGCGCCGAGCAGGACACCGGCGAAAAAGGGGACGACATGGAACAGGTACGGAAAAAGACGGCAGCGTTGGGTGACGTGTTGGCGGCGCTGTTCGACGAGGCCGAGCGGCTGAGCAGCGACCCGCGGGTGGTGGCGCGCCTGGCGACTCGCGCGCTGGGTGACGTGCTGGTCCGAGGCCTCGACGCCGCCGGGCAAGGTGAGCCCGCGGAGATCGCCCGCCGGCTGCTCAGCCGCTCCGCAAGGACGCCGCTGCCCGGAGAGAGCCGATGAGGGCAGCGCCGCAGCTCGGTGCGCAGGGCCCCAGCAGCCAGTCACGCGAGGCCGTCTGGGCCCGCATCAAACACGCGCTGCGGCGAGACTGGGCGCAGACACGCACGGACTTCACCGGTGACGGCGAGGGCTTGCGCCAGACGGTCGGCGACACGGTGCTCCAGGCCGCCGGAGTCGAGCCCATTCCCCCGTGGCGGCAAGCGAACGAGCCGGCCCGCCGGTGGCCCGACTGGGAGCGCGCGGAGCCTGCGATTTGGTACGGCTTCGTCTCGCGCGGCGAGCTTGGGGCGCGCTTCCCGACCTGGACCGCGCAGGTGGACGAACACCTGGCCCAGGGCTGGGACGAAGAGGCGACCCACCAGCGGTACGACGAGGTCCGAGAAGCCGTGCGGATGGGCTGGAACGCCGGGAGCCGCGCGCCGCCACATCAGGATGATGGAGCCGCGGTCAATTCGACGGAGCTGCCGCCGCTGGCCGAAGGACAGTCCGCCCGCTGCTTCGTGGCGTCCTTCGAGCACCACCCGAGCGCCGAGGCCGGCCTCGAGGCCCTGGACGCGGACGGCTTCGAGCTGCGCCGGCTCTCGGTAGTCGGCCGGGACTCCACGACGGGCCGCCGCGGGGTCGGCTGCTGGCGCGGCAGCCAAGGCCTGCGGTTCGCCGGGACGCACGCGGGGGTGTGGAACGCGCTGGCCGAGCGCCTGACGCCGAGCGGGCTCTTCGTGTTGCCGAGCGTCGGCGCCGTGGTCGTGATGGGGCCGCTGGTGTCCGCGCTGGAGCGGACCTTCGAGCGTGCTGGACGGCAGCCGCATGCCGCCGTGCTGGGCGCCGCGCTGGAGCTGCTGGGCGTGCCGCAGCGCAGCGTCGCGCCGGTGGCGGACGAGGTGGAGGCGGGCAAGTGCCTCTTGCTGGCCCGCGGCTCGGAGGCAGACCTCGAGTCGGCGCGAGCGGCGTTGGAGCGCAGCGGAGGCGCGCAGTTCACCGCGCACGCCCCATGACGGCGCGCGGCGAAGAGCTGTCGCGGCGCGAGGACATCCTCGACCTGCTGACGGACCTGGAGGTCGACCGCGCCGGTCACGCCGAGACCGTGGCGTCCTTGGACGACGGCGACGAGTTCATCGACCTCGACCGGCTCGGCGACGGAATCCAGAGAGCCAACGGCGTCCCGGTGCGGCCCGGCGCCGTGCTCCCGCGCAAGGCGGTCGAAGCGCGGACCTGGTCCAAAATCATCGGCGTCCTCGTCCCGAAGGCCGTGGCGAGCGCCCCGCGTCGACGCAGGCCCGCGCTCCCGACGCCAGCGCCGTCGAGCCCTCCGAAGCAGGCGGGCGCGACGAGTCGCTCGGACACCCCCGCCGCGTCACCTCCACCGCCGCGCGGCTCGGCGGCGCGTGGGCGGCGCTGAGTCCCTGCGGACCCGGGGTCCAGGCGCGGGCTACCCCTGCTGATTCACCAGCCCCGCCAGTCGCCGCGTCACGCTGCGCGGCGCCGTCCGCGTGCCGACGACGGCCGCCCAGTTGAGCAGCCCATGCACGGCGATGACCTCACCCTGCATCATCGCTTCGTACGCGTCGTCGACGACGTCGGCGGCCTTGGCCACGCCGGGCCGGGCGAACAGCCGCGCCTTCTCGATGCCGGCGACCTTGGCGAACTCGGTGCGCGTCGCGCCCGGGCAGTGCACCGTCACCGTCACCCCAGACTGCTTGAGCTCTTCGGCCAAGGCTTCGCTGAACGAGAGCACGAAGGCCTTGGTCGCGTAGTACGTGGCCATGTACGGGCCGGCCTGGAACGCGGCGGTCGAGGCGATGTTGAGGATTCGCCCCGAGCGGCGCGCCGCCATGCCCTTGCCGAACAGGTGACACAGCTCGAGGAGCGCCGTGCAGTTGACCGTCACCATCTCGACTTCGCGCTCGAGGTTCTGCTCGACGAAGGGCCCGTGCGTCCCAAAGCCCGCGTTGTTGACGAGGTAGTCCACCGTCAGCCCGCGCTCCTCACACGCGCGAAAGACGGCCTGCGCCGCGCCGGCGGCCCCCAGGTCGACCGGGACGACGTGCACCCGCACCGTGTGGACCCGCTCCAGGCTCGCGCGCAGCCGCTCGAGCCGCGCTTCATTCCGCGCGACGACCACCACGTCGCAGCCGTCCTTCGCGAAGCGCGTCGCGAACAGCTCCCCGAGCCCCGCCGACGCGCCGGTCACCACCGCTACCTTGTTCGCCATGAGGGCCGCGGGGCCTAGCACGCCTGGCCAGGCGACCGTGCGTTCAACGCAGCGCACGAAAACGCCACCAATCTCCTCGTTTGACCCCTCGAGCGCTCTCAAGCAAAACCCCGCCCACTCATGGCCCGTCGATTGGTCGGTGTCGTCTTGGCGGTCGTCGCGTTCGCGGTGGCCGTGCCGATCGCTTCGTCAGAAGCGAAGGCGGCGCTCGCCGCCGCGGAGCAAGAGGCGAAGGACGGCACCGAGAAGGCCGCCAACGCCGCCCTCGCCGAGGTGAAAGCCCTGCCGGACACGCTCAAGAGCTCGGCGCAGAAGGCGGCGACGCTGACGGCCTTCGCCCAGAGCGTCGCCACGCTGGACACGAAAACCATTCACGACGTCATCAACGAAGAGGAGTCGTGGGGGCCCTTCCGCACTGCGGGCCCGACGGGCGTCTTCCTCGGCGACGGGCTGGCCACCTCCACCGGAACCGAGGCGGCGGTCGCGGCCGCGGCGGACCTCGCCAAGAAAGCGCAGAGCGGCGCGCAGGCCGCGGCGTACGTGCTCCACGACGGCCAGCTCTACCTGGCCGCCGCCCACGCCGGAGCGCCCACGCCCAACGGCATTCCCGTCGCCGTCGTCCTCATGCAGCCCGTCGCCAAGGAGCTGCTCACCCCCATCGCCACCGCGCAGCACGCGACGCTCGGGCTTTCCGTCAACGGCAAAGAGGCGTTCTGGGCGGGCGACGCCATGACCCAGGCCCAAGGCCCCTGCTGCACCACCCGCCCCGTCGTGGCCGGCGTGGAGCTCGCCGTGCGCCGCAACGTCGACGCGACGCTCGCCGCCGCCACCGCCAAGTCGGAGCGCTTCGGGCTGACCGCCTACGGCCTGGCCGCCCTCTTCGCCGTCGCCGCGCTCGCGTTCGGCTTCTGGCCCAAGAACAAAGAAGCCGAAGCCCAGGCCGAGCTGCTCAAGCAGACCGCCGAGGAGCTGCGCCAGTCCCGGTTGGAGATGAGCAACCTCACCAACCGCTTCACCCAGTCGGGCAACTTCGCGCAGCCCGGCGCGCCCGGCCTGCAGCCGGCCACGCCCGCGTTCGGCGCCACCGTCACGACCCAGCCGTCGCGCTACGAAGAAGTCATGCCGCTGGGCGAAGGAGGCATGGCCCGCGTGTCCATTGCCCGCATCAGCGGCGCCGAAGGCTTCCGCCGCTACTTCGTCGTCAAGCGCCTCAAAGGGGAGATGGCGGGCTACGACGAGACGGTCAACCAGTTCATCGACGAAGCGCGGCTGACCGCGTCGCTGGTGCACTCCAACATCATCCCCGTCTTCGACTTCGGCCGAGACTCGCAGGGCTACTTCCTGGCCAGTGAGTACATCTTGGGCCGCAGCGTGGACCGCCTCGTCGAGAAGTCCGTGCAGGTCCATGCCCGCGGCCTGCCGCCGGGGTTGGTGCGCTACATCGGCCTCGAGGCGCTCAAGGCGCTGGCGTACGCGCACACCAAGACGGACGAGGCCGGCAAGCCGCTGGCGCTGGTGCACCGCGACGTGTCGCCGGCCAACCTGCTGGTCTCGGCGCAGGGTGAGGTCAAGCTGCTCGACTTCGGCATCGTCAAGTCAGACGCGCGCACCAACAAGACGCAGGCTGGCGTGGTGAAGGGCAACCTCTTCTACATGTCTCCGGAGCAGGCCACCGCGCAGGTGGTCGACCCGCGCGCCGACATCTTCAGCTTGGGCATGGTGCTCTTCACCGCCGCGGTGGGGAAGACGCTGTACCAGGGCGAGAACGCGTACGACCTGCTCACGCTCGCGGCGAAGGGGCCTTCGGCCGACGACCTGGCGAAGATTCGGGCGCTGCCCGACGGCCTGGGCGCCGTCGTCGAGAAGGCGGTGCAGCCCAACCGCGACCTGCGCTTCGCCACCGCCGACGAGTTCGCCAAGGCGCTGGCGGCGTCGGGAACGCCCGGTGCGGCCGCGGAGCTCCAGGCCGCGGTGCAGGCGCTGGTCGGCGACGAGCTGACGCAAGAGACGCAGCGGCTCCAGCGGGAGGCCGCGTGAGCTTGCTCAAGGCGGTGCTCGCCCTGGCGCTGCTGGGGCTGGGCGCGTGCGCGCTCGACGCTGGAAAGCCCGCGCGCTTCTGGACCATCGAAGACTTCGGCACCGCGCGCGCGGACGCCGGCGCCAAGTTCGCGGGCCTCGAGGTGACGCGGCTCATCGCCCGGGAAATGGACCCACTGCCCTGGCGCGGCGGCACGGCGGCCAAGCCAGGCCTCGTCGTCTGGCCGGGCTTCGCGCTCGGCGCGCCGCGGGCCTTCGTCATCGCCGACCTGTGGGACGAGCACCCGGCGCCCTGGGTCCAACCAACCTACCTGCTCACCACCGCGTACGACCCGAAGGCGCCGCTGGCCAGCCTGCTCAAGCGCGCCGACGGCTCGCAGCACCCCAGCATCTTCCCCGTCGGTACGGACACGCGCTTCTACAGCCCGTTCTGGCGCGCGACGCTGGTGGTGGTGCCCGAAGGCAGCCAGGGCGACGTCTTCACCGACGCGACGGCGGTCGTCGCGAGCGGGCGGCCACAGCACCAAGGCCCGATGGTCCTCTGCCCCATCTCCGCGATGGATGCGGGCGCGGGTGTGCAGGTCGCGGAGAGCCCCACCGGCCTCGAGCACCCGCTGACGCGAGTCCCGCTCCAGCGGCTCGGCGCGGCGGCCGCCTTCGTCGACGGCAAGGAGATCCGCTACCTCGCCGGCGGCCTCAACCGCGCAGTGGTGGACGAGCGCGGCCTGGTCACCGAGTTCCCTGCCTACTTCTTCGTCGTGGCCGAAGGAGACGACGTCACGCCGCTGCCCCTGCCCCCGGTGCTCCCCGACGAGCCGCTCACCCAGTCGCTCTGGCGCCGCGTCGACGTCGTGGTGCAGCCGCCCATGGGCGTGTACTTCGCGACGGACCTGCCGGCCGTGCGCGGGGCGCTCGACGCCGCGGGCGTGGCGCTCAAGGTCCAAGCCGCCGACGGGGGCGTGTCTCGGGACTTCAGCCTGCGCGTGGCCAAGGACCGAGCCTGCTTCGAAGACCCGAACTTCCCGGCCGCCTGCAGCTGGCTCGACGGCCGCGCTGCGGTGGAAGCGCTGCCCGACTCGCAGCGCCGAGCCACGGGCACGTTGATGACCGGCGTCATGCTGGAGCGAGCGACCCCATGAGCGCGCTGCTCCTCACGCTGAGCTTGCTCGCGCAGGCCGACGCCGGCGCGACCGAAGACTTCGTCGACGTCGACGTCGACGTGGACGCCGCCAAGGCCCAGGGCCAGGGCTACACGCCGACCGAGTCGCCCACCCACGAGACGCTGCGGCTGACCGGCTACATCGACGTCGGCTTCGCCAAGGCCTTCGGCACGGGCTCGTCGTTCGCGGCCAACGACGCCCGGGTCCCGGCGGACTACCTGGCCGACGCGTTTGCCCCGGCGGTCAACAGCCGCGGCGACGTCGCGAGTGTCGAAGCCGGCGGCCGCTTCACCAACGGCTTCTTGCCCCGGTCCATGGGCCTGGGCGCGCGCCCGAGCTTCTTGCTCAACACCGCGTCCTTCGACGTGCGCTTCACACCCAAGGACTGGCCGGTCTTCGTCTTCGCGCGCGTGCAGCTCATGCCCCGGCTCGAGGCCACGGGAGACCGCACCCGCGTCGAGCTCCAGCAGGCCTTCGGGCGGTTGAACCCGTTCAAGGAGCACGAGTTCTTCCTCACCGTCGGTCGCTTCGACTCGGTCTTCGGCATCGAGTACCTCGAGAACGAAGCGAACCTGCGCCCCGGCATCACCCCCTCGCTCATCGCCCGCTACACCACCGGCCAGTCGCTGGGCGTCAAGGCGCTGTACCGCGCGCAGGTGCCGGCGCTGTGGTCCGCCTTCTCGGTCAACGCGGCCGTCACCAACAGCGGCACCCGCATCGAAGCGTTGGTGCCCGTCGACCAGAGCGTCGTCGGCGTGCCGGTGGCCAGCGCTCGCTTGGGCTGGGAGCTGAACGCCCCCAAGGTGCAGGCGAAGCTCGGCGTGTCCGGGTTGTACGGGCCTCGCAGCGACCAGCGCGGGCTCGACGCCCGGCAGCTCGCCGTGGCCGCGGACCTGCGCGTGTACTTCTTCTTCGGCCTGTCGCTGGCGGGTGAGTTCCTTCGCCTGGTGGACGAGAAGGTGTCGGCGGAGGGGAAGCTCACCGGCCAAGGCCCCGCGGAGCTCGGCTCGGCGTTCGACGTGTGGGGCGGCTGGGGGCGCGTGGCGTGGACGGTGCCGTGGAAGACCGACGCGCTCACCGGCGTGACGCTGGCCGTGCGCTACGACCGGCGGCTGGGGCGCTTCGAAGGTTTCCCGCAGCTCGTCACCGACCGCCTGACGGTCAGCGCCCGGGTGGACCTGTTCGACCTGGTGGCGCTCAAGGT
This sequence comes from Myxococcaceae bacterium, assembly GCA_022842905.1. Lineage (GTDB taxonomy): Bacteria > Myxococcota > Myxococcia > Myxococcales > Myxococcaceae > JALHOS01. Next base: position 3,165 of record JALHOS010000202.1, on the reverse strand, counting down.
CGAAGGGCTATTCAACCGCGAGGTGTCCGGCGCGGTGCCGGTGGACAACGACGTCTTCACGTCTTCGGTGGTCTTCACGTGGTGAGGGGCTGATGAACATGCGCAAGTGGGTGGTGCTGAGCCTGGCGGTCCCGACGGTGAGCTTTGGCGCGCCGCCCGCGCCCGCAGCGAAGGACACTTCGAAGGACGCGGCGCCGGCGTGGCTGGGGGAAAGCCTCCCGCTGCCGTTGACGGTGAAGAGCCCAGAGGACCTGTCGTTCAAGGCGCAGGCCGAGCGGCAGTACCTGCTCTTCAACCTGCTCGCGTCTGGCAAGGTGGCCTGGGACAAGGGCGACTACGCGGGCGCCGCCGCGAAGTGGGAGGCGCTGCTGCGTACGCCCAACGTCCCTGCGGACCTCGAGGCCGTCGTCAAGCCGCTGGCGCGCGCGGCACGCGAGCAGGCTTCAGGGAGCTCGGCGCTCGCCCAGGCCTTCACGGCGCCCAGCGGCCCGGCGGACACGGCCGCGGTGACCATGTCGTCCGACCCTGCGCCCGCAGAAGTCGAGAAGAAGGTGCTGCTCACCGTGTCCGGCACCGTGACGGGCGGCGGCAGTTACGGCCCCGGCGGCGCGGTCGTCATGCTGCGCCGCGCGGACGGCGCCACCCCCAAGCCGCGGGCCACCCGCATCCGCGCCGTCATTCAGAAGGACAAGCGCTTCATTCCCCGGGTGCTGGCGGTGCCGCTCAACGCCACCGTCGAGTTCCGCAACGACGACGACATCTTCCACAACGTCTTCTCGCTCTCGAAGCCCAACGAGTTCGACCTGGGGCTCTACAAGTCCGGCGCGTCCAAGGAGCAGACGTTCAAGACTGCGGGCCCCGTGCAGCTGCTCTGCAACATCCACTCGAACATGTCCGGCATGCTCTACGTGTCGGACACGCCGTACTTCGCGCAGGCCGACGCCCAAGGCCGCTTCACGGTGAAGAACGTGCCGCCGGGCAACTACACCGTCGAGGTCTGGCACGAGTGGTCCACGAAGACGGCCACCAAGCAGGTGAAGGTCGCCGCGGGCATGGAAGAGCCGAGCCTGGCGGTCGAAGGAGACAAGAAGCCGCCGGCCTTCGTGCCGGACAAGTCGGGCAAGCCGCGGCAGCCGCAGCTGGGGTATTGACGTCACTTCAGTGCGGGCTCCTCGGCGGCGCGCGGCGGTTGGGTGGGCGACGGCGCTGCTGCTGCTGCCCCTCCCCGCGACGGCGGCTGAACCCGGCGCTCCGGCGCCCGCTCGACGTGCCGCCCCGGTCAAGAAGCAGCGCACCCTCCTCTACTTTCACGCGCCGTGGTGTCAGGGCTGCCGAAAGTTCGAAGCGGGGCAAGTGCTCGAGCGCCTCGCGGCTCAGTTTCCAACCCTCAGCGTCGAGCGCGTCGACGTGAGCGAAAGGCCCGAGCTGCTCGAGCGGCACGGCGTGGCGCTGACGCCGACGGTGCTGCTCGTCGACGAGCGAGGCGCGCGCCTGGGCAAGCTCCGCCTCGACCTGGCCGACCCGGACGTCACGCTGGAGCGAGGCCTGGCGCTGATCCGCGCGCACGCGCCGTGAAGGCAGCCCCCTTCAGCCTTCGAAGAAGCTGCGCACTTCATCGCGGCGCGCCAGCACGTCCTGCCGCCCCAGCGCGATGAGCCGCTCGGCGAACACGCCGTCGAACAGCAGGTAGCTGGCCAGGTCCGCTTCCCAGCCCGCCTGCCCAGTGCCGGCCTTCGCGAGCAGCCACTCGTAGAAGTGGCCCAGCCGCCAGCGGCTGGCGTGCTCACGCAGGTGCTCCCCCGCCAGCACGCCGATGTTCTGCGACGGCTCGAAGGCGAGCGTGGGAATGCGGCGGTACGGCGAGCCGCGGGCCGCTTCGATGACGGCGTCGACCTTCGCGCGCTCGTCGGCACTCAGCGTCTCGTCGAGCACCTGGCTGAGCGCGTTGAAGCGCTCGAGCACCTGCAAGTCGTACGCGACGGGGTCGAGCAGGAGCGCGTTGAACACCTTGCCCAGCAGAAAGGTGACGTTGGGGTACTGCTCGGACACGTCGGCGGGCCCGGCCGGCGTCTTGGGCGTCGGCGCTTCGTGGCGGAGGCTCACCACCACCAGCCGCTCGGCCCCGGCGCGAATCGCGGGCGCGACCGGCGTGTTGAAGCGCAGGCCGCCGTCCACGAAGTAGCTGCGGCCCACGCGCCTGGCTGGAAAGAGCGCGGGGATCGCCGCCGAAGCCAGCACGTGCTCCTTCTCGACGGGCTCGGCCAGTGCGCGCTGCCGCGGGTTCTTCGTGGGCTTGAACTGGGCGCCGGGCGCCAGCTCGGTGAAGAGCGTCGTCAGCCCCGTGCCGATGTGCAGCGCCGCCACCACGAACGCGTGCACCAGCCCGCTGCGCACGTTGTGGTGCAGCTGCGGAAAGTCCACGTGCTCGCCGACGAGCCGCTCGAGCGCCGACACGTCGAGCACGCTCTGGCCGAACGTGTCCGACGGCGCGCGGCCGGCGCGGCGCCAGAAGCCCAGGGGCCGACGGACGCCCACCAGCCCCAGCAGGTCCACCCGCAAGAACTCGCGCAAGTCCAACGCCTGCCACAGCGCACACAGGCCCTGCACGTCATGGGCGGGACGGTGCGCGTTGGCGACGACCCACGCCCCGTTGATGGCCCCGACCGACGTCCCGGCGACGACGTCGAACAGCGGGCCCGCCGACTGCGCGCCGCCGACGACTTCGGCCACGCCGCGCAGCACGCCCACCTCGTACGCGCCCCGCGCGCCGCCGCCCGACAACACCAAGCCCGTTCGTTTCGTCGCCATGCCCCAGCCGCCCCGTCAGTGCGCCGGCACGAAGAGCTGCTCCATGGCCTTGACCTCACGCCAGAGCGCTTCGTCGCTCAGCCCCTGCGCGCGGGCGCCCTCCTTCATCTTGTCGAAGGTGCGCCGGAGCTGCGGCGGCAACGCCGGGGCGCGCTGGCTCAGGTCCGCGATGCGCTGCTCGGCCTGCAGCCGGTTCGAAGTGGGCGCGGCTTCCGTCGGCGGTTTGCTCTTCGGTGGGCTCTTGGCCACCGCGCCCGGCGTCGGCGTTCGGACGGCGACTGGAGGGGGCGCAGGAGCGGGCGCGGGTGACCCAGGCGGGGCCGCGGCGACGGGCTTCGGCAGGGGCGGCGGCGCTTC
>JALHOS010000201.1 GCA_022842905.1 Myxococcaceae bacterium | reverse complement strand
TCCACCCGCGTGAAGGGCGCCGTCGCGGGCGTGGTGACGCAGCCGCCGCAGGCGTTGCACGAGAACGCCGAGTACGTCACCGCCACTCCCGTCGGCAGCGAGCTGAGCGCTTCCCGGGTCGACGTGCCGCTGCCGGCGTACAGCGGCAGGCCGTCGCTGCTGCTCGTCGCCGCGCCGCCCGTCTTGCGCACGACGACGGTCTGGAACCAGCCGGTGCTCGTCGGCGGGTTCGTCCAGGTCACCTGCACTTCCTGGCCGGCCTGCATGACTTGGAGCATGCCGACGTGGCCCACCGGGGCGGGCGTGGTGCTGCCCCGCGGCACCTCGGCGCTTCCCGGCGCGGTGGAAAAGAGGCCCGTCGTGTCCCGAGACCACACCTGGTAGCGGAAGGGACCGCAGCCCGTCGGCAGCATGGTGTCGGCGAAGGACTCGCCGGTGCCCGTGTAGACGACGGTGCCCTGGCCAATCGTCTCCCCGACGATGGGCTGGCCCGTGGGCGTACCGGCCTGCGCGCCGGGCCCGTAGCGCACGACGAGCACGCGTTCGAAGTCGACGACGCTGGGGTTCTTCCAGGACACGTCGACGCCGTCGCGCACCGGCAGCGCCTGCACCGCGGTGGGCGCGGGCGGTGGCACGAGCTCGCCGGTCGGGTTCATGGGCAGCTCGCCGCAGCTGGTCAGGGCGACGACGGCGACGAGCGCAGCGCGGAGGGCGTTTCGGTGCATGGCACGGCGATAAAGCCCAACTCGGCTCGTCAGAGAACTGTCGCTTCCGTCGGCCGCGCGAGCCGGCTGTCGACGAGCACGGTGGGCGCACGCTAAGTCAGTCGCATGGCTCCCGCTCCCCAGCCGGCTCCCGTCATCTTGGACGGCGCGTATCGGTTGGTGCGCGCGGCGGGCAGCGGCGGCACGGCCCGGGTCTTCCTCGCCGAGGACACGAAGACGGGCCAGAAGGTCGCGGTGAAGGTCCTGCGCAAGGAGCTGGCCGACCAGCAGGACTTCGTCGCGCGGTTCCAGCGCGAGGCCACGCTGCTGCGGCAGCTCAACCACCCCAACTTGGTCCACTTCATTCGCCTTGACGCGACGCCCGATGGGCTGCTCCTCGTCCTCGACTGGGTGGAAGGTCAGCGGCTCGACGAGCTGGTCAAGCAGGCGAAGCTCAACTCGGCGCAGGCGCTGTCGGTGCTCGGCCAGGTGGCCTGCGCGCTGGCGGGGCTGCACACGGCCGGCATCGTCCACCGAGACCTCAAGCCCGAGAACGTCATGGTGGACTTGACCGCCGACGGCCCCGTGGCGCGGCTGCTCGACCTGGGTATCGCCCGGTTCGCGGACCCGAAGAAGGCGGCGAAGGCCTTCGTCACCGTGCAGGGCAGCGTCACCGGGACGCCGACGTACCTGTCGCCGGAGCAGATTACCGACAAGCCCGCGGTGCCCCAGTCCGACGTCTATTCCTTTGGCGTCATGGGCTACCTGCTGCTGCAGGGCCGCCCGCCGTTCAAGGCGGCGAACGACTTCATGATGATGCAGATGCACCTGCACGAGCCGGTGCCCAGGCTTCAGCCGCTCGACCCGTCGCTGGCCAGCTCGCCCGTCGTCGAGGTGCTGGCGCAGTGCCTCGAAAAGTCGCCCAGCGCGCGGCCGGCCAACGGCATGGAGCTGCAGAAGCTGCTCGAGCGGCAGCCCGGGGCACAGCCGAAGAAGAAGTGGTGGCCCTTCGGGCGGTGACCGTGGCGTTCGTGGCACCGTTCACCTTCCGCACCGAGAGCGACACCCCGGCGCCGACGCGGCTGGAGCCCGTCGACGATCGCCTCAGCGCCGACGAAGCGCTCAAGCGAGTGCGCCGCGGCGAGGTGCTGCTCCACACCGGCGACTTCCACAACGCCAAGCAGCTCGTCTCGGCCATGGAGCGGCGGCTCACGCGGACCGGCCCGCCTCCAGCGACGCCGCTGCAGGCGTTCCGAGCCGAGCGCGCCGCCCGCGCCGAGGCCCACCGGCTGCTCGGCAGCGTCGTGCTGCGGCTGGACGGCGCGTATCGGCTCGAGCTGTCCCGCGCGCCCGACGTCGCCCAGGCCTGCCTCGACGTGTGGGGACCGCCGCCGCCCGAAGGCACCGTCGTCGCGCTCAAGACGCTGCTCGGCATGCTCGGCGCCGCGCAGTGGCGAAAGACGGGACTCGCCGTGCCCGGGCTGACCGGCCGCGTGCACCCGCACTACGGCGTCTACGCGCCGACGCGGGGCGACTACGTGAGCCTGCTTGCGCGCGTCGAGCGCGTTCGGGGTGCGCGGGTGTTCGACGTGGGGACCGGCACCGGCGTGCTGTCGTTCCTGTTGTTGCAGCGCGGCGCCGCCAGCGCGGTCGCCACCGACGTCGACCCGCGCGCGGTGGCCTGCGCCCGCGAGAACGCACAGCGGCTCGGCCTCGCCAGCCGCTACGAGGTCGTCGAGCAGGCGGGCTTCCCCAGCGGCACGGCGGACCTCGTCGTCTGCAACCCGCCGTGGATTCCCGAGCGCCCACGTACGGCCGTGGACCGCGCGGTGTTCGACGACGACGGCGCGTTCCTGCGTGCCTTCGTCGAGGGCCTGTCGGGCCACCTCGCGCCGGGCGGGCGGGGGCTGCTCGTGCTGTCGGACCTGGCGGTGCGCTTGGGCCTTCGCTCCGAGGACTTCCTATCCCAGGCGTTCACCCAGGCAGGGCTGAAGGTCGCCGAGACCCACCAGCAGCGCGCCACCCACGGCAAGGCGAAGGATCCGACGGACCCGCTGCACCACGCGAGGTCCGGCGAGGTGACGTCGCTCTACGAGCTCGTCGTCGCGGAGTGAGCTTCAGCGCGTCAGCTCTACGGACACGAAGGACACCGCCGGGGTGGGCCCTACGGCCGTCGGCAGCTCGTCGGCCCCGCCTTCCGTCGTGTCGGCGGCGACGCGGGCGAAGCGCAGACGGTTGGCGGACACCAACTCGGCCGGGCCGCTGTCGAGCAGGCGAATGAACATGGCGTAGTCGGGGGCGTAGTCCACGCTCATGCCGCCGGCGGTCAGCGTGAAGGGCACGTTCTTCGTGATGAGGAAGTGCTGCGCGGGGAGCGCGGCCGTCAGGCGGTCCTGCGTCCAGCTGGCCTCCACCCGCGGGGCGATGACCATGGCGCGGCTCCCGTCCTGCGCGAAGGCGAAGACGGCCCAGGCGCCGTCCTGCCACTGGAGCTCCACGGGCAGCCGCGCCGTGCCGCGTCCGCCCAGCGTGCGGGCGTTGATGCCTCCGTCGGGGAGCTCGGCGATGCGCGGCTCCACCGTCAGCGTCATCGTCCAGCGCCCGCTCAAGTCCGCCCAGCTCGGCATGGCCGGCCGGGTGGTGTTGCCTGTCGTGCCGGCGTCGCTCGTCGCGATGACCCCGAGGCTCGGCTGGTCGGTGACGGTGACGCTCGTCTGTGGCGCCGCGCCACAGCCAATGACGGCCACGAAGAGGAGCGAGGTGCAGGCGGTGCGGAGCGAGCGCATGGGGTGTTCCTTCATGGGGAGAGCAGCGGGTGTGGCCACGCCGCAGTGCAGGGGGCCCGCCAGGCGCGGTGGGCCCACGTTGACGCGGGCTTGCGGGTCGGGTCGCTGCCGGCGTGGTGTGCAGGCGGCCGTGGCGTGTGCAACGAACTGCACACGAGGGCAGCAACGCGCTTGAAGCTGTCCAGCGTCAGGCGACTTGCTAAGGGAAGGCCCTCGGCTCTCGGGGACTCGCGACCATGAAACCTTTCTTCTTCGGTTCGACGGACCGGCAGCTCTTCGGGGCGTTCCACGCGGCGGACGAAGACGCGCCCCGTCGCGACGCTGCGGTGTTGCTCTGCTACCCGTGGATGGCGGAGTACAACATGACGCACTGGGCGTTCCGGAAGCTCGCGGCGAGCCTGGCGCGCGAAGGGTTCCCGACGCTGCGCTTCGACTACGGCGGGACCGGCGACTCCATGGGCTCGGCAGAGAGCGCCGATGTGACGCAGTGGCCCAGCGACATCGTCACCGCGGGCAAGGAGCTGCTCGAGCTGTCCGGGTTGGCGACCCTCACGCTGGTGGGCAAAGGCCTGGGCGCGACGCTGGCGGTGGCGGCCAGCAAGGAGCTCCCCGTCCGCGAGCTGGTGCTGTGGGACCCCGTGGTGGCTGGCGGCGACTATGTGGCCGAGCTGGACCGCATCGACGCGCACCAGCGCCTGTTTCGGCTCTACCCACCCGCGCCGGCGCCGGGCACGCGGGACGAGCTGCTGGGCTTCGCGGTGCCTCGGTCGCAACGGCAGGCGTTGACGGCGGTCGAGCTGGTGCGGCACACCCCGAAGCTCTCCGGCGCGCTCACGCTCGTGGCGTCGAGCCCGAGCGCCGGCTTCACCAAGGCCGTCGAGCACTTCAAAGGCCAGGGCCTGCGGGCGAGCCTGGTGGAGGCGATCGAAGACGTCGACGAGGCCGCGGCCGCCGGGCAGTCCGCGCTGTTGTCGGCCAAGCCGCTGGCGGCCATCACGCAGGCGGTGCAACAAGGAGAGCGGTCATGATCGAGCGCGTGCTGTCCTTCGGCGCCCACGCGGATCAGGTGGGCATTCTCAGCCTGCCGGACCCGCTGCCGCAGGACGACCGCCCGGCGCTGGTGCTCTGGAACGTGGGCGTCAACCACCGCGTGGGGCCGTTCCGCGTGTACGTGGACCTGGCGCGCAAGGCCGCGAGTCTGGGCTTCGTCGTCTTGCGCTTCGACGCGTCGGGCATGGGCGACAGCGAAGTGCGGCGAGAAGCGCTGTCCGACGTCGACCGCGAGAACCGCGACGTCATGGACGCGCTCGACGTCGTCACCCGGCGCACCGGGAAGACGCGCTTCATCATCGTCGGGTTCTGCTCGAGCGTGGACGCAGCGCACCGGGTGAGTGTGCTCGACGAGCGGGTCGTCGGCGTCGTGCACGTCGAAGGGTATTCGTTCCCGACGGACGGCTACCGCAAGCGCGTTCCGCTCAAGCTGCTGTCAGCGGAGCGCTGGCGGCGGCTGCTGTGGAATCAGCGGCAGAAGCTCGGCAAGCGGCTGCGCGGTGAGGCGGTGGGCGGCGCCGGCGCGCCGTCGGTCTTCAAGCGGGACTACCCGACCTGGCCCAAGTTCACTGGCGACGTGGCGGCCCTGACGAAGCGCGGAGTGCAGCTGCACTTGGCGTACGTCGGGAGCGACACCACGTTCAACCACGCGGAGCAGTTCTTCGAGATGTTCGGCTCGCCGGAGCTCGACCGCACCAAGGTGGACATCGCGTACTACCCGACGAGCGACCACACGTTCTTCGGCGTGCAGGACCGGACGCAGCTCATCGACCGGCTGACGGGGTGGATGACGCAGCGCTTCGTCGGCGGGGCGTGACCGGGCGGGCGCTCCTCGAGGCTCCTGGGAGCCGCCCCTCACGGCGTCTGCGTGAGCAGGTCCTTCACCGCGCCGTAGTTCTGCTCGTGGATGGCGCCGACGCGCAGGCAGCGCACCTGGCCTTGTGGGTCGATCAGCGCGTGAATCGGAATCGACGCGTTCTTGTCGGCGCCGAGCGTCTCGAGGAACGGTGCCAGGTCTTCTTCAGCCCGGAGCCAGCGGATCGCCCCAGGGAGGTTCTTCGTGCTCCAGTCCTCGAGCGCCGGCTGAGCCGACGCTTCGTCGATGCTGAGCAGCTCGAAGTCGACGGCCACGCCTTCGCGCGTGAAGGCTTCGCGCCAGCGGCTGAGCACGCCCATCTCCTCGACGCACGGCTTGCACCACGTCGCCCACACGTTGAGCCACGTCCAGCCCTTCACCTTCGGCGGGGGCTGTCCGAACGGACGCAGCGGTGCGGGCACGTAGCGGCGGGCGCCGTCACCGCTGGGCGGGTAGCTCTTGTCGCAGAAGGCCACCGCCGCGGGTTGAGCGCGCTTCTTCACCGACGCGAAGCGGGCGGGCGCGGGTCCGGTCGGCTTCTCGTCACAACCGAATGCCGCGAGCCCCAGGCCCAACGCGACGGCCACCATTCGATGCAGGCGGTCAGATCGCACAGTCGATCCACGCGACGAAGGCGCTGCGATTGATCTCCAGCTCCGTGCACGCCCCGGTCCGCGAGCGATTCCACGTGCAGAACTCGTCACCCAGCTGCGCGTACTGCTCGCCGAGCCACAGCAGGCCCACCTGGTTCTTCAGGTCCTCGTCCTTGAACTTGCCCTGCAGGTGCGTGAGCACGGCCTTCGCGCGGTCGCGGCTGAGCGTCTCGTTCAGGTCGGCGGAGCCGTCGGTGCTGGCGCGGGACACGACGAAGAAGAAGCTCGCCCCGCGCTGGTCACTCCACGCCTTCTCGATAGTGGCCGCGCCGTCCGGGTCGAGGTCCGTCTTCCCCGAGTCGAACTGAATGATGGACGCGCGCTTGGAGAGCGGCGTGAAGAGCGCGTTGAACTCGTCACCGGACAGCGCGGCGACCTTCTTCGCCTCCAGCGGCTGGCAGCCTCGCCCTCCGCCCCCTTCGATGAGCCCACACGCGCCGGCCACCCGGCGGATGATGGCCTTGAGCTTCGGCGTGCAATAGCTGTCGTCGGACACGCTGGCGATGGCGACGTCCTTCGCCTCGCTGGCCGTCTCCTTCAGCCGCGTCTGCGCCGCGCTCGCCCAGGTGGCGATCATCGCCGTCGGTGTCACCAGCGCCACGGCCAACAGGCCCCACCGCTTCGCCGCGTCGCTCATGGTCGCACCTCGGGGGTCGCCGCGGGCTTGGCCTTTGGCGTCGGCTTGAGCTGCGCGCGGGCCAGGCGGCCTTCCTTCGAGAGCATGTGGCTGAGCGTGTATTCCAGGCCCAGGTCGCTGTCCTCGTCACACAGACGGGAGTTGCCGACGAAGAGCTGCGGCGTGAGCACCGGAATGGCGTTGCCCACCGCCCAGCGCAGGCTCTTGGTGAGCTTGCTCTTCACCAGCGCCTTGCCCAGGCAGCCCTTCACGTTGGGGAAGGTGGCCTCGAGCTTCGCGCGCAGCGCGCCTTCGTCCTTCGCAGCGAGCTCGCGCAGCTTCTCCTGGTTCTTGAACGCCCAGCTGAGCACCGCGTGCGCCGCCTTCTCGTCCTTCGCGCCGCCGGCCACGCCGCCCGCGCAGAGCACCGCTTCGCTCACCGCGCACGCGCCGGGGTGCAGCGCTTCGGTCACCATCCAGTTGCAGCTGGGGTCCAGCGGGAAGAGCACGGCCTTCAGGTCGAGCTTCCCGCGCAGGCCGCTCGCGCCCAGGCGCTCGTCGAAGGCCTTGCACGCAGGGCACAACGGGTCGAGCACCTCGATGGCGCTCTCGCCGTCGCCGGAGGGGAGCGGAATCATCACTCCGTTGGGGTCGTCGCCGCTGACGAGCGTGCCGCAGCCCTGGAGCGCGTTCTTCTTGTCGGCCGTCGGCGTGAAGACGAGGTACGTCACGGTCAGCACCGCGACGAAGGCCACCCCTTCGCCGAACCAGCCGACGGAGCGGCCCAGGGTGGACGAGCCTTCGGGCTGCGCGGGGTTCTTCAGGTGCGCGACGAGGGCGCCGACGAAGACGAGCGCGCTGCTGACGTAGATGCCCATGCACGTCTTGCAGGTGGAGCCGACCTTCGCGACGGACAGGTAGCCGTAGATGAGGCTCATGAGCCCGGGCAGCGCGGTCGCGAGTAGGAGGAATGACGTCTCGGCGCGGGTCGGCTTGCCTCTCCACGCGAGCAGCGTCGCGCGGTAGGTGAGGTACGCGAAGGTCGCCAGCGCCCACACGCTGACGGGCACGCCGCCCCACACGCTCTCGCGGAAGAACGAGCTGTACGGGCTCATCATGACGGCCTTGCAGCCGCTCTCGCCCAGCTCCTTGGCCGCGCCGGGAATGAAGGAGCAGTGAATGGCGTGCACCTGGCGATCGAGGTGCTGCATGAAGTCGCTGGTGCTCAGCGCGGCGAAGACGGCGCCGAGGAGGGAACCGAGCGCGGTGACGATGAGCGGGCCGCGCGTGGCGGCCGTCGCGTACGCCGACTCCTCGAGCGCGTCGTGGTCAGGCTCGCCACCGTCCAGAGGTTCCATGGAGGGCCGCTCGTACCACCGGCGTGGGGCCTTCCTCCCGAGAAATGCCCGCGCTTGTCTGCGTGCGCCGCGGCGTTCGCCCGGGCAAGCTCCGCGTTCTCACCATGCTCGGCGCCGCGCTCCTCTCCACGTTGCACCTCCTCGGCCTCGTCCTGTCGCTGTCCGGCATCGTCCTGCGCGGCGCGGCGCTCCGCCGGCTCGTCAAAGACCCGGGCGCGGTCGACGCCGTCTTCTTCGCCGACAACCTGTGGGGGCTCTCGGCGCTCGTGGTGATTGGGACGGGGCTCGCGCGGACGTTTGGCGCCTTCGAGAAGGGCTCGGGCTTCTACCTGAACAGCCACTCCTTCCTCGTGAAGATGGGGCTGCTCGGCGTCGTGGCGCTTCTCGAGCTGTGGCCGATGGTCACCTTTCTTCGGTGGCGCGTGCGTCAGGCCCGGCGCCAGAGCCTGGACACGTCGAACGCGTTGGCGCTCGCGCGGGTGAACATGGTGCAGATCGGCGTGACGCTGGTGATTCCGTTTGTCGCGTCGATGATGGCGCGCGGTATTGGGTTCGCGTGGTTCGGGTGAGGTGCGCGGCGCTTGCCGGTTGGCGTGCCTGCGGTCGGGTGTGCACTCGACGTCACGCCTTTGTGCTGTGAAGGGGCCACTGCGAAAAAGGGGCGCACGCCTCGTTTTGAGCGGTCCCGGCGCCTTGTGTCCGGCCGCGCTCAGTCACCGCCGCGGTGGATCGAACTGCTCGCCCGGCCCAACTTGACGGGGCACCCGGCGGCGCTGACCAAACGAGCCGTGAAGTGGCGCACCGGGCGCCCGACCAGCTCAGGACCCGTCGCGGGCCAGCCACGCGGTCGCGTTCAGCAGCAGCTGACGATTCGTGCCCGTCTGCCACCCTCGGTGCAGGTTCGCGCCGCACGCACAGGTGCCGTCGTCCGCCGGGCTCGAGTCGCCCAGCAGCACCAGACGGCCATGGCCTTGCGGGTGTGAGGCCACCAGCATTCCGCCCGACGACGACGAGGCGATGAGCTGCGCGACGCGGCTGACGCCCACCACCGAGACGGTCGAGCCGGAGAAGTACGTGACGCCCGTCGCGGCACCGAAGGGCCCTTGCGTGAAGCGCGGGGTCCACGATGACGCGGTGACCGGGCGGCCCGTCAGCCCGCTTCGGCCGACATGGTTGCCGTCGACCTTCACGCCGAAGACGTCGGCGGCCGGGCCTTCGAGGAAGCCGTTGACCACCTCCCAGGCCTCGGCGCAGCTGCTGCAACGCTGCGCGCCGAGGTGGTTGCCGATGAACAAGATGCCCCGGCCACGGCGAGAGAACTGGAGGAGCGCCTGGCTCTCGGCGGCGGTGAAGACGGACTGGGGCTCGACGGAGATGAAGACGTCGTACCCGGACAAGTCTCCGGCGCCGCCGCGGCCGTAGTTGAGCGCGCTGCCCGGCGGGAGCTGGGAGACGAGGTAGCGACGCGAGGCGAGCAACTCGAAGCCCCACGCCGAGATGCCGCCGGTCCAGTCGGACTCGCGCGAGGGTCGGGCGGGGTCCGGCGCCGGCATCTGCGCGTCGAGAATCCAATAGGAGTTGCCTTCGGTCTGCCGGTGCGCGGCGTCGAAGAGCACGCGGTAGGGCGGTCCGTGGCGCGGGCCGTCGTCAGTCCAAGTCGGCTCCGGCGGCTCTGGTGGGCCGGCGTCGGGTGTCGGTTCCTGGGCGGCGGCCACCACCACCACGCGGAGGCCTCCGTTGAGCGTGCGGTTGCCAGCGCGCGCCTTCACCATGGCGAAGACGGCCGCGTCGTTCGCGTCGGGCGCCGCGGTGAGCGCCAGCGTCGTGCTCTCACCGCCGGCCAGTGTGTCCTGCGTGAAAGACGCGCTCAGGCCCGGCGGGAGGTTCACCACGCTCAGCGCCCACGGGCCGCGCTCGGTGCCGAGGCGAACGGTGAGCTCCAGCGACTCGCCGGCTGCGAGGCGCACGCTCGACGGCGTGGGCTTCACGAAGGCCGTGAGTGCGGCGTCGTCCGTGGAAGTCGTCTGCTCGTCGACGAAGAGGTGGGAATCGGGCGCGCACGCACAGAGCGCGAGCAGCGCGAGGAGGGGGGCTTGGGGGGCGGACATCGGCCGCGCGCATAGCACTGGTGAGTGGACGCGTGCGCTGCCCCGCCCGCTGCACGGTCTTCGGGCAGCGCGGTTGGCGCGGTTTCGGACGAGGTTCGTCAAGGGGCGAGACATCGAGGCCCGTGTCGACGTCACTCTGTCGGGAAGCCGTCGCCGGAACACAGAGAAGCGGTGGGCGTGCAAAGTCGGAGCGGCCGAAGCACGCTGCTGGCGCACGCCTCTCCGGGCCCAGCGGCGGTGAGCGTTGGCCGAACCAGGTGGAGGTGGGATGGCAGTCTCGCAGCGGCGCAGTCGCAGGTCCGAACCGGCCGTGGAGGGCTCGATGACGGAGGGTGTCCGAAGATGCGGATCTCCACTCGCTCCCTGCACCTCCAGTCGCCTCGCGCTGCTCGTGCTCATCTGTGCGTGCGGCACGAGGGTCGAGCCTCGGGCTTGAATCGCAAACTCACTGACCGTCTCGAGCTCGTCATCCTTCAGCGCACGGAGCGCGGCGCGAGGTGACCGTGCTGACGTGACGAACGGCCAGAGACCGTGCTGCTCCACCTTGGTCGCCTTGCGCGCGTGTGGCAGACCAACCGGCATGCACTCGCCCGAAGAGGATGGCCGCGCGGCGGCCGCGCCCACGCTGGAAGCGTTCCCCGTCCGCACCGTGGAGAAGGTCCGCTACGCCGACACGGACCGCCAAGGCCACGTCAACAACGCCGTGTTCGCGAGCTTCCTCGAGACCGGCCGCGTGGAGTTGCTGTGCCACCCGCGCGGGCCGCTGCACGACGACGGCGCTGGCTTCGTCATCGCGCGGCTCGTCGTCGACTTTCGCGCCGAGCTCGTCTGGCCGGGGGCCGTGGACATCGGCACGCGTGTCGTCCGCGTGGGCACCAGCAGCGTGACGCTGGAGCAGGGCCTGTTTCAGGACGGCCGCTGCGCCGCGACGGCGCGCACCGTCATCGTCCACGTCGACGACGTCACGAAGAAGTCGAAGCCGCTGCGTGAGGCGTCGGTGGCGCGGCTCAGCGCGCTCGTTGCTTCGCCTTCACCCGGTGCCTGAGCTTCCCGAACGCGGACGCTACGGGGCGATGCCCTTGCACACTCCGCCGATGCACCGGGCGACCGTCGCCTTCGGGTCGCACGAGCCGCCGAACGAACAGCCAGGCTGGCGTTGGCAGTAGCCACCGTCGCCACCCAGCTCCCTCTCGAGGCCGAGCCGAAGTTCGGTGGCGCGACCGACCAAGACCGACGGCAGCGGCGGGCACCATCCGAACTGAATGCAGTTCGGAGAGACAGCCCGGGCGTCGACGACCTCACAGTCCGCGTCCGTAGCGCAGCCACTCGCCAACGACGCCGCGAACGCGCTGAGACGACACTGAACGACGCGGTCGTTGGGGCATGCCGGTACGTATGTTCCGGCGGTGGCGCAGTGCGACACATCGACGCCGCGAGCGGCGAGCCAGTCTTGTCGCGAGCCGCCGCCTCCACCACAGGCAAGCAAGGTCACGCACATGAATGGAGTCCATGAGAGGTTCATCGGTCGTACCTTGGCTGACTACCTCGAACTCCGAAGGCGGGCTCGGCGTTGATTCTGATCCGCCTCTATTGGGCCTGCCGCGTGGAGCGGCTGTGCCACCCATGGGCGCTGCACGTCGACGACGTGACGAAGAAGTCGAAGCCGCTGCGTGAGCCTCAGAACTCGTTGTACGCGTTCCGTCGGTAACGCACGGGCACGCGGCGGAGCCCCTCGTCGCCGATGGGCAGCTCGAGCTCGAACGTCTCGAGTGCGTGGCCAGTGATTCCGGGGCAGGAGCCCCACTGGAGCGTCATCGTGCCCAGAAAGAGCTTCGCGTCGGGGAAGCGCGCGTGGAGATCCTTCGCGACGGCGCCCGGCGCTCCGGGGGCCTTCTCGTCGAGCGGGGCCCACGACAGCTTGCGCGTCGGCAGCACGTCGCAGATCGCCTCTCCGGACCCGCGGAGCTCGAACGTCCAGCGCCGCTCGTCCGCCGTCGGGTCCGTCGACGCGATGACGGTGAGCACGTCGGGCAGCGTGCCGTCGCGCCGCGTGTCGATCCACGTCGCCCCGAGGAGCAGGTGGAGCGGACCGTTCGACGTCGCCGGCTGGCTGCCGCCGAGCAGGCCGTCGCTGCCGCTCTTCTTCGCGGCCTCGTCGAGCGTCTTCCACCCGTCGCTGCCCAACCCCGCGGGGCCGTCTGGCCAGAGCGCGTCCGGGCCCACCACGAGGTAGTTGGCGGGCACCGCGAAGCCGATGCCGTCGGCGTTCGTCAGCTTCGCCACCACCACGCCCAGGACGCGGCCGCGCTCGTCCAACAGCGGGCCTCCGCTGTTCCCCGGGTTCACCGCACCATCGATCTGCAAGTAGCCGACGCCGCCGACCGCGCGCCCGACGAAGGCGAGCGTCGCGCGCTGCACCGAGAACTCCAGGCCCTTCGGACTGCCGATGATGGACACCGCTTCTCCAGGGCCGGCCTGCGCTGCGTCGGTCAGCTCCAGCGGCGGAGCGTCGCTGTGGACCGAGAGCAGCGCCAGGTCGTGCTTCTCGTCGCGGGCGAGCACGTTCGCGTCCAGCTCGGCGCCGCTGCTGAGGATGACCTTCGGCGACGCGTCGTTGGCGCACAGCACGTGCCGGTTGGTGACGACCACGCCGGGCCGCAGGAAGAAGCCCGAGCCGAGCGACTTCGGGCAGCGCACCGAGACGACGGAGCGCAGCGCGTCCTTGAGTGCCCGCTTTGGCTCGGCGGGCGCTGGCGCCGCCACCGCGACGCT
>JALHOS010000200.1 GCA_022842905.1 Myxococcaceae bacterium | reverse complement strand
CGTTCCTGCCCGAGCGCCTCGTCGAGCAGCTGTTCTTCGTCGTCGCGTTGGTGGCTGGCGGCGTCGCGGCGGGCGTGGCGGGCTTCGTGGTGGGGCTGCCGAGCCTGCGGCTGCGCGGGGACTACCTGGCGATCGTCACCCTGGGCTTCGGGGAGATTCTGCGGGTCATCGTGCAGAACACGCCGGCGCTGGGCGGGGCGCTGGGGCTGTCCGGCATTCCCCAGCACTCGAGCTTCTTCATGGTGTGGTTCTGGGTGTTCGCGGTGCTGCTGCTGGCCTACCGGCTGGTGCACTCGTCGCACGGCCGGAGCCTGCTCGCCATTCGTGAGGACGAGGTGGCGGCCGAGGCGATGGGCCTGGACACCACGGCGTACAAGGTGCGCGCCTTCGTCGTCTCGAGCTTCTTCGCCGGCGTGGCGGGCGGGCTGTTCGCGCACTTCGTCCCCATCATCAACCCGGGGAGCTTCACCTTCGTGAAGTCCATGGAGGTGGTGGTGATGATCGTCGCCGGCGGCCTGGGCTCGACGACGGGCGCGGTGGTGGCGGCGGTGGTGCTGACGCTCCTGCCCGAGGGCATGCGCAGCCTGTTCCTGTCGCTGGGCTCGGGCGATCAGTCGCTGGCCCAGAAGGTGGACCAGATCCGCATGCCCATCTACGGGCTGCTGCTGGTGGGCATCATGCTGACGCGGCCGCAGGGCATCTTCGGCACGCACGAGGCGTGGGACTGGTTTTCCAAGAAGCGCCCCCGAGGTGCCGCGTGACGCCCGCGCTGCTCGAAGCGAAGAACGTCACGCTGCGCTTCGGTGGGCTGACCGCGCTGTCGGCCTTCAGCCTCGCGCTCAAGGAAGGCGACCTGCAGGGGCTCATCGGGCCCAACGGCGCGGGGAAGACGACGGCGTTCAACGCGCTGACCGGCGTCTACCGGCCCAGCGAAGGTGACGTGCTGGCGCAGGGTGAGCGCGTCAACGGGAGCCGGCCGTTTCAGATCAACCGGCTGGGCGTGGCGCGCACGTTCCAGAACATTCGCCTCTTCAAGCAGCTCAGCGTGCTGGACAACGTGCGCATCGCCGTGCGGCCGACGACGCCGCCGTTGTTCGACGCGGCGCGCTCGCTGGCGCTCAAGCGACGTGGCGGGCTGGCCGCGGCCGTCGGCTCCACGCTCGACGCGGTGTCCAACTACCGGGACTGGTGGCGGGCCTTCCTGTCGACGCCGGGCTTCGCCGCCGAAGAGGCCGAGCTGACGAAGACGGCCGTGGAGCTGCTGGGCGTGCTGGGCCTGAAGCACCGGCAGGACGAGCTGGCGAAGAACCTGCCGTACGGCGAGCAGCGCCGGCTGGAGATCGCCCGGGCGCTGGGCACCAAGCCCAAGGTGCTGCTGCTCGACGAGCCGGCGGCGGGCATGAACACCCGTGAGAAGGCGGACCTCATGGTGCTCATTCGCGAGCTGCGCACCCGCTTCTCGCTGGGCATTCTCGTCATCGAGCACGACATGAAGCTGGTCATGGGCATCTGCGAGCAGCTGACCGTGCTCGACCACGGCGAGACGATTGCCCGGGGCGAGCCTTCCGTCGTGCGGAAGGACCCGAAGGTCATCGAGGCGTACCTGGGCGAAGCGAAGCCCCCGGCCGCCGACGCGGCGTCAACCCAAAGCACCGAGGCGCCGGCGCATGGCTGAGCTGGTGCGCTTGGGCGAGCGGGCGAGCCGGCCTGCGCTGTTGGCCGTGCAGGACCTGAAGGTCAGCTACGGCGCCATCGCCGCGCTCAAGGGCGTGTCGCTGTCGCTGGGCCAGGGTGAGGTGGTCGCGCTCATCGGCGCGAACGGCGCGGGCAAGACGAGCACGCTGCGTGCGGTGTCCGGCATGCTCAAGCCCAAGGCGGGCACCATCACCCTCAAGGGCGAGCGCATCGACTCGCAGCCGTCGCACGCGCTGGTGGCCAAGGGCCTGGCGCACGCGCCGGAAGGCCGCGGCATCTTCCCCAACCTGACGGTGCAGGAGAACTTGGACCTGGGCGCCTACCTCCGCAACGACAAGGCCGGCATCGCGCAGGACCTGGAGAAGAGCTTCACGCTCTTCCCGCGCCTCAAAGAGCGGCAGCACATGCCCGCGGGCACGCTGTCCGGCGGCGAGCAGCAGATGTTGGCGATCGCCCGGGCGCTCATGTCGCGGCCGTCGCTGCTGTTGCTCGACGAGCCGTCCTTGGGCCTGGCGCCGCAGGTGACGCAGACCATCTTCCGCATCTTGCGGGACGTGAACGCCGGGGGCATGTCGATCCTCCTGGTGGAGCAGAACGCGCACCTCGCGCTGGACCTGGCGCACTGGGCCTACGTGCTGGAGACCGGCGAAGTGGTGATGGAAGGGACCGGCCAGGCGCTGCTGGGCAGCCCCGAAATCCGCAAGGCCTACCTCGGAGAGTAAAGCCAATGAGACGACGCGCAGTGCTGGCGCTGCTGTGCTTGGGCGCCTGCCAGAAGAGCGGCACGCCGGTGGACTTCAGCCGCAAGCCCCCCAAGGACGCGGTCGGCGGCGCCTGGGTGGCGAAGTACGCCGGCGTGACGCTCACCGAAGGCGAGCTGGCCCGGCGCTTCGCCGAGCTCTCGCCGTACGCGCGCGCGCGCTACCAAGCCGCCGAGCAGCGCAAGGAGTACGTCGAGGGGCTCGTGCGCTTCGAGCTGCTGGTGGACGAAGCGCTGCGGCGGGGCCTGCACAACGACGCGGAGGTCGTGGAGACCGCCAAGCGCGTCATGGTGCAGCGGCTGCTCGCGCAGGAGCTCGAAGAGCGCGCCCAGCCGCCGTCGAACGACGAAGTCCGCGCGTACTACGACGCGCACAAGGCCGACTACGTGAAGCCCGCCATGGTTCGGCTGGCCCACATCGCCTTCGGCAAGGCCAACCGCGAGAAGGCCGAGGCGGTGCTCAAAGAAGCGCTGGCGCTCCCGCCGCTGGACTACGCGGGCTTCGGGCGGCTGGCGAAGGAGCACAGCGAAGAAGCACGCACCAAGCCGCTCGAGGGCGACCTGCGCTTCTTGTCCGAAGAAGAGCTGGCGCAGAAGTACGGCGCCGCGCTGGTGCCCGCCTCGCAGGCGCTCACCCAGGTCGGCCAGGTGCACCCCACCCTCGTGGAGACGGACACGCAGCTCCACGTCGTCAAGCTGCAGGGGCGGCAGCTCGCGCTCAACCTCACCGTCGAACAAGCCCAGCCGTCCATCGTCGCGCTGCTGCAGAACGAGTCGAAGCAGAGCCGGCTCAAGGCGCTGCTCGACGGGCTCAAGGACAAGGCCGGCCTGCAGGTGAACGACGGCGCGCTCGCAGGCATGAACGTGGACGTCAAGGCGCCGGCGGTGGAGACGAAGGGCCCGCAGCCCGGCTTCGTCCCCGCGCCGGTGGTGCCGCAGGTGCGGTGAGCCTCGCGCCCGCCGCAAGAGAGCCGCTCAGCTCGCCTTCCAGCCCGTCGGCTTCTCGAACGGAATCGTGTCCCAGCCGAGGCGGTGGTTGGGGCTGCCCGACGTGCCGCGCGTCACGGAGAACGCCGGGTCCTTGAGCTCGGCGGGGGCGTGCTTGCGCAGGCTGTCGAAGACCGCCTTGAAGGTCGCCGGGTCGTGCAGCGCGCCGCTCGGCTCGGCGACGAAGGTGGCCGTCGCCTTGCCGGCCTTGTCGAACCACACCGACAGCTCGGAAAGCTTGGCGGCGGGCACGTCGGCGATGACCTTCTGCCGAAACGCCTCGACGGCCTGCTTGGTGGCGTCGGGCGCGTAGGCGAGCTGGCTGGCGTACTCGCGGGCCGGGGGCGGGTTCCCCTTCTCGTCGACCGCGGAGTACGTGAGCTTCGCTTCGTCGAGGTCCGGGAAGCGCCGCTTGAGCTCCTGCGCCAGGCGCTTGGTCGCTTCGGGATCGGCCGACGGGCTCAGGTGGAGGCTGGCGAACTGCCGCGTCTCGCCGCGATCCCAGTTCTGCGTGGTGAGGTCCCCCGACACGACGCCGTGCTTCTTCGCCAGCTCCGCGGGCACTTCCTGGCGCACGTGGAGCCCCAAGTTGACGACGCCCGCGCCGGCGGGGTTGGCGAGCGTGCGCACGGTCGCCAGCGCGCCGCTGAACAGCTCCTTGGGCACCGCGCCTTCGGAGGCGAGCCGCACGCTGACGCCCGCGTTGCCGGACCGGTCCTTCATGGGCTCGGCGACGGGCTGGCCGAACTTGAGCGTGGGGAACTTCTTGGGGAGCTGCTCGGTCAGCTGAGCGCTCGCGCGCTTGGTCTCGGCTTCCTCCAGCTTCCAGACGTCCCCCCGCGTCATCGTGGGCGTGGTGACGGCGCGGTAGGCACTGCGAAGCGTATCTAGGAAACCCATGGGCACCTCGGTCGAAGGGATGGGGACCATAGCCGTCGAGCGGCGCGCGCCGCGGCGACCCCCAGGAGCCTTCGAACGAGGTGGCCTGCGCTTCCTTGACAGCACCGCCACCCGGTGCGCAGCGCCTCAGCGCACCAGCCGCACGTACGCCTTCGACGGACCGCCCGCACAGCGCTCCTGCCAAGCGAGGACGAATTGGAGCTGGTGCCGGGCGATGGCGGGCTTGTCGGCCACACAGGCCGGGTCGACGTTGAAGCTCGGCGTGGGCGTGCCCATGCGCGGAGGCCCCAGAACGAACGGGCTGAAGTCCGCGCCGGTGCCGCTGCGAATGTACTGGAGGCGCAGCTGCCCGTTGACGGACACGGGCAGGTAGATGGTGCTGTCTTCCTGCAACACGTCGAAGCCGCCGCCGCCGGTGCTGACCGGCGTGCTGCCGTTGTTCACGTTGCCGAACAGGTCGACTTCGATGCGCGTGGACTGCCGCAGGAAGATCGCAAACAGCGAAGCGCCCATGCCGTTGTACTGGGCGAGGCGCACGTCCCGCACGGGGTTGGCGGTGCCGCCGCTGAGAATTCCCTGCGTGGTCCACGCCGCCGTCGCCGTCGTCCGAATGAAGGCGCGAAGGTCGCCGGCAGGAACGGTGCGGCCAAGCACGTACCACTGGCCTAGGTCGGTCGCGTAGCCCCAGGCGAGCGCGCTGCTCCCCGCGTCGCTGGGGAACTCGGCGCTCGTGCTCACCACCGAAGCGTCCGCCGTGCCCCAGGTGTTGGCCACCTCGTCGTAGCGCGCGAGCTTGAGCCCGTTGTCCGCGTACGGTGAATAGAGCGCGGTGCCGTCGGTGAAGAGCGTGCCCGGCGGCTCGGCGATCGCCACCCACCCGCCGTCGCGCCGGGTCGCCGCCAGACCCGCCGTGCCTTGCAGGTCCTTCGTCTGGAGCGCGACGTACGGCGCGCCGGCCACGAAGAAGCCGCGCGGGCCGAGCACCTGTCCGCCGTCGTGCGCGAGGGGCGGGGAGGAGTCCGGCACCAGCTGACAGGCGACGCTGCAGCTCTCGAGATCCACCGGCGCGTAGAACACGACTTGCCCGTCTCTGCGCGCGGCCACGTGCGCGAGCGCCCGGCCTTTGGGCAGTGGCTCGAGCACGAGCGACGGCACGGCGTCCTGCGTGGAGCTGTGGCTCACGAAGGGTTCCGGCCAGCGCCAGGTGACGCGATAGCGAAAGGACTCGATTGGGCTGGCGTTGCCGAAGTTCGAAGGACCCGGGGCGGTGTCGTAGACGGTGTTCCCTCGCACATCGACCATGGTGCCTTCGAGCGCGGGGGTCTGGTACGCGAAGGTGATGCGTTCGCCCTCGTGCCAGCGCTGGACCACGTTGGGCAGCGTGGGAGTCGTCGCCGGCACGGTGAACGCGTTGGGCGTGCCGATCGAGCTGCCGCGAAGGGGCTCGGACCAGTCCAGCCACGCCCCCAGGGGGTGCCCTACGTTTCCCGGCTCGACGCTGGTGCTCATCACCACGGGCGCGGTGCGGTCCTGCACGACGACGAAGGTGCTCGCCGTCCGCGTGCTCGGCGTGACGCCAGGGGTGAGGGCGGTCGCGGTGACGCTGAAGTCCAGCACCTGGTTGGCGCCGACGATGATCGGCGCGATGAAGGACGTGCTGCGCGCCGTTGGATCCACGAGCGTCCACGACTGCGCGCCGGCGTCGACCGACTGCGCTGGACTCCACAGGTAGCTGAACTGCGCCGCGGGAATGCCCGGTGCAGCCGCCAGCGCGCTGAGCGTCGCCACGGCGCCGCCGTTGACTGAGGACGGAATCCCCGCATCGAGCGTCCACGTGGGCGCGGCGGTGTTGGTCAGCGTGAAGCTCACGGTGGCCGGCAGCGAGCGCAGCCCCAGCCCGTTCGTCACCACGAGCTGCGCCTGGATCAGCAGGGGCGCTGACAACGACGCTGGCATGAGCAGCTCGCAGGTGGCGCCGCCGTCTTGCGGCTGCACGGCGATGCCCGAGCTCGTCGGGAGCACGGACCATTCGTAGCCCACGACGCCGCTCCCGTTGGGATCGCTGCTGCCCGCGGACGACAGCTGCACCTGCTGCCCCAGGTAGACCGTCGCCGGAACTCCCGGAGCGATGACCGCCAGGGGCCGCGCGCCCGCAACGGAGACGGTGAAGTCGAAGGGCTCGCTCGAGCGGCCGAGCGAGTCGATGACGGTGAGGCCGAGCTTGAGCACGGAGGGCGTCCCGGGCATTCGCACCGTCGGTGTCGCCGCCAGCGGCGTGCCGTTGTTGGGGAAGACGACCGTCGGGCCTGCGTCCTGGCTCCAGCGGTAGCTCAGCGGACGTTCACCGGTCGAACGCTGCGCACTGAATTGCACGCTGGCGTCGAGGCCCACGAAGGCCGGCAGCGCGTCGACGAGGGCGACAGGCCACGGAGGACCGGCATCCATCGCGCCCGCATCCATCGCGCCCGCATCCATCGCGCCCGCGTCCATCGCGCCCGCATCCATCGGCCCCGCGTCCATCGGCCCGGCGTCCATCGGCCCGGCGTCCATCGGCCCCGCGTCCATCGGACCCGCGTCCATCGGACCCGCGTCCATCGGACCGGCGTCCATCGGCCCCGCATCCATCGCGCCCGCATCCATCGCACCCGCATCCATCGGCCCGGCGTCGAACGGAGTCCCGGCGTCGAGGTCCGGCCTCGTGGAAGTTCCGCGCGCGAGCGTCACGGTGCGGTTGGCGACCTGAGTGCCGTCGATGAGCACGTTGCGCAGCACCGCGGACACGAACCCGTCCTTCGAGAAGCCGAACGAGTAGAGCCCGGGCGCGAGCGCGGTGAAGGAATAGAAGCCGTCGGTGTCGGTCTGCACGACCGTCTGCCCGACGGACTCGGTGACGGACACGCCTTCAAAGGAGTTGAGGCCTTCGAGCAGGACGGATCCGCTCACGCGAACCGGGCTGACCACGCCGGGCCGCGGCTCGAGGACGACGGTGCTCAACGAGAAGACCTCCTTCCCGCGAAGCTGGAGCTGCGACGTGCTCGACTCGTAGCCCGCACGGAAGAACGCGACGGTCAGCGGCCCCTCGGGCAGGTTCTCGAGAACGAAGGCGCCGTTGTCGCCGGTGTACGTCGTGTACGGCCCTTCGGGGACGAAGACGGTCGTGCCGGCGTGGCCCGAAGGAGACTGCGCGAGGTCGCGGCGCAGCGCGGTGCCGCGCAAGGTGGCGTTGCCTCCGAGGACGACCTGGCCGAGCGCCACGGTCTTGCCCGCGGCCGCGCCGATGTCCGAGAGCCGCATCAGCCGCTGGTGGTCGACCGAGCCGTTCCGGTCCGAGTCGAAGCGAAACAGCAGCGAGCCCTCCGCGCTGAGAATGGGTCCGAGCTGGAAGTAGCCGTCGGCGTTCGCGGTCGTCGAAGCCCCTCCGCCGAGCAGCTCGACGATGGCGCCGGCAGCGGGCTGCAGCTGCGCGCGCCCGACCTGGGCGAAGAGCACCGTCCCTTGAATGGACCCCGGCGCCCCCGGCTTGGGCGCCTCGGGGAGCTCCACCGACCGGCACCCGACCAGCGCCAAGCACGCACCCACCACCCGAAGAGTCACGCCACGCATGGCCCGCGTCTTACGCGGATTCACCTCACCAGCGCAGCACCACCGCCGCGCCCGGCCGGTCGAAGGTCGGCAGCACCGTCAAGTTGCCCAGCTGCCCTTCCACCGCCGACAAGAGAAAGATGATGCCCACCAGCTGCAAGGCCGCCGCGCTGAAGCCTGCGACGCGGTGCCCCCAGGTCGGCGTGTCGACTTTGTACGGGTCCACGCCGGTGTCGAGCAGCCAGCCGAGCACCACCGGCCCCGCCACCGGCACCACCGACAGCGAGATGAGCCCGAACGCGGTCGCGGGTGAGGCGATGCACGCCACCCCCAGCGGCGACTGCTGCGCGCAGGTGCTCACGAAGTTCGCCACCAGCACCACGTCTTGGACGAGCGCGACCACCGTGCCCAAGCCGACGCCGACGACGCCCACCACCGCGCGCGCTTCGCGGCCCTGGTCCACCTCACTGACGGGCTTGAACTCGACCGGCGCCGCGGCGAGCAACAGCAAGAGGAAGGTCGCTGGCACGGGCGGAGGACTTTGGGTCCACCCCCCGCCCACCGCAACTTCCGTGTGCGCCAGCGCCCCGCCCGTTCGGAGCCCGAACCGACCTTGCAATTATTTGTTTTTATTCGTGTTTTCGCCCTGCTGGACCCCCAAATACCCGGCCGCTCGGGGAGCGATTCGTGCTACCAATTCGCGTCTTTTGCCTTCTTTGAGGAGTGGCGGAGCGTATGGAGCCCAGCAGCGAGCCGACCAACACAGCGAAGCCAGCCGAATACAACGCGTCGAGCATCACCGTGCTCGAAGGCCTGGAGGCCGTGCGGAAGCGGCCCGGCATGTACATCGGCGACACGTTCTTCCGAGGACTGCACCACCTCGTCTACGAGGTCGTCGACAACTCGGTGGACGAAGCGCTGGCAGGCTTCGCGACGCGCGTCGACGTCATCATTCACGTGGACAACAGCATCACCGTCATGGACGACGGCCGCGGAATCCCCGTGGGGCCGCACCCGACGGTGCAGGGTATGGACACGCTGGACGTGGTGATGACGAAGCTCCACGCCGGCGGCAAGTTCGAGAACAGCGCGTACAAGGTGTCCGGCGGTCTGCACGGCGTCGGCGTGTCCTGCGTGAACGCGCTGTCCGAGTGGCTCCACGTCGAAGTGCAGCGCAACGGCAAGGTGTACCAGCAGCGCTACGCGCGCGGCGTGCCGCAGCAGAAGGTGGCCGAGATCGGCACCACCGAGAAGCGGGGCACCAAGGTCAGCTTCCTTCCGGACTCCACCATCTTCGAGGTGAAGGAGTACGACTTCGACACGCTGTCGGCGCGGCTGCGCGAGCTGGCGTTCCTCAACGCGGGCCTGCACATCGTCATCACCGACGAGCGCAGCGGAAAGAACCACGACTTCAAGTTCGAAGGTGGCATCACTTCCTTCGTCGAGTACCTCAACGCGGGCAAGCAGCCGCTGCACGACAAGCCGATCTCCTTCCGCGCGGAGAAGGACCTGGTCAGCATCGAAGTGTCGATGCAGTGGAACGAAGGCTACGACGAGCGGATCTTCACGTTCGCCAACAACATCAACACGCCCGAAGGTGGCAGCCACCTGTCCGGCTTCAAGGCGGCGCTCACGCGGTCGGTCAACGGCTACGCCGAGCGCAGCCAGCTGTGGAAGGGCATTCCCGAGACGCCGTCGGGCGACGACGCGCGCGAAGGGCTGGCCTGCGTCATCTCGGTGAAGCTGCCCAACCCGCAATTCGAAGGGCAGACCAAGCAGAAGCTGGGCAACAGCGAAGTGAAGGGCCTGGTCGAGCAGATGGTGAACGAGCAGCTCACCACCTGGTTCGACGAGAACCCGCTCAACGCGAAGAAGATCGTCGGGAAGATCGGTGAGGCGGCCAAGGCCCGCATCGCCGCGCGCAAGGCTCGCGAGACGGTGCGCCGCAAGAGCGTGTTCGACGGCGGGTCGCTGCCGGGCAAGCTGGCCGACTGCCGGTCGAAGGACCCCAGTGTCTGTGAGCTGTTCATCGTCGAGGGTGACTCCGCAGGTGGGTCGGCCAAGCAGGGCCGCAACTCGGAGTACCAGGCGATCCTCCCGCTGCGCGGGAAGATCCTGAACGTCGAGAAGGCGCGGCTGGAGAAGATGCTCGACAGCGACGCGATCGACACGCTCATTCGCGCGCTGGGCGTCGGCATTCGCATGGGGCAGGACGACAGCGAGTACAAGCCCACCGAGGTCCGCTACCACCGCATCATTCTGATGACGGACGCCGACGTCGACGGCAGCCACATTCGCACGCTGCTGCTGACGTTCTTCTTCCGGCAGATGCGAGAGCTGATCGAGAAGGGCTACGTGTACATCGCCCAGCCGCCGCTCTTCAAAGCGACGCGGGGCAAGAAGGACACGTACCTGAAGGACGAAGACGCGCGCAGCGAGTACCTGCTCGCCATCGCCGCCGAGCGCACCAAGCTCGAGCTGTCGAACGGCGCGCGGGTCGAAGGCGGCGAGCTCAAGGCGCTGCTCAAGAAGGTCGACACCTACGAGGCGCGGCTCGAGCGGCTGGCGCTGCGCAAGGACAAGCGGCTGGTCGACGCGCTGGTGCAAGGCACGACGCTGGCCCCGGAAGACCTGAAGAACTCCGAGGTCGCCGAAGAGAAGCTCGACGCGCTGCTGGACTACCTCGAGGCGCGCTACCCCGAGCTCAACGAGTGGATCACCCGCGAGCAGAACGCCGGGCGCCAGGCGATCGGCCGCGAGCCGGACAAGGAACACAGCGCGTTCCGCTACAAGATGCCGACGGAGATCAACGGCAGCCCGCGGCTGACCGTCATCGACACCGACTTCCTGGGCTCGCCGGAGTACCGGGCGCTGCTCTCGCTCAAGGAAGCGTTCAAGGCCTTCGGCGCGCCGCCGTACACCCTGTCCATTGGCGACGAGCGCTTCACCGCGCAGACGTACCAAGAAGTGCTCAAGCTCGCGCTCGACGACGCGCAGAAGGGCGTCGCCATGCAGCGCTACAAGGGCTTGGGCGAAATGAACGCCGACCAGCTGGCCGACACCACCATGAAGCCCGAGAACCGCACGCTCTTGCAGGTCCGCGTGAAGGACCTGGTCCAGGCGGACAAGGACTTCACGCTGCTCATGGGTGACGAAGTCGAGCCGCGGCGCGAGTTCATCGAACGCGAAGCGCAGAACGTCGTGAACCTGGACATCTGACGCGGCTCGAGCGCCTTGGGGGCCTACCGCACGCAGCGCCAGCTTCAGAGCCCGGCGCACCTGTACGAGCTGTGGGCCGCGGCCGACGAGCGGAACCAGCCCGTCGTCTTCAAGCGGCTGGGGCCCTGGAGCCAGGAGCAGCGCTTCGTCGACCGCTTGGGGCCTGCGCTGGCGGCGTGGAGCTCGGGCACCGAAGGCAGCACCGTCTTCTTGGATCGCGGCCGCGCCGAGGGCGTGTGCCTGGTCGAAGCCTGGCTCGAAGCCGAGACGGTGCGCACGGTGCTCTCCGCGCTGGCCAACCGGCGTGAGCGGCCGCCGCTGCCCCACGTCGTGGCGCTGGCGATTCGCGCGAGCGAGGCCGTGTCTGCGCTGCACGCCCGCCCCACCCCGGCGATCCACGGTGACGTGAGCGCGTCGACCCTGCTGCTCGACACCGACGGGAAGATCGTCTTCACCGACGTCGGCGTCGCCGCCGCCGCCGGCACCATGGGCGACAAGGGCCCTGCGCGCGTCGAAGCCTTCACCGTCGCGCCGGAGGTGGCCGCTGGAGGACCACCGAGCGCCGCCGCCGACGTCTTCGGGCTGGGCTTGGTGGTGTACGAGCTCATCATGGGCCGCGCGCTCTTCGCGTCGCGCGACTGGGTGCAGGCCACGCGGGAGTCCGCCCAGTTCGCCGGGCTGCCGACCGACGCGCTGCCCAAGGTGCCCGAGCCCTTCCAGGGCACGCTGCGCCGCTGCCTGGCGCTCAAGCCGCAGGAACGGCCGACGGCCAGAGAAGTCGCCCACGCCCTGGGCCAGGTGGCCAGCAAGGTCGGCGACCTCGACGCGGCGCTCGGCGGGCTGTTCACCCAGGCGTTCCCGGTGCGTGCGCGCTTCACGCCGACGCCCGGGCAAGGCACGCCCGTCGAGCTCCAGCCGCTCGTCGCGAGCCAGACGAAGGTCGCCCGCATCGCCACCCGGAAGGTGACGGTCGAAGAGCTCGAGCGCGCGCGGGCCGAAGAGGCGGCGCAGAAGCGGCAAGCCCAGGAGCGCGGCCAGTCGGTGGACGACCGGGTGCTGGGGCTGCTCCAGCGACGCGGCGTCATTCCCGAGCGCGCCGCCGCCCAGGTGAAGGCGTACGCCGCCGACGTCGGCATCTCCCTCGTCGAGGCCGTCTGGGCCTTGGGCTACACGGACGAAGAGACGGCCGCAGGCGCCGAGGCCGAGGTGGCGCAGCTGCGCTTCGTGTCCGCCGACGTGTTGGACGCGCTGGAGCCCAAGCCTCAGCTCGTCGCGCTGCTCCCCGAAGCCGAAGCGCAGGCGCACTGCGCCATCGTCCTCGGGCAGGAGGGGGACCGCCCCGTCTTCGTGCTGACCGCGCCTCGCGACGAGCTCAAGCAGCGCGCGCTGCTGCGGGCTTGTGGCAAGTCGCAGGCGGTGTTCGCCCGCGGCACCGAGACGGCGATTCAGCGAGCCATCGGCCGCGTGTACCGAGGGGAGGCCGAGGGCGCGATGCCGGCCTGGCTGGAGACGAGCGCGGGTGGACCCGGCGCCGACGCCGAGCCCATGCGCAGCTCACCGTCCGCCTTCGAGCGCCGCGCGCTGGAGCTGCACTTCGACACGCCCGCGCCCATGTCGGCCTCGCAGCTCTTCGACGAGACGCTCGAGAAGGTGTCCCTCAAGGGGCCGGTGAAGAGCCCGCCGCGCGCGAAGAAGCCGAACGCGCCGCCGCTCGAGTACGACATCACCGCGCTCGCGCCGCCCGCGCCGACGGGCTCCGTCGCGCCCACCGCG
>JALHOS010000199.1 GCA_022842905.1 Myxococcaceae bacterium | reverse complement strand
AGCTGGGCGGGCCCGAAGGCCTGGCGCCGGCGCTGGCCGTGGCTCTCGAGGCGGTGACGCAGCGCTGCGCGGCCCGGCGCCTGCCCCTCCACGACGCCCGCGCGCAGCTCGTCACCAGCTTCGAGCGGCAGAGCGCGGAGCTGCTGCTCAAGACGTTCGGCGCCGACGTCGAGCGCGCGGCCTGGGCCAGCGGCTTCACCGTGCGCAACCTCGAAGGCCTGTTCGCCCGGCTCGGCCTGCGCCGTGGCTAAGTCCACTCGCCAGCAGCTGGTGGCGCTGGGCTTGTGGAAGGGCAGAGGCCGGCTGAGCACCCTGCGCAAGGCGTGTCACGCCGGCGGGCTGGACGGCGGGCTGTCGGTGGACCTCCGCGCGCACCCGGACGAGGTCGTCGGTCCTTTGACGTTCGCCATGGGAGGCCCCGCGGCGCGGCTCAAGGTGCTGGACAGCAAGGGCAGTCGGCCGACGGAGCTGACGGTGCTGGCCGGCGAGCTGACCGAGCGGTGGGAGCTCGAGGACGTGCGCGGCCTGGTGCACAACCTCAACGACCTGTTCCGCGGCGAGCTGGGCGTGCGCGCGGTGCTCGTGCTGGGCGACTGGGAGGACATGCTGCAGCTGTGGTGTGTGCCCAGGCCGGCGCTCGAGGTGCTGCGTGCGCAGCGCTTGCTCGACGACGTGGAGAACCTGGTCGACCTCACACCCCGTGAGGCGCCCGAGGAGGAGCGCTGGTGACGAGCGCGCGCCGCGGCCTGGTAGTGCTGTGGCTCGGCCTCGTCGCCTGCGCGAGCTACCCCAGGCTGACGCGCCCGCCGCTGCCGCCGCCGCCCGACGCGCAGTGGCTCGACGGCGGGGCCGGGCGCCTGTTCGTGCACACCGAAGGGCCGACGGAGCCTGGGGCCGTCCTGTGGTTGGTGCAGGGCGCGGAGTGCCGTGGCGAGCCGCCCTACCCCGCGCTCCGCGCCGCGCTCGCCGACGCCCGCGTGGCCACCGCGTACGTGCATGTCCGAGGCAGCGGCTACTCCGACGGCCTGCGCGGTGACGTGGAGCAGTTCGACCTGCTCATGGAGGACCTGCGCCGCTTCGCCGACTGGCTCGGCGCGCGTTTCCCCAACGCGCCGGTGTTCGTCTTGGGGCACAGCGCTGGCGCGGCCTTCGCGCTCGAGCTCATCGCGCGGGGCTTCGAGCCCAAAGGGCTGGTGCTGGTGAACGCCGCGTTTCGGCTCCAGACGAGCCCCGGCCTGGCGCCCACGTTCGGCGACGTCCTCGGCTTCATGGGCAACGCCGTCTTCCGGCCCGCCGCGCTGACGGTGGACATGAACAGCCGGCCGCAGGCCGTGCAGCACGAGGCAGACCGCGAGGAGGGCCTGGCCCTGCAGGCGGACCCGCTCGTCGTGCGGTACTTCAGCATGCGCTTCATGACGGGGCAGAAGGCGGTCATGGACCGCAGCGCGGTCAACGTGGCCAGGCTGCGGGCGCCGCTGCTGGTGATTGAAGGAGAGCGCGACGCGCTGGTGGACCCCAAGGGGAACGACGAGCTCTTGGCGAAGGCAGGCAGCGCCGAGCGGCTGCGGCACCTCGCGCGCGATGCGGGGCACGGGAGCAGCGCGGTGGAAGGCTCGACCGACGTCCTCGTCGACTGGCTCCTTCGCCACGGGGCGGCGGCCCCCATTTTCTCAACGCCCAAGGACACGAAGAGTTCACCGTCCGACGGAGGCGCGGCTGAGTAAGGCGTGGCCTCGAAAGGTCGCCCCCCACGATGTCGACTCGCGCTGCGCTCTGCTCCGTGTGCTGCACCCTCGCCCTGCTGGCGTGCGGGCCTGACTCGTCGGTGGCGCTGTCGGACGTCGGCGACGAATTGGCCACCGCGCAGGGCGCCGTCGACGTGCCGTCGTGGAACAGCCCGGCCTTCGACGTGGCGACGTGGAACGTCTTCTGGTTCGGCAAGAAGGGCCTGGGCCCGTCGGACGTGGCGCTGCAGCTGGCCAACGTGCGCGACGTCATGCGCGGCGCGTCGCTGGACCTGTGGGGCTTGGTGGAGGTCGCCGACGCCGACGCGTTCGCCGCGCTGGTGCGGCAGCTGCCGGGGACGCAGGGGCTGCTCGCGAACGACCCGCGGGTGCAGGACGGCGCGCGCTACTACCACCGCAGCGAGCAGAAGCCGGCGCTGGTCTGGCGCGAAGACGTGGTGCGGCTGGTGAGCGCGAAGCTGGTGCTGACGGAGGCGGCCACGGAGTTCGGTGGGCGGCCCCCGCTCGAGGCGGAGCTGGCCGTCACCCAGGGCGCGAGCACGGTGCGGCTGTTCGTGGTGGTGGCGCACCTCAAGGCCATGGTGGACCTGCCGTCGTGGGAGCGGCGCCAGCGCTGCGCCACGCGGCTCAAGGCGTACCTGGACCGCGCGCACGCCGACGACGAGGTGTTGGTGTTGGGAGACTTCAACGACGGCGCGCTCGACTCGCCGGTGCCGGACGTGGGCTCGCCGTTCGCGGCGTGGGTGGCGGACACCGAAGGGTACACGTGGCTCACCGAGGCGCTCGAGCGCGACGGCGGCCGCACCAACACCTCCGGGCGCGTCATCGACCACGTGGTCGCGTCCAACGAGCTGGCGCCGCGCTGGGTGCCGGGCTCCACGCGGGTGCTGCGCGCGGACAAGCTCTTCGCCCGCTACGCGACGACGACGACGGACCACTTCCCCGTCGTGACGTCGTGGACCGTGGACCCGACGCCGACGCTCGCGCTGACGCACCCGCGCGGCGGCGAGCGTTGGCTGCCGGGCGCGAGCCAGCAGGTGCGCTGGGGCGTCAATGCGGTGGCCCGCGTCGACGTGGAGTGGTCTGCCGACGGGCGCACCTGGGCCGCGCTCGCCCGAGGCGTCGCGGCGGGGACGGGGGCGCTGGACGTCACGGTGCCGCTGTGGGCCACCGATGTCGCGCAGGTCCGCGTGCGCAGCGAGCAGCTGGCCGACGTGAGCGGCGTCTTCACGGTGCGTAACCGGGTGGCGCTCAACGAGGTGTTGGCGAACGAGCCTGGCAACACGTACGACGCGGAGTTCGTCGAGCTGGTGAACCTCACCGACGAGGCGGTGGACCTGTCGGGCTTCACGCTGAGCGACAAGGTGGCGGTGCGGCACACGTTCGCGGCCGGCAGCGTGCTCGAGCCTGGCGCGGTGCTGGTGGTGGTGGGCGGTCCGCGAGGGCTCGCGGCCGGTGGCGCCGGGGCGCTCGTGGCCAGCAGCGGGAGCCTGTCGCTCGACAACCGCAACGACGTCGTGGAGCTGAAGGACGTGTCGGGCGCGACGGTGGATCGCCTGGCCTACGGCGACGGCGGGGCCGACGGCGTGTCGCTGACGCGCAGCACTCAGGGCCTGGCCGGTGCGAGCTGGGACCTGCACACGTCACTCTTCGGCGCCGAGCGCTCGCCGGGCACGCTGGCGGCGCGGTAGCAGGCGCTTCGAAGACCCGCCGTGCAGGCCCGCGCGAAGCTCCTCGTCGTCAGCGCGCACCCCAACCCCAAGAGCTACACGCGGGCGGTGTACGCCGCGGTGCTGGCTGGAGCGCGGGAGGCGGGCGCCGACGTGCAGGCGTTCGACTTGAACGACGAGCAGTTCGACCCGGTGTTGGTGGTGAATGAGCAGCACCGGCGACGGGACCTGGACCAGGTAGAGGCGACGCGGCGCTACCGCGAGCTGCTGGCCTGGGCGGACGCCGTCGTCTTCGTCTACCCCGTGTGGTGGGGCGGCTTCCCGGCGGTGCTCAAGGGCTTCATCGACCGCACGTTCGTCTCGGGGCTCACGTACACGTTCAAGGACCGGTCCCCGACGGCCGTCTTCCCCACCGGCCTCATGCGCGGGAAGGACGCGCACTTTTTCTACACGTTGGACTCGCCGTGGCTGGTGGCGTGGCTCGACCCGGGGTGGTGGTCCACGTACTTCACGGTGTTCAAGTACTGCGGCTTCCGGAGCGTGCGCCGCCACTACTTGTGGCGACTCAAGCTGACGAGCCAGGCGCGGCGTGAGGCGTGGCTGGCGGAGGTGCAGCGCCGGGCGCGCAGGCTGAGCGCCGAAGTCAGCGCACCGTGAGGGGACGGCGCCCTCAGCCGAGCACGCC
The DNA here is from genome assembly GCA_022842905.1 of Myxococcaceae bacterium. Lineage (GTDB taxonomy): Bacteria > Myxococcota > Myxococcia > Myxococcales > Myxococcaceae > JALHOS01. The sequence continues at coordinate 8,873 of JALHOS010000199.1, read as the reverse complement.
GAGCTCTCTGAGGATGGCCTGGTTGTCCGCCCGGAAGACGCGATCGACGAAGGGCTTCACGTCCTCTTGGTTGTAGTCACCGAAGGCCGGCGCGATGCGGCGCAGGGAGTCGACGGCGGCGCGCAGCACCTCCGCGACGACGGGCTCCGCGAGCAACTGGCGGTACTTGGCCGGCGCCGACGACTTGAGGCCTCGCAGCAGGTCCACGCTCGCTGCCGTCAGCGTCGCCAGGCCGGCGGACTCCGGCTGCTCACCGTCCGTGCCGCCGTTGCCCTTGCCCGACGCGCGGAGTTCTCGGTGCACGTGCGTGTCGGAGACGTAGGAGTTCACCTCGTTGAGCAGGTACTCGAAGCTCTCGTGCGCTGTGGCCTTCTCGGGTCCCGGCACCAGGTAGGTGTCGACCCAGGACTGTGTCTTGTGCCGCGCGTAGAGGCTGTCGGCGAGCAGCGTGCTCGGCTTGGGGAGCGTCGACGGGTCCGTCTTGAGGTGTCCCAGGAAGCGGTTGCCCGCGTACGGCTGCGCGAAGCCCAGACGGTGGCCGTTCGGCGTGTCCTTCGACAGCTCGTCGAGCAGGCCGTGCAGGCCTTCATGCACCGCCGTCGCGACGCCGCTGCCCTTGCGGATCCACTCGGCGTACGCGTTCTTGTCCTTGAGCGCGCCGTAGAGGTTCATCGCGGTACGGCTGCCGCGCGTCTCGGCGGGCGGCGTGCCGGTGACGGGCAACTTCGGGAACGGGCCCTTGGAGGGCACGACGGGCAGCGAGGGCGCTGGCTCCGCCGGTGCGGGCGTGGGGTCGGGCGTCGGCTCGGAGGGCGGGCTGATCGGTTCCTCCGCAGGCGCTCCACCCGTCGGCTCCTCGGGCTGCGTGACGGTGGGCTCTTCGACCGGAGTCGTGCCGCCGCGCGCAACCAACGCAGCCACCGTTCGGGGACCGGCGACCCCGTCCACGTTCAGGCCTTGCTCGGCCTGGAACGCGCGGACCGCGTTCTCAGTCTGAGGACCAAACCGACCGTCGGCGGTGACTCCGAGCTGCTCCTGGAGCCACTGCACGGACTGCCCGCTCATGCCCCGGCGCAGCGTCTCGGTAGGCGTCGCGCTCACGAGCGCTGTGATCGCCGCGCCGTCCTGCACCTCGCTGCCGTCTTGGAGCTCGCTGCCGTCCTGCACGTCACCGCCGTCCTGGACCTCACCAGCGTCCTGGACCTCACCGGCGTCGAGCCCCGGCGTTGGGGCACTCACGACCGTGGACCCGTCGTGCTCGTCGGCCGGCGTTGGCGCGGGCGCGCTGGGCGTCGACGGGCAGCAGCAGCCCCCTGCGCACGAGTGCGGCGCCCCGGTGCTGCCCAGCGCCTGACGCTGAGCGACGAAGGGCGTCGGCTGCCGAAGCTCAGCGTTGAGCACAGGCGTCGCGCGCTGCGACGACCGTGGAGCCCCGGACTCGAAGGAATCCGGTGGCCTGGCGCTGGTGCGGCGGGCGACCGTGGGCGCTGTAGGTCGGCTCCGCGGCGCTTCGCTCGCGCGAACGTCGGCGCGATGACGTGGACAGGCACACCCGGACGAGCGGGTCGAATCGACGACTGACATGGGGAGGCTCCCTGCTGGCGGTAGAAGAAGAGGCTGCGAAGAAGTTCTCGCGGCCACTGCGCCCCATGGCTCACCGCGTCGCTGCAAAGGAGCGTGAGCCGGCGTCCGAATCTCGGGCATTGAGAACTCCCGGGCAAGGCGTCCTCGGCGAGCGCCAACCAAGCGCTACTCGCCGATGAAGGCCCCACCGCACACGCGCAGCGTCAACCCGGAGACCAGCGGGCTCGACACGACCGCGAGCACCTCGGCCATGTCCTGCAGACGAAGAGCCCGCGGCCCAAGCCCACGAGCTACGACGTGAAGAACACCTACGACGAGCTGGGGACGCTGACCTCGACGCGCGACGCCAACTCGAGGACGTGGCGCTTCGTCTACGACGCGCAGCGGAACCGAGTCGCGCAGGTGGACGCGCGGGGCCACCTGGTGCGGTACACGTACGACCGGAGAAACCAACGGACGGGCGAGTTCGTCTACCTCGAGGACGCGCCTGCCGTGCCGACGCGGCTGACGCCGGCGCCGGTTGTGGTCCCTCCGAATGCGACCTTCACGGCCGGCACCTTGGTCCGTCGCTGGGCGTACGACGATGCGGGAGACGTGCGGGTGTCGACCGACGCAAAGGGACAGACCTGCACGCACGTCTACGGGGTGCTGGGGCGGCTCGAGTCGAAGACGTACGGCGCGGACCAGTCGACGGAGTACCCCAAGCTCGCGGCGGTGACGTACGGCTACACCGGGAACGGAGAGTTGGAGCGGCTCGAGGAGACGAAGCGGACGAGCCCGGTCAGTCAGGTGACCGAGGTGACGCGGCACGACTACGACGCGCAGGAGCGGCGCATCACCACCACGCGGTACGACGGACAGACGCTGACCTTCGGTTACGACACGAAGGGGAACCGGACGAGCATCAAGGACTCCGTTGGCGACGTGACCGCGTACACCTACGACGCGGTGGACCGACTGGAGACGGCGGTGACGAACACCCTGCGAGCGAGGCGGCTGTACTGGCCAGACGGCCTGCTGCGGCAGGTGGAGTACGGCACCGCGTTCGTCGAGACGAGGGACTACGACGACGACGGGCGGCTGGTGGTGCTCCAGACACCGCAGGCGCGGTTTGGTTACGGCTACGACAGCAACGGCAATCGTGACTGGCAGCGAGAGCTGCGCGGCACCGCGGCGGAGGAGTTGACGTCCTACGGCTACGACGACGCAGACCGGCTGGTGGGGGTGAGGTACCCTGACGAGGCGGTGCTGTACGCGCTGGACGAGGTGGGGAACCGAGTGGGAGAGAAGAAGGCACCAGCCTCGGCGGTGGCGGCGCTGACGGTGGCGGCGTTCGCGGCGTTGGCGAGTCCCAGCGCGTACGCGACGAGTGAGTACAACGCGGCGGACTGGCTGGTGGCGAGGCAGGCAGTGGTGCCCGCGGGGCCTCCGGCCGTCCTCACGTACGACGCGAATGGCAACCGGTTGACGGAGGGCACCCGGCGGTACGCGTGGGGCGTGCGGGACACGCTGACGGCGGCGTTTGAGGGCGCGGTGGAGGTGGGGCGGTACGACTACGACGCGGCGCTGCAGCGGGTGAAGGCGGACACGGCGGCCGGGCACGTCGAGTACCTGCTGGACGGGAAGTACGTGGTGCGGGAGGGCGGCGCGCGGACGAGGCGCTACCACTACGGCGAAGGCGAGGCGCTGGGGGTGAAGGACGCCGCCGGGGAGCGCTGGCTGCTGGACGACGGGCTGGGCAGTGTGTCGGTGGAAGTCAGCGCGGCCGGCGCGACGGTGCAGGAGCGGCGGTACGACGCGTGGGGGAATTACCGGGGAGGGACGGCGCCTCGCGGGGGAGAGGTGCGGCTGGGGTACACCGGGCACCAGTACGACGTGGAGACGGGCCTGACGTACGCCCGGGCGCGGTACTACGACGCGAAACTGGGTGTCTTCCTCAGTCGTGACACGTTTGAGGGGAGCCTCGACAACGCGCCAAGCCTGCACAGGTATGCGTATGCGCACGCGAATCCGCTGATTTACATCGACCCGTCGGGGCGCTTCGTCACTGTCCCCGCTGCCGCAGTAGGCGCTGTCGTCGGTGGCGTCTTCGGCTTCCTCGGCTCCCTTGCGGTGCAGGCTTACAAGGGCGAGGAGCTCGACTTCAACAAGGCCGCCCTCCACGGCGTCGGCGGGGCGGTCTCCGGCTTCATCGGCGGCCTCACCGTGGGCGCAAGCCTCTGGGTCGAAGGCGCTGCGGTAGCCACCGGCGCGGCGGTGGGAGGCATGACGTCGCGAGCCCTCACTGGCGAGGCCATTACGGGCAGTGGCGTCGCGTTCGATGTCGCGGTCGCCGTTGCGACGTTTGGTGTCGTGAAGGGCGTCTCGTCGCTGAGCGCCAACGGGCAGATGTCGGCAGCCCTGAAGGAAGTGGAAAAGGAGTGGGCCGACGGTGCGCTCAAGAGCACCGTCGCGGTCACCGCGAAGGAGGCTTCCGAGACGGCCGCGACGCAGCTTGCGGCGGCGAAGCCGACCGGCGGGCAAGCCAGTCTCGGGGCGCAGGCGGTCGAGCAGGCCGAGCGGGCGGAGGCGCGGTTGGCCGCGGAGCGGCCGCCACTCGAAGCGCCCACCACGAGCGCGGAGGAACAGGCGTTTCGGGAACTTGGCTCGGGCTCTGGCATGCCTCCCAGGTCGCCCGACATGCCCGAGTGGATGGAAACCGGGGCGACGAGCCGGGCGGGCTCTCAGACTGCGGAAGAAGCCGGCCGACATGGCGACTTCCATGGGCCCTGGCGACCTCTGCCGGAACGCCAGAACTGGGGCGACTACCTTCGGCGTCTCAGCGGTACATCTCCACCGCAGGGCATGAGTAACCCTCACGCGCACCATGTTGTTTTCAAGGAAGGCGCTCCGGGGGCGCAACGTTCCGCCGTGGAACTAGCGCAGGAGATCCTCAAGAAGCGAGCGGGCATCGATCCAATCTGGGATCAGGCGAATCTGGCTTGGGCGCCGAACAAGGGACATACGACGGCTATCGCTCAAGACACGCTGAGCCGGCTAAGAGTGTTTGACGCAGCCGACGCGACGCCAGATGAGTTCCGCTCGCTGCTGGAAGTTCTAGGTATGGAGGCAGCCAAGCGATGAGTAGTTTGGAATCAACGGATTTCAGCGCTCTCGAGCAGGAAGTGCGCAAGGCAATTCGAGAAAGCCTCAGCGTGCTTCGCGAGCAAGGGTCATGTCGACACCTTGCGGGTTACGCCCTTCTTACTGACGACGACTTGCGTACACTCCTCTACGCGGCAATCGATAGCGAAGCTGGCGCCCTCGCCTCCGATCCGGATCTCCTGTTCTCACCAACTGAATGGCCGATCGCTGATCGAGATCTGGTCGAGCCGAGTCGCTCGCTCCAGCGCGGAGCTGACAACGCAGTCGATTTTGACGGTTACGTCGACGGTGCGTTTGCGTGCCTTGTCTCGGCGTTGTTCTCCCTTAGGGCTAGCGGTGATTTTGACCAGAGCGTCTTCCTCATCGTGGCCAGTACTGATCCCGGGCCGCACCTGCGCCGTTTGGAAGAAGGGGCCGCGGAGCTGCTCAACAGCCCATCGGTGGTCAGGCGGCGTCAGGCGTTTCTAAGGAAATGGGGCGCAGAGTCGTGATTGCTTCGTAACTACTGTTATCCCCGATGTGGCCGATCAGCGACGCCCGGGTGACAACGAAAGCGGCAGTGCGTCACCTCCTCGCAGGTGGCGCACGCATGGCTGGACGACGAATCCTCAACGAGCAGGACGCGCGGCGGTGCGTCAAGGCCGTGGCGAACTCCGGTTGCGCCGCCTGGGTGCGCAGCTGCGGGCGGCACTGGTCGACATCGGCGTCGACCGCGCGCGCTGGGGTTCGGAGACGTGCAGGCGGTCATCACCTCCCCGGCTGCGAGGCGCACGCTCACCGCCCGTCGTCCCAGAGCAGCTGGAGGGCTCCACCCAGCGTCGGGCTCGACCAGTCTGCCCAGACGAGGTCCTCGAGCCCGTCGGCGTTGACGTCGCCCGCCCACGTCGCGATCACCGCCGGGCCGCCGACTAGCGATGGCGCGGCGGTGAAGGAAGTCGGACCGACGATGACCGCGCTAAGCGCTCGCGGCGCGGGCGCTCCCAAAGGCAGCGGCCCGAGCCAGACCTCGAGGCGCGCGGGGTCCGACACAGGGACGGCGCGGGTGACGACGACGAGGTCCTCCACGCCGTCGCGGTTCACGTCCGGGCTGGCCGACAGCGCGCCGTTCAACAGCGCAGAGCCGAAGCGCTCGCCCATGGCGGCGCCGTTCAGCGTGGTGAGCACGACGCCGGGCGCGCTCGTTCTGGCGAGCCCAGCAATGCCGAGCGTGCGCCCGTCGACGACGTGGAGCACGCCCACGTCCGCGCCAGCCCTCGGGTCCGCCAGCACCAGCTCTCGCGCCCCGTCGCCGTTCTGGTCCGCGATGGAGCCGGCCACCGCGCCCCAGTCGGAAGTGGAGTCACTGGTCTCGAGGCGGATCCTCACGTCGCGCCCGACCGTGAAAGGCGCGCGCGTGACGCCTGCTGCCGACGGCCGGCCCTGGCCGCGATAGACGACGAGTAGAGCGGCCGGCAGCCCGTCCTCCGGGGGAGCGACGACCAGATCGTCCGTGACGTCGGTGGCGCCCTCCGTCTTGCCGACGCCGTGGAGCCAGAAGCCGAAGAGCGGAGTGGTGGCGTCTTCGTACATGCGCGCGACGGTGGTGCCGCTCCCCGCAGCCGTCGTGTCCGACAGCCGCACCTGGCCCAGCGGGACCGTGCCGCCGTAGAGCACCAGCGCGCAGCCGGACAGACCACCTTGGCCAAACACCGCCGTGGCCACGAGGTCGTCCATGCCGTCGCCGTCGTGATCCGCCGTGGCCAGTCGCCAGCCGAACGCGCTGCCGGTGAACCAGTTGGTGGTGGGAGCGACGCCGATGGTGCGCGGCGCCGCGCTGGCGTTGATGGTGCCGGTCGGAAGCGCCGCGCCGCCGTTGAAGACGAAGACGGCGCCGTTCGCGCTCGCGAAGGGCGCGCCGATCGCCAAGTCGTGCCGCGTGGCGCTGGACCAGTGGAGCGCGGTCAACGAGGTGCCGAGCTGTTGGTTCGCCTCGCTGCCGCGGATGACCAGCGCCGGAGTGGACGCCAGGCCCGCGTCGCTGCCGAAGTAGATGAAGACCTCTCCCGCCTGCGCGAGGCCGCCCGCGGTTGCCGCCGGCGAGCCGACCGCCAAGTCCGAGTAGCCGTCGTCGTTGAAGAGGCCGTGCGCCAGGGCCGCGCCGAAGTCCGCGCTTGCCGGCGTGGCAGGCGAGGCGATCGGAGGCGCCTGGTCGAAGCGCGGCGTCAACGGCCCTGCGAACTGGACCGCCGAGCGCACGCCCCGCGCGTCCACCGCCGCGACACCGACCCAGTAGGAGGTGTTGAGGCGCAGGCGCGAGAGGGTCAAGAGCTCCGGGTGGCCTGGCGCCGATGGCGCTGGCGTGGGGACGAGCGTTCCCTGGGAGTCGAAGTTGGCCTCGGAGAGCTCGCTCGTCGAGAGGCGGAGTTGGTAGCTGGCCGCGCCGAGTGGGGCGAGGAAGTCGAGTCGCAGTGATTGGCGCGTGTCGGCGATGACGGTGAGGTTTCGGGGAGGCTCCGGAGGGCCGGCGTCGGTGACTCCTGCGTCGGCATCTCCGGCGTCTGTGGTGCCGGCGTCGGTGCTCCCCGCATCGCTCGCGCCCGCGTCTGCGGTGCCCGCGTCCGTGGTGCCCGCGTCTGTGGTGCCCGCGTCTGTGGTGCCCGCGTCTGTGGTGCCGGCGTCTGTGGTGCCGGCGTCTGTGGTGCCCGCGTCTGTGCTGCCCGCGTCTGCGGTGCCGGCGTCTGTGGTGCCGGCGTCTGTGGTGCCGGCGTCTGCGGTGCCGGCGTCTACGATGCCGGCGTCCGCGCTGCCGGCGTCGTTCGCCCCCGCGTCGGCGCCTCCGGCGTCGCTCGCTCCGGCGTCAGCGCTCCCCGCATCGCTGGCGCCGGCGTCGAACGCGCCCGCATCCACCTCGACCGAGCCGCCATCAACCCCGCCATCGCTCCCGCCAACCACCGACGTCCCGCAGCCGAAATCGAAGAGCACGGCGAGCAGCGCGAGTCGGAGCTTCATGGCGCGTCGATCGTACCAACCGGCACGGGGGCGGTCGGGGAGATGTGCGAGCCGCCGCGTTCAGCGCTTCGCGGCCAAGCGCTGGACCCAAGCGTCGAACCCCCAGCCCTACGCGCCGATGAACGCCCCGCCGCACACGCGCAGCGTTCGCCCCGTCAACCCGAAGGCCTGCGGGCTCGACAAGAACGCGAGCACCTCGGCCACGTCCTGCGGCTGCCCGCCCTGCCCCAACGCCGACAGCCGCCGCGCCACCTCACGCACGACGAAGGGAATGCTCGCCGTCATGCGCGTCTCGATGAAGCCCGGAGCGACCGCATTGACGGCAATGCCCCGAGGCGCGAGCTGGACACCCACCGTCTGAACCCAGCCCACCAGCGCGCTCTTGCTGGCCGCGTACGCGCACTGGCCGACGTTCCCCGCGAGCCCAGCGATGGACGAGAGCACCGTGACGCGGCCGCCGTCGTTGAGCTTGGGCTCGAGCGCGCCGTGGACTCGCAGCACCGCCGCCAGGTTGACGTCGAGCACCTGCGCCCACTGGTCCGCCGTCATCTTCGCCAGCGTCTTGTCACGCGTGATGCCCGCGCTGTGCACCACGACGTCCACGCCGCCCGAGCCGAGCTGCTCGCTCAACTGCGCCGCGGCCTGCGACTGCGTGAGGTCCAACGACACCGGCACGAAGCTCGCGTTGGTCCGGCTCAGCACGTCGAGCGCGGGGCGTTCCTGCGGGCGATCGACACAGAGCACCCGCGCCCCTTCCCTCACCAGCGCCTTGGCGGTGGCCAGGCCGATGCCGTTGGCCGCGCCGGTGACGACCGCCGTCTTGCCCCGCAGGGCCTGCGCCCAGGAGCCGGGGGTCCCCTTCACCGCCGCGTCCACGTGCAGCGCCTGGCCGGTGACGAAGGCGCTGCGCGGCGTGGCGAGGAAGGCGAGCACTGGCAGCGCGCGTTCGGCAGCACCGGTGGCGACGCGCAGCAGGTTGGCGGTGCTGCCCCGCTTCCCCAGCTCCTTGGCCAGCGACTTCACGAAGCCGTCCAGCGACGCCTGCGCGGCGGCGGCGCTCGCGGAGGACACCTCGGCCGTCGGCCGCCCCAGCACGACGACCCGCCCGTTGCGTGGGAGCGCGCCCAGGCGTGGGTGGAAGAACTCGTAGAGCGACG
>JALHOS010000198.1 GCA_022842905.1 Myxococcaceae bacterium | reverse complement strand
GCGGCCCACGCCCAGGGGCACTACGCGGCCGCGCTCGAGGCGCTGCTACCCGCACCGAGCTGTGACGCGGCCACGCGGGCGGCGCTGGAGCTCGTGCGTGGGCTGAGCCTGGCGGCGCTCGGCCGAGTGAACGACGCGATCCCCGTCTTGCAGCCGCTCTGCGCACAAGAGCCCCCACTCGCCCAAGCCTGCACGAAGCTCGGCTTCGCGTTGGCGCTCACGGAGCGACGGACCGAAGCGAGGGCGCCCTTCCTGCGCGCCCTGGGCGCACAGCCGGCCGATCTCCCCGCCGCGCAATCGTTGGTGGAGCTCGCCCGCCTGACTCAGAGCGTCGCCCAGCTCGAGCGAGAGCTGGCGGGCTTGCCGCCTTCGTCCCGCGCCGCGGTGCTCGAGGCGCTCGACGCCGGCCGACCCTAAGGCGCTACGGCCGAAGCACGAGCACCTTGGGCACGGTCAGCTCGTCCATGGCCCAGCGCACACCTTCTCGGCCCAGCCCCGAGCGCTTCACGCCGCCGTACGGCATGTTGTCCGAGCGAAACGTGGGCGCGTCGTTCACGATGAGCCCGCCCACCTCGAGGCGCTCGAAGGCGCGCCGGACCAGCCGCAGGTCATTGGTAAAGAGCCCCGCCTGCAGGCCGTAGTCGCTGTCGTTCGCGGCCGCGAGCGCGGCGTCGAAGTCGGCGACCCGCTCGACGAGCACGACGGGGCCGAACACCTCTTCTCTGGCGACACGGCAGTGCGCCGGCACGTCGGTCAGCACCGAGGGGCCCAACAGCCGCCCGTCGCGGCGCCCACGCAGCAGGCAGCGCGCGCCCAGCGCGATCGCTTCGTCGATCCACGCCGAGATCCGGTCGGCCGCGGCGTCGTCGATGACGGGGCCGATCACGGTGGACTCGTCGGAAGGGTCGCCGACGGCCAGCGCACGCACCGCCTCGACGAAGCGGCGCTCGAAGGCGTCGGCCTGTCCCGGCGTCACGTAGATCCGCTGCACCTTGATGCAGACCTGCCCCGCGTACACGAACGCGCCGGCCACGAGCCGGGCCACCGCGGCGTCGAGCACCGCGTCGTCCGCGACGATCGCCGCAGCGTTGCCGCCCAACTCGAGAATGACCTGGCCCGGACAGGCCTGCTTCAAGTGCCAACCGACCTTGGCGCTGCCGGTGAAGCTGACGATGCGCACACGCGGGTCCATGGCGAGGCGCTCGGCCGCCGCGTTGTCACACGGAAGGACCTGCACCGCCGCCGGGTCCGCCCCCGCTTCCCGCGCCCAGCGAGCCACGAGCCCCATGGCCGAGGGGGCCTGCGGCGGCGGCTTGACGATGATCGGCGCCCCCACCGCGAGCGCCGGCGCGACCTTGTGCAGTCCGAGGTTCAGCGGGAAGTTGAAGGGGACGATGCCGACGACGACGCCTGCGGGGACGCGGGCCACCTGCGCGGTGGTGCCTTCGGTGCCGGGGAGCAGATCGACCGGCGCCGCGCCGGGGCCCAGTTCCGTCGTCGCCGCCGCGGCCAGCCGCAGCACCTCGACGCCGCGGCGAACCTCGAGGCGCGCTGCCGACAGTGGCTTGCCGGCTTCTTCGACGATCACCTGCGCGAGCGCTGCGCTCTGCGCTTCGACCCGCGCCGCCAGCCCCGCGAGCACGTCGCGGCGCGCCCTCGTCGAGCTGGTCGCCAGCCGCCCGCGCGCGGCCCAGGCGTGCACCAGCGCACGTTCGATCGTCTCGGCGGAGGCCAGACGCACCAAGGCGACCTGAGCGCCGTCCCAGGGGGACCGCACCACCGCCTCCAGCCCAGCGTCCTCGACCTCGGCGCCGAGGATCCACGGTCCGGTCTGCCTCACGTCAGGCCCTTTCCACCCGTACGAAACGGCCGCTCAGTTCGCCGGCCGCGGCGCCACGGTGCAGTTGACGAAGGTGACGCGGTTCTCCACGCGGATCCCCTCTTCGATCGACGCGTTGAACCGTGACGTCTTCAGGTACTCGGCGGTGATGTTGGAGTCGATCCCTCCGAAGCGCGGCGCGGGCGCGGCGTTCCGCGCGGGGTCGGTCAGCTTGCCGGCCAGCATCGAATACGAGTCGCCGCCGCTGAGCAGGAACGTGGACATGGCCACCCGGTACTTCGTCGCGGGGAACGGCCGGGGCGCCGTCACGTTGACCCGCTGCCCACCGATGGACAGCGAGGTGACCCGGCTGCTCACCGGCCTCGAGCAGTCGTAGGTCACCGCCACGGAGCCGGACACCTGCAGGAAGGGCGCGGACGGCGCGGTGATCGGCGCGGGCGCCGTGTAGAGGCCCGCAGCGGCGTGTTCGAACACCTTGATCACCTCGTCTTCGCTCAAGTCGACGGCGGCGACGGCGTTGTCGAAGGGGAGCAGCTCGTGCAGCACCCCGTTCGTCAGCGGGCCTTCCTTGATGATGTTGCGGGTCACGCAGAGGCCGTCGGCGCGAATGCCGCCGCCGTTGATCGCCCCGAAGTCCACCCCGTCGTCTTCGGGAAACACCCAGACGAAGGCGTCGGCCGCCTGCTGGCCAATGGCGTTGTTCGCGTGCCGGGCGTTGACGCGGTCCAGGTAGATCTCCGTGCCCTTCGCGATGAAGGCCACGCGCTCGTTGGGGTTGTCGAGCGGCGTCTGACACTGATCGTTGAAGGCCACGCAGCCGCTGGCGCCGAGGACGGCCAGGAGCGCCACGACAGTCACGCAGGTCGTCCGCATCAGAACACCAACCTCGCTCCGCCCATGACGAGCCACAGCTCGCGCGGCACGCCGCCGGTCAAGCGATCGGGCCTGGCTGCGTCGTCGGCGAACTCCATGTTGAAGACGTTCTGCCCCAGCACGCTGAGCTCGAGGTGCTCGAAGAGCAGCTCCGTCCGCAGCTGGGCGTTGACCACCGTGTAGGCGGGCAACACGAAGCGCCGCACGAGCTCCAAGACCGAACGGGTGTTGTTCCGCCGTTCGGACGCGTAACGGAAGGTCACGTCGAAGGTCAGCCAGCGCCCGAGCGGCAGCGTAAAGCCCGCGTTGAGCCGGGCCTGAGGGACGTCGGTGATCATTCGCGCCTGCGCGAAGATCGCCAGATCTTCCCCGCGGAACCAGCTGGCGTTCAGAAAGGCGCCGGCGCGCGAGGTCAGCTTCAGCTTCGCTTCGCCCTCGGCGCCGAAGGCGTGCGTGCCCTGCGGACGGTTGCGCACGGTCGGAAAGCCACCCGCCAGATCGATACCGGACAGCGCGCGATCGTAGCGCTGGTAGAACGCCTGGCCGGTGAGCGTCAGCTTGGCTTCTCCCACCGCCTGCACGTACTCGAAGCCCAGCTCCACGGAGTGCACGAAGGTGCCCTCCGCGCTCAGGTTGCCCACGTAGCGACCTTGGTTGAAGTCGCTGACCGGGACCGGGTCGGCGTACTCGGCGGGCGTCGGCGCACGGTACGCCCCGCCGTAGAGCAGCCGGAACATGAGCCAGGGCGTCGGCAGCACGTTGACGCCGACCCGAGGGCCCGCCGAAGGCACAAAGCGCGCGCCACGGATCGCGCCGGTCGCGTCGAGCGACGGCAGCTGCGTCAGATCCACGCGAATGCCACCGGTCAACGTCAGCCACGGCAGCGGCGTGAACGCGTCTTGCCCGTAGAAGTTGATGTTGAGGCGGTCCGCCACCGGCGACTTCCCACCGGTGGGGCTGACCGTCGGCATGAGGGCGTCCGACGCCTGCAGCTGGCCGACGTACTTCCGCGTGACGGGGTCGTAGTTGATGCGCTGCGAGGCCTCGAAGAGCCCCTGCGTCTCGAAGGCGGCGCCGACGCGCAGCTCGTTGTTGTACGGCAGCGACGCTTCGAGCTTGGCGGCCAGGCCGAACGCGCGCACGCCGTAGCGCTGCTCTTCCAAGACGCCCTCGGGGAAGATCGTCTCGGGATCCGACGCGCGCTCTTGGTGGTCTGCGCGGCGGATCTGCCAGAGCCTCAGCGTGTTCTGCTGGTCGTAGGACGCGCGGATCGACAGCACGCCCTTCTCGAACAGCTCCTTGGACCAACCGCCCTGCGCCTGCACGACGGTCCAGCTCAGGTTCGAATCCCGCCCCGCCGCGTCGTACAGGCCGATCAACGCCCCGCGGTTCTCGTGGATCACGCGCAGCTGCGCGCCGAGCTGGCCGACGGCTTGGCCTTCGTACGACACCCCCGCGCCCACGTTGACCAGCAGCCGGCGATCGTTGGTGAACCGATCCGTTGCGGGGTTCGCGTTGTTCGTGTCCGTCACGTCGCGGACGATCAGCCGCCGGTAGCCGACCTGGCTGGCGACGTCGGCGTCGGCGTGCAGCTTGACGTCTCCGAAGCGCTTCGCGGCCGACAGGTGTGCGTCCAGCGTCGTGTACGCGCCACCCGACGCGCTGGCGCGAAAGCCCTCGCTCGTGTTGGTGACGATGTTGATCGCCGCCAGGTAGTTGCCCAGGCCGATGTCCGCGGTCGCCGGCCCACGAAAGACCTCGATGCGCGCCACGTTGTCGATCGGCAGGTTGGCCAAGGCGCGCGCGTCGTAGAAGTTGTTGAGCCGCTGCCCGTTGAGCATGAACAGGATCTCGGCTTCCGAGCGCCCGCCGCGCACCGCCAGCCGGTAGAAGCCGGCCTGATCCCGGCTCACGGTGATCCCCGGCACGAGATCGAGCGCCTCGTGGACGTAGCGCACGGCCAGGCCTCGCAGCTGCGTCGCGGTGAGGACCGTCGGGGCCCAGGCGTTGCGCCGCCGCTCGGGGTCGATGCGCTGGGCGATCGCACCGGCGACGTCCGACGCGTACATGTCGAGCTCGTCGTCCAGCGGCGTGCGCGGCTTGGGCGCGGCGCGCTTCGGTGGCGCAGCCTCGGGCTCTGCTTCGGACTCGTCGGCGACCACCTTCTTGCGCTTGACGCTGGGCCGAGCGTCACCGTCGTCCGTGCCCTCGTCGGCGACGGCCTTCGCGCGCCTCGGCGCCGGCTCTTCGGCGGCCTCGTCTTCCGATCGGGACTTCTTCTTCGGCGCCGGCGGGTCGACGATCTCCTCGTCGGCGCTCTTCGACTTCGACTTCTTGGCGACCGGCGCGTCGGTGGCCTCTTCGTCGGAAGGCCGCGACTTGGACTTCTTGGCCGGTGGATCGACGATCTCTTCTTCGTCGGCGCGCGCCTTCTTCTTCGGCGGCGGCTCTTCCGCCTCGACTTCGATGATCTTGGGCTTGCCCTTCTTGGGCGGCGGCTCGTCTTCCGGCGGCGGCTCGTCGACGAGCTTGCCCTTGCCCTTCTTCGTCGTCGGCGGCGGCTCCGGCTCCTCGACCGGCACCTCGACGGTCTTGCCTTTGCCCTTCTTGGGCGGCGGCGGAGGCTCGCTCTCCTCCACCGGCACCTCGACCAGCTTGCCCTTGCCCTTCTTCGGAGGCGGCGGCTCTTCGTCTTCGGCCGCGGCGACCGTCTTCGCTTTCTTGCCAGCAACCGGCGTCGTCTCCTCGTCGACCGAGCTGAGCGCGCCCTTCCCTTTCTTGCCGTTCTTGTCGGCGACGACGGGGATCTTCTGCGGCTTCTTCGGGCTGGCGAAGACGACAATTCGATCGCCGTCGTACGACTGCGCTTCGATGTAGTACTCGAGCGCGGCGCCGGACACGGCGTCGGCGGGGATCACCGCGCGGTAGAAGTCGCCGTACTTCAGCTCGAAGGCCACGGTGTCGAAGGACGACTGCCCCGCCACCCGGAAGCGGGCGATCACCTCGCCGATCGTCCCGTCGGAGATGAGGCTGCCTTCCAAGCGCAGCGACTGCCCTGAAGTGGCCTCGCTCGGTGGAGCATGTAGAAAGCTGGCCCGTGGTTCCCCCCAAGCCTGGGCCGCCAGCAGCAGACCGAACACCAGCGCGACGAGCCCCAGACGTGACACGGGGGCGAATGGTGAGGCGCAACGCCCACGAACGCAAGGTGAGAAACCGCGGCCTCGATTGGGCTCGGCTGGACGCGCTGCTCTTCGCGCACCAGCAGCGGCTGATCGACCGAGCCGTCGGGGGCGCCACCCCTGCGTTCCGCCGGTACGAAGCGGCGTACCGCGCCGCGACGGCGAAGGCAGGCGGGCCGATCACCCGGACGGAAGTCGAGCGCGAGCTGCGGCGCGCGGACGTCACCTACGTCGGCGACTACCACACGCTGCGCGAAGCGCAGGCCGAGTTCCTGGCGCTGGCGACGACGGCGGCCGCGTCACCACGCCCGCTGGTGCTGGCCGTCGAGTTCCTCGAGCTTTCGCACCAGCCCGCACTCGATGCGTTCCTGGCCGGGCGGCTGTCACTGGCCACGCTGGCGAAGCGCTGCGGGTACAGGCCGGGGGCGCCGTTCGATCTCTTCGACCGCTTCGCGCCGATCCTCACCTTCGCCAAGCGCCGGCGCCTCCCCGTGTTGGCGATCGACTCGCGGCCTGGAGGCACCCGCTCGCTGCAGCGCCGCGACGCGCTGGCGGCCGACCGCATCGCCGGCGCGCTCGTACAGCCGGGCCGCCCCCGCGTGCTGGTGCTCATGGGCCAGTACCACGTCGCCCCCTGTCACCTGCCGGCGGCCGTCGCCGAGCGAGCGCCGCACCGACCGCTCGTCGTGTACCAGAACCCCGAAGGGCCCTACTGGGCACGCCCGCACCCACACGGCCGCGCGCAGGTCGACGCGCTGCGGCTGAGTCGCACTGAGGTCGCGCTCTTCAGCAGCTCGCCCTTGAACGCGCAGCGCACCTTCCTCGACTACGCCCAGCCCGCGGGTGACGCCGAGGCCACGTTCCGCTTCGTGCACCGCACGCTGTGCCAGGCGCTCGGCTCGCCTTCCTCGCTCCCGCGCGATCTGGCGGTGGAGGTCGGCCCGCCCGACGTCGGCGCGGGCGCCCTGACTCGACGAAGCTCGCCCCGCGTGAGCCGAGCCTCCGCGCTCGCCGCGCTCGAGGGGCACGACGGCCGCTGGGTGCCAGCCGCGCGCCTGGTGTGGCTGGCCACGTCGGCGCCGCACGTGCTCGCGAGGGAAGCGGCCCGGCTGATCGTCCAGCGCTCCATCGGCCTGGCCTCGTCCTTCTGGGCGGCCAGCTGGGAAGAGTGCCTGGCGCTGGCGCTCGCGCAGGTGATCGCCCCGGACCTGCGCCCGCAGACGCTGAGCACCTGGCGCCAACGTTTCATCGCGGGCCCCCGCGAAGCCCGCCCCGAGGCCGCCTTCGTGCTCGCCCAGCTCGCGATCGAAGACGACCGCGCCGCGCTCGGCGTCACGCCGCCGTGGCCGTCGCCGCTGGGCTCGGCGGTGTCCACCGCGCTCGGTCGGCTGGCCGGCTCGCGACTCCCGTTGACCAGGCGCCGCGCCGTCGCGCTCCTGACGTGGCGGCCGTCCGCCGTGCAGCTTCGAGCCTTGCTCAGACGGTGCTGGGCTCGGCACGCATGACGCCCTGCGCCAAGGAGCCCCGAAAAGTCGGCGGGCAGCCTCGACCGCCGGAGTAAGGTCGCCGCGCCCTGCCGAACCAAGACACATCGCCCGCGGTCGATCACGCGCTCCGTGCGCCGCCGCTCGCGCCGAACGTCCAGGCGGTCAAGCGCGAGCTTGGGCCGTTTGGGCGCTGGGCTGCGCGGCGCTTCTTCGAGCCGGTGCGCTTCCCCGACTCGGCGCTGGCGGAGCTCAAGCAGCTTTCGAACGATGGCTTCGTGGTCCACGTGATGCGCACGTCGGCCTGGGTCAACTACCTGTACCTGGCCTGGGCGTCGGCGTTCCACGCGTTGCCGCCGGTGCGCGCTGCGGTCAACGTGCGGCGCTGGCTGACCAAGCCGTTCACGCTGGCGGCCATGCGCGGAGACTTTCGCGCCCGCTTCGACTTCGCGCGAAGCGCCGGCGGCACGGCGCTGGTGTTCCTGCGGGAGAGCGCCTTCAACGCGCCGCGCGGCGTCGAAGCTCACAGCGATCCGTTCCCCGCGCTGGTGGAGCTGGCCCGCGCGTCGAGCAAGCCCGTGTACCTGGTGCCGGAGCTGTTCGTCTGGGAGAAGTGGCAGCACAAGCTGTCGCCCAGCGTGTTCGACCGCGTGTTCGGCAGCCCCGAGGCCCCTGGCTTCCTGCACTCCCTGGGCGCGT
The DNA here is from genome assembly GCA_022842905.1 of Myxococcaceae bacterium. Lineage (GTDB taxonomy): Bacteria > Myxococcota > Myxococcia > Myxococcales > Myxococcaceae > JALHOS01. The sequence continues at coordinate 4,965 of JALHOS010000198.1, read as the reverse complement.
TCCTGCGCAACTTCCGCCGGGCGCAGTTCCGCGTGGGCGAACCGCTCGAGCTGCGCCAGTTCGTGATCGACCAGGCCGGCGAGTCGACGGACCGCATCGCTCGCAAGGTCCGCGGCACGCTCAACCAGCACCTGGCCCGCGAGACCCGCGCGGTGTTCGGCCCTCCGCGCAAGGAGACGGACCGGCTGATCGAAGAAGCCATGCGCGACCGCGTCTTCCAGAGCACGGTCAAGGAGCTCGCCGCGCAGAAAGGCAAGCCGGAGGCCGCGCTGAACAAAGAAGCGCGGCGGAACTTCAACGCGATCGCCGCGCGGTACAGCCCTTCGGTCGTCGGCGTGGCGGCGCCGCTCATGCACTGGGTGTTCAACCGCATCTACGACGGCATCGAGGTCGACGAGCCTGGCCTGGAGCGGGCCATGAAGGCCGCGGCGAACGCCCCGGTGTGCCTGACGCCCAGCCACAAGAGCCACGTCGACTACCTGGTGATGAGCTACGTCCTCTGGCAGCGCGGCTACAGCGTGCCGCTCGTCGCCGCCGGGGCGAACCTGTCGTTCTTCCCGCTGGGGCCCTTCTTCCGCCGCGGCGGGGCGTTCTTCCTACGCCGCAGCTTCAAGGGTGACCCGCTCTACACGGCGACCTTCAAGGCGTACCTCAAGAAGCTGGTGCACGACGGCATTCACCACGAGTTCTTCCCCGAAGGTGGGCGCAGCCGCACCGGCAAGCTCCTGCAGCCCAAGCTCGGGCTGTTCACCTGGCTGACGGACGCGGTGCTCGAAGGCGCGCGGGACGACCTGCTCTTCGTCCCGGTGGCGATCGACTACGAGCGCGTCGTCGAGGGCGCCAGCTACAAGGCCGAGCTGTCCGGCGGAGAGAAGAAGCCCGAAGACCTCAAGGCCTTGTTGTCCGCGCCGGCGGTGCTGACCGAGAACTACGGCCGGATCCACCTGCGCTTCGACGAGCCCGTGTCCGTCGCGCGCCTCATGAAAGACCGCGGGCTCTCCCGAGACAGCGCCAGCGAAGATCAGAAGAAGGCGCTGGTGCGGGCGCTGGGCAACCGGGTCATGTACGGCATCAGCAAGGTGTCCACGGTGACGCCGCACGCGCTGCTGGCCTCGGCGCTGCTCGCCCACCGTCGGCGCGGCGCGGCGGTGCGGGAGATCACCGATCGGGTGCTGCTGCTGCGGCGCATGGCCGAAGATCTGGGCGCACCCTTGAGTCGACAGCTGACCGACGCGCCGGCGGACCCCAGCGTCATCGGCCCCATCGCCGACGCGATGCGGGTGTTCGCCAGGGAAGGCTTCGTGCGCATCGCCGAGGCGCGCGGCGAGCCGATCTACCAAGTCGAAGACGACCGCCGACAGGAGCTGGTCTTCTACAAGAACACGCTCATGAACCTGGTCGCGGGCCGGACGATCGTCGCCAGCGCGATGGTGGCGACCGGCTCCACCGACGTCACCGAGCTGAGGGAAGCGGCGCTGTTCCTGTCGCGGCTGTTCAAGTTCGAGTTCATCTACCCCGTGGGCCACAGCTTTGAGCGGGTCTTCGACGACACGGTGGAGCAGCTCGGGCGGCTGGGGATCATCGCCCGCAGCGGCTCGACGCTGACCGTCGCCGAAGAGCCGTCCGCGGCGAGCACGCTGCGCTTCATCGCCGATCTGCTGCTCGACTTCGTGGAGTCCTACGCGCTGGCCGCGAAGGAAGCCGCCGCGCTCGTCGAGGCTGGGGTGGACAAGAAGGACTTCCTCAAGCGCGCGCTGGAGAACGGCCGTGCCGACTTCCTGGGGGGCACGTTGACCGGCGCCGAAGCGCTGTCCAAGCCCAACCTGGAGAACGCCCTGCTCTACCTGCTCGATCAGAAGTACGTGCTCGAGGTCGACAAGCGGCTACGCCCCGGGAGCAAGCCGGTGTCCGAGCTGCTCGCCCAGCTGGGGCCCTACTTGAGGAAGGTGTAACCCATGCGACGCGCGCTCTTCGTGTTGGCAGTCGGCTGGTCGACGGTGGCCCTCGCGCAGGGCCTGGAGCTGGACCTGAGCGAGCCGTCGACGCCCAAGGAGTTCCGGCCGAGCCTGTCCTTTCTCGGTGTGCGCGGCACCGACGAGGGCAGCCAGGCGCGGGCGAGCCTGCTCGAAGCCGAGCTCGTCCGCATGCTGCCCGGGGGCGATCAGTTCGACCCCCTGCTGCTGCCGGCTCAGGCGAAGGAGAAGCTCGGCGACGAGCTGACGGCGGCGGCCGCGTGCAGCGCCGCGGACTGCTTTTCCCGCACCTCCGCGCAGCTGGGCACCGAACGGGCGCTGGTCGTCTGGGTCAGCAAGGTCCCCGGCGGCTCGGCCGTCGAAGTGCGCGCGTGGGATCCTGGGCTGCCGCGGTCGCTGTCCGAGTCGCAGGAGGTGCTCGACAAGAACGAAGCGGCGCGCTTCGCGGGCATGACGGGGAAGAACCAGACGCAGAAGGACCGCGAGTTCGCCAAGAAGGCGGCGGTCTTCGTCATGGGCCTCGTCGGCAAGCTCAACACGCCCAACGGGAAGCTCGTGGTGGACAACATCGACGCGGCGGCCAAGGTCGAGCTCGACGGGTTCTCGCTGGGTGTCGGCAGCCTGGAGCGCGTCATTCCTCGAGGGCAGCACACCGTGCGGGTCGCGTCGTCGGACTACCTGCCGTTCGAGCAGACGGTGACGGTCGAGCCGCTCAAGACCACGACGGTGAAGGTGACCCTCGTGGCCAAGCCGATCGACAAGCCCGTCGTCGTGCAGCAGCACCAGAAGAAGGTGCTGAAGTACCCGCCGCTCTACGCGCGGCCTGGCCTGTACGTGGCGGGGGCCGGCGCGGTGGTGACGATCATTGGCTTCATCGTCGGCAGCGGCGCCACCGCGGTGCAGGCTCGCGCGACGGACCTCAACGGCGACGGGGTGGTGGAGATCACCCGGCTGGACGCCAAGCGTGCGCAGGCGAGCGCGGTCCTCGCCAACGTACTGGTGGCGATCGGCCTGACGGCGCTCGCGGGCGGGTCGCTCTGGGTGGCGCTCACGCCCCCGGTCCCGACCCGCGTCGACGAGCCCGGTGAAAGTGGCCTGGGGGCCTTCGAGTTCGCGCTAGGAGGCCGCTGGTGAGCGCGCGACGAGCGGCGTTGGTGGTGGGGTTCGCCTTGGGCGCCGCGTGCAGCGTGAAGCTCGGCGACGATCTGAAGTACTTCTGCACCGTCGACTCGGACTGCGGCGGTGACGGGTTCGTGTGCGCCGCGCCCGCTGGCGGCGTCGGGGCCTGCTGCCGGCGCACTGGCGGTGAGATCTGCGATCAGCTCGACAACGACTGCAACGGGCTCGTCGACGACAACCTGGAAGCCGAGACGTGCAACGGGCGCGACGACGACTGTGACGGCCTGGTCGACGAAGACTTCCCGCCCATGAGCGACTCGCGCAACTGCGGCCGCTGCGGGAACGCGTGCGGCGCGGGCCTGGGCTGCGTCAGCGGCGCGTGTGTCGTGCGCGGCGAGACGAGCTGCACCGACGGCGCCGACAATGACATGAACGGCTTCACCGACTGCGCCGACTCGAGCTGCAACGTGCAGTCCTGCGGGAATGGGTGCCTGTGCCTGTCGCTGCGCAAGGCGGAGCAGGCCTGTGGCGACGGCATGGACAACGACGGCGACCCGCAGACGGACTGCGCGGACAGCGACTGCGCCGGCAGGGAGTGTGGCGACGGCGGCTGCACCTGCGTGTCCAGCGCGAAGAAGGAGACGAGCTGCAGCGACATGCGGGACAACGACGGCGACGGCCAGGCGGACTGCAACGACTCCGATTGCGCAGGCCAGCTCTGCAGCATGACGGGGACGTTCCGGTGCAACGGCACGAGCTGCAACTGCAACGGTGGAGCGCCGAGCAACGAGACCGGCGGCGGCGCATGCCGCGACGGCACCGACAACGACTGTGACGGGCTGACCGACTGCGCTGAGGCGACGTGCAACATGGTGTCCTGTTCGCCGGACGGCGGATCCGCGTGTCAGTGCCTGATGGGACGAAAGGCGGAGACGCTCTGCGGCGATCGACAGGACAACGACGGCGACGCGCTGACCGACTGCGCCGACGATCAGGACTGCCCGATGGGCACGGCCTGCACGTTCCTGCACCAGAGCGGCCAGGTCCGCAGCGGCACGTGCAACGCGCAGAAGCTCTGCGCCCAGTAGCCCCGGCGCGCCGCGCTACTCCGCCGGCTCGACCCCGCCTTCGTAGACGTCGTCGACGGCCAAGCGCACGCCAATGCTCGGCAGCAGCGCCAAAGTGCCAGGACCGGAGTCCGAGCTCTCCCAGCCGCCGTCTAGCAGCGTCCGCCCCGCCGTTAGAACGCCGCGCCCTGCCCCGCCCGAAGCGCCGCGCGGGCCGCGTCGAACGCCCCCTGCCGATCCACCCCGTCCACGACGAAGCGCGCGCCCTCGAAGCACCGCTGCGCGAACGCCCACTCGATGAGCGTCGCCTGCTGCTCGGCGTTGAGCTGGGCCCACCCGTCTCCTCGCCGCAGCGCGCGAGGCAAGTCGTACCCTTCACCCCACAGCTGCGCCGCGACCGAGTCGCCCATGTACGCGTGCCCGCCGTGCTGCCACTGCCAGACGTGGACGAGCTCGTGAATGAGCAGCGCGTCCGGCGGCGGGCTCACGCCAGCCGGCAGGTGCACGGTGTCCTCGATCACGAACGCGCGGCGACTCAGGTTGGCGAGGCCCGAGAGCCGCTCGTGCAGCCGAACACGCTCCAGGTCGAGCGCGCCCCCGAACACGGCCTGCGCCACCGCCCGCTCGCGCTCGCTCAACGCCCGCCGCCGACCGCCCGAGACGAAGCGCGCCGCCTTCACGACCGGCGCCGCGAGCGCACCGAAGCCCGCCTTGAGCCAGCGCGCGCTCACGCCAGCGACTCGTGCGCCTTTCGCGTCAGCTCGGCCAGCGCGTGCCGCGGCACCACCAACGTCAGCTGGAGCGCC
>JALHOS010000197.1 GCA_022842905.1 Myxococcaceae bacterium | reverse complement strand
CGCGGCCGGACCCACCTGCTCCGCCGTCGATCGTGGACGTGCTCGCCTCCAGCGTCAGCTCGATCGCCCCTTCGAGCTGAACCGAGTCGCGTCGCACCGTCTCACCGGTCGGCGTTTGACAGGTGTCTCCGCGGAACCCGACCGCCACCACACTCACGCGGATCGGCTCGCCCGTGCTGTGGGTCGTCTGGAGCCCCACCAGCACGACGCCGTCTTCCCCGAAGGGCTTCACATCGCTCGACTTGGTCGTCCCGTCCGGGCGCACCACGTCGACGCGGGCGCAGGTCGACATGGCCCCGGGGCCTCGGCGTACGACGACGCCGGAGAGCGGCGCGGTGGTGCAGCCGCAGAGCACGACGGTGAGGAGCGCCAGCCGGAGCACGAGGCAGGCAGTCTACCTCCCCCGGCCGCCTGTCTCCCGCCTCAGCCTTCGTCGCTCTGCACCAGCCCGTACTTGTGCAACAGCGAGTACAGGTGCTTGCGATCGAGCTCGGCGTCGCGCGCGGCCTTGGCGATGTTGCCGCGCGTCTTCGAGAGCAGCCGCGTCAGGTATTCCCGCTCGAACGCGCGGACCAGCTCTTCCTTCACGTCCTTGAACGGCCCCGCGTACTTCACGGGCAGCGACTCACCCTGCGGCGCCTGGGGGCCGGAGTACTCGCGCAGGAAGGACTCGCTTGCCAGCTCGGGAATGTCGGCGACGTGCTTGAGCCGCTCGACAGCGTTGCGCAGCTCGCGCACGTTGCCAGGCCAGGTGTGGGCGCTGAACTGTTCGCGCTGCTTGTCAGGGAGCCGCTGCCACAGCGGCCCGCTGGCCATGGCGTCGACCAAGAGCGGGAGATCTTCCTTGCGGTCGCGCAGCGGCGGCAGCGTCACCGTGAAGACCGACAGTCGAAAGTAGAGGTCCTCGCGGAAGCGCCCGGCCTGCGTCTCGGCCCAGAGATCTTTCTTCGACGCGGCGACCACACGGGCGTCGAACTTCAGCGGCGCGCCGGACTGGCCCAGGCGTCGGAACTCGCGGTCTTCGAGGGCGCGCAGCAGCTTGGGCTGCAGGTCCAGCGGGAGATCGTCGATCTCGTCCAGGAACAGCGTCCCGCCGTGGGCGCGCTCGAGGCAGCCGACGCGCTGGGCGACGGCGCCGGTGAAGCTGCCCTTCTCGTGGCCGAACAGCTCACTCTCGATGAGGTTCTCGGACACCGCCGCGCAGTCGAAGACGACGAAGGCGCCGGTCGCCTTCGTGGACAGCTTGTGCACCGTGCGCGCCGCGGCGCCCTTGCCGCAGCCGGTCTCGCCGATCAGCAGCAGCGTCGACTCGGTGGGGCCGATGCGTTGGAGCAGCGAGAACACCTGCCGCATGGGCAGGCTCGCGCCGACCAAGTCACCCAGGCGTGCGTCGCTGGCCGGAGACACCTCGAGCGCGAGCAGCTGGGGCTGGAAGCGGAGCTGGACGTCGCCGACCTCGAGCAACGCTCCGGCCCGCAAGTAGGCCTCGCGCACCTGCGCACCGTCCACGAAGGTGCCGTTCGTCGAGTCGAGATCCTGCACGGTGAAGACGTCACCCTGCCGGCGGACGACGAGGTGGTTGCGGCTGACCGTGGGGTGGTCGAGGACGATGTCGTTGTCCGGGGCCTTGCCGATTCGCAGCGCCTCCTTGACCGAGAAGCTCTTGCCGGCGTCGGGCCCGGAGACGAGCACCAGGTGGTACTCCTGCGACGCGAAGCGCTCGCCTCCTGGGGCGCGGCTGCGGACCACGGTTCGCTGCGGGACGGACATGACGGCTGGCCACTGTAGCGACCGGAAGCGCGAATTGCCCGCGTGGATGCTCGGACGAAAGGCGGGCCCGGCTACAGTCGGTCGCCATGGCGCGTTCGCCGGAACCGAAGAGCAGTGAGATCACCCGCGAGCGCGACTACCTCGATCGCCGCGAGCTGCTCTCGACCGCGGCGAAGTTCACCGCCACCTCGCTGCTGACCGGCGGGGCGCTCTGGGGCCTGGCCGGAGGCGTGCGCTCGCCCACGCAGAGCCAAGGACGCTCCGCCGCGACGCCGCTGCTGGCCTCGCGCTCAGAGGCGCCGTTCAGCGTCGACGAAGAGCCGACCAGCGAGCGCAACGTCACCACGTACAACAACTTCTACGAGCTGGGCCTGAGCAAGGAAGACCCAGCGCGCCTGGCGGGCAGCCTCAAGACCCGGCCGTGGACCGTGGTGGTGGACGGGCTAGTGAACAAGCCGACGACCTTCGGCATCGACGATCTGCTCACCCGTTTCCCGCTCGAGGAGCGCGTCTACCGCTTCCGCTGCGTCGAAGCGTGGTCGATGGTGATTCCGTGGGTCGGCTTCCCGCTCGCCGCGCTGCTCCAGGCGGTCGAGCCGCAAGGCAGCGCCAAACACGTCGCCTTCACCACGCTGCTCGACCCCAAGCAGCTTCCCGGCCAAGCGCGCGCGGTGCTCCCCTGGCCCTACGTGGAAGGCCTGCGCCTGGACGAAGCGCTGCACCCGCTGACGCTCTTGTCCGTCGGCCTCTACGGAAAGACGCTGCTCGGCCAGAACGGCGCGCCGATTCGGTTGGTGGTGCCGTGGAAGTACGGCTTCAAGTCCATCAAGAGCGTCGTCCGCATCACGCTGCTCGAAGCTCAGCCGCCGACGACGTGGGCGCTGGCCGCGCCGTCCGAGTACGGCTTCTTCGCCAACGTGAACCCCGCCGTCGACCACCCGCGCTGGAGCCAGGCGTCCGAGCGGCGGATCGGCGAGCTGTCAAGGCGCGACACACTGCCGTTCAACGGGTACGGCGACCAGGTGGCCTCGCTTTACGCCGGGCTGGATTTGTCGCGGAATTTCTAGCCCGGCGCTCTCAGCGCGTGCGTCTTGCGCCGTGAGAGTTGCGCGACGTCTCTTGAGGCAGAGTGGACAGTTCGTCTCGGCGCTCGAGAAGCCGCGGTGCGTCGAAACGTCGGTGGCCACGGGTCGACAATGCCGCACACGCTGTACGCACCGGAGCCGACATGACCGCCATTCCTGCGCACTTCCAGCCCCTCGCCGCCACCCGCATCGAGATCCGCAACGCCATGGCCGACGGCCGCGTCACGGCCGACGAAGCGCAGGCGATCCTCAGCAAGGCGATGCCGACCGGGAAGGTGGACCTGTTCGCCGCGAAGGAAGTCGCGGCGCTGTACCGCAAGGCGTCGGTGTTCGAGGACACCACCTCGCGCGAGCTGATGCGGTCCACGTTGCTCGGCCACGTGTCGCCGCGCCAGTTGGGTATCTCTTTCGAGGTGGACACGTCCGAGCTGCGCACGTTCCTCTTCGGCGCGAACGGCTTTTCGCGCAGCCGCGACGAGCAGCTCGACATTCTCTTCCCGGACCGGTCGCCGGACATTGGCGGCGCGATGCCATCGCCGGCCGCGGGGTTCGAGCTGACGCCCTTCAAGCCGGACCAGATGTTCAAGGAGTTCCCCGAGCAGAAGCGGCTGCTCGACGCGGCCGTGGGGAGGCTTCGCCAGCTGGGCCTGCCGGACGAGGACGGTGACCTCCGCGTCAGCGTCGAGGTCATCTCCAAGAAGGGCGCCATCTACGGCTTCGCGGTGACGAGCTTCTCCGACTACCCGCCCGTGACCTCGCACTGGGGTCGCACGGTGGTGTTCGATCGCAACATGAGCATCATCGGCGAGTTCAAGGCGTAACTCGCCACGCGCTCAGCGGCCGGGCTTGTACTCGGCCGCCAGCGTCTCGAGCACCCGCTGGGTGTCCTTCTTGATCGTCTCGTAGTGTCGCGGCGTGAGCCCCAGCACCTTGAGCGCGGTGTCCGTCTCGTCGGCGGACACGCGCTCGGTCGGCTCCACCGGCAAGTCTCCCAGCCGCTGCACGACGACGGGCGTCAGGTCCCACCCGCCGTCATGGGCCAGCGCCTCGGCGATGCGCATGACCGCGACGCCGGGGTGCGCCATGCCGCCGATGACGAGCTGGTGGTGGTGCTGGGCGACGAGCGTCACGCCCGCCGGCATGCCCCAGCTCGCGAGCAGCCGGCCCGTCACCGTTGCGTGGAGCCGCTCGACGGCTTGCCAGCGCGCCGCGGTGAGCTCGGGCTTGCGCTTGTGCGCCTTGAGGTACTCGGACAGGCCCAGCAGCCCGACCGACGAACCGACGTCATGCAGCAGGCCGACCAGGAACGCGTTCTCGGCGTCGATCGCCGTGTTCCTCGCGACGAAGCGGGCCAGGTAGGCGACCGCGGTGCTGTGCCGGCGGACGGACTCGAGCGTGTCCGAAAAGCCCGGCGCGTGAATGACGGTCATGTGGAACGCGGCTTCCATGACGACGTCCCGCACCAGCGTCAGCCCAATGCGAACCAGCGCGCTCTTGAGGGTCGTGCACGGCGTCGTCGCGCCGTACAGCGTCGAGTTGGACAGCCGCAGGACCTTGCCGGCGAGCAGCGGCTCGCGCTCGAGGAGCTTGGCCACGTCTTCGATCTTCACGTCGGCCCGGCGGGACAGCGCGATGATGTCGTTGGCCACGGTGGGCAGCCGGGGCAGCTCGACGGTGGGCTTTTGGAAGAAGCCGTCGAGCCAGGTGGTGAGCGTGGCCTCTTCCGACAGCACGTCGTCCGGCTCGTCTTCGATCTCGTGCGTCCCGCGGCCGTACGTCGCCGAGTTGTTCCGCAGACCGGTCGAGGAAAGCATGGGTCGGCCAACTGCAAGCGCGTGGCCCGCGGCTACCGCTTGACGGCGTGGACGTTGAGTCAGGTCGGCGGCGACTCGTGAGGTGGGGCCGACCCCGTCAGCGGGCTGGCGAAGGCCTCCACACTTGGCGCTGGCGGGCGGCGCGGCCGATGGTTACAGGCGCGCCTCCATGACGGCCATCTACACGAAGACGGGCGACGGCGGAGACACGGGGTTGTTCGGCGGCGGGCGCGTCGGCAAGGAAGACGAGCGCGTCGAAGCGTACGGCCAGGTGGACGAGCTCAACGCCGTCCTCGGCCTCGCGCGCGCCGAAGGCCTGCCGGGCATGGACGCGCTCATGCAGAGCTTGCAGGAGCAGCTGTTCACGCTGGGCGCGGTGCTGGCCACGCCCGCGGGCTCCAAGGCGGCGCAGCACATTCCGCAGGTCGACCCGGCCTGGGTCACCGCCATGGAAAAGGCGATCGACGCGTTCGACCTCGAGCTCAAGCCGCTGACGAGCTTCGTGCTGCCTGGAGGCACCAAGGCCGCCGCCGCGCTGCACCTGGCGCGCACCGTCTGCCGACGGGCCGAGCGCCGCGTCGTGCCGCTCATGCGCGCGGGCAAGGCCGACACCATCACCATCATCTACTTGAACCGCTTGTCCGACCTGCTGTTCACCATGGCGCGGGTGGCGAACCTGCGCGCGAACGTCGCCGACGTGCCATGGCTGCCGAAGAAGCCCTGACGCTGCCGGCTGAAGAGCTCACCCAGCTCGCCCGGAGCGCCGGCTTCGACCTGATCGGCTTCGCGCGGGCGGAGCCGATTCCTCGCCAGGTGTTGGCGGAGTGGATCGAAGCCGGACACCACGCCGACATGGACTGGCTGGCCCAGCGGCTGGACGCGCGGCTCGACGTCGCCCAGCTGCTCCCCGGCGCCAAGACGGTCGTCGCGCTGGCGTGCAACTACTGGCGCTCGGACGACGCGTCGCCGGTGGCGCGCTACGCCCGGGGCCGCGACTACCACCTGACGCTGCGCGATCGCTTGCGGGCGCTTCGCCGGGCGCTGCGCAGTCGCTTTCCTGGCGTGGCCGACTACGGCTCGGTGGACACCAACCCCGTCATGGAGAAGGTCTGGGCGGCGCGCGCGGGCCTGGGCTTCGTCGGGAAGAACGCCTGCTTCATCACCCCAGAGTTCGGCAGCTGGGTGCTGCTGGCGACGCTCATTCTCGACGCGCAGGTCGATCGCTACGCCGAAGGGCCGACGACGGACGTGTGCGGGCGCTGCCAGCTGTGCCTGACGGCGTGCCCGACTGGAGCGCTCGTCGCCGAGCGCGTCGTCGATGCGCGGCGGTGCCTGAGCTACCAGACGATCGAGAACGAAGGCCCCGCGCCGGCAGCGCTGCGGCCCGCGTACCAGCAGATCGCCTTCGGCTGTGACGTCTGCCAGGACGTGTGCCCGCTGAACGTGACGCCGGTGCTCGCGGGCGAACGCTTCTCGCCGCGGCCGGTCGCCGGACTGTCGGTGCAGCAGTTGGCCGCGCTCACTCCTGACGCCTACGCGCAGCTGACGCCGGGCACACCGCTGGCGCGTGCGGGCTACGACGGGCTGCGTCGGAACGCGGCCTATGCGCTGGGCGCGTCGAAGGACCAGGCGGCGCGCTCGCTGCTGGAGCGCCTCGTCGGAGATCCCAGCCCGCTCGTCGCCGACGCCGCGCGGTGGGCGCTGGAGCAGCTCGGGTGAGGTGCGGCTCGCCTTCACCCGTCTGGCGGTGCGTGGGCGCGCGCTCGCCTGGTGCTCCTCGGAGGAGACCGCAGCCGGCTCGTGGCGGACGTGGGGCGGTAGGCGCTGGAGCAGCTCGGGTGAGGTGCGGCTCGCCTTCACGCGTAAGGCGGAGCGTGGGCGCGCGCTCGCCTGGTGCTCCTCGGAGGAGACCGCAGCCGCGTCGTGGCGGACGTCGGGCGGTGGGTGCTGGCGCAGCGCGGTTGAAGGGCGGTTCGCCTTCGTCCGTGTGGCGGTCCGTGTGCGCGGGCGCGGCGACGACGGTGGCCAGCGCGCCGGAGCGACGGACATGAATGCCCTGCCCACGCCACCGCGCTCGACGAACCTGGGCCCGGCCGTCTTGGCCGCGCTGTTGGGCCAGTCGTTGATCAGCACCGGCACCCACCTGGCGGCCAAGTCGGCCACCACCGCGCTGCCAGCGACGACGCTGTTGCCCTTGCGCATGGTGCTCTCGGCGCTGGTCTACGCCGTCATCTTGAGCCAGCTGTCCGAGCGAAGGTGGCCGCCGCGCGCGCTGTGGGGCTGGCTGCTCGGCTACGGGTTTCTGACGGGGCCGATGAACCAGGGCCTGTTCCTGCTCGGGCTCCAGCATTCCCGCGCCACGCACGCCTCGCTGCTCTACGCGCTGACGCCGGTGGGCGTGTACCTGCTGGGTGTGGCTCGAGGGACCGAGGAGTCCCGGCCGCGACGCTGGCTGGGGATCGCGCTCGCGTTCGCCGGCGTGCTGGTGCTGCTCTTGGGACGAGGGCTGGCCGAAGAGTCGGCGCTGCTCTTCGGTGACCTGCTGCTGCTCGGCGCGGTAGTGGCGTGGGTGTTCTGGACGACGGACTCGCGGGCGTTCGCCACGGAGCACGGCGGGCTGCGCACGGCCGGCTGGACCATGCTGGCCGGCGGCGTGTGGGCGCTGCCGATGTTGCCCTTCACGGTCGACGCCGCGACGCTGAGCGCGGCGCCCGGCCATGTCTGGCTGTCCTTGGCGTACTTGGTGGTGCTGACGAGCGTCGTCTCGTACGCGCTGTGGAACTTCGCGCTCGCGCGGGTCGAGTCGTCGCGAGTCGCGGTGTTCGCGAACGTGCAGCCGGTGCTGACGAGCTTGGCGGCGTGGCTGGTGCTGGCCGAGCCGCTGGGCTGGAGCTGGGCCGCGTGCACGGTCCTCGTCATCGCCGGGGTGCGGCTGGCGACGAAGGGCTGACGGACCCGCGCGTCGGCGGCCAGACCTGGCGCACCCACGCCGCCCGCCGCGTCGCCATCACACGTCGTCCCTGCGCACGGCAACCAAGGTGAAGTGCCTGTGCACAGCTCGTGTGCGCCGAAGGCGAGCCGCTCAGCGCAGCCAGCGCAGGTACGCCACCCACGGCCCGCCCCCACAGCGCTCTTGCCAGGCGAGCACCATGTGCTCGTCACGCCGCTGGAGGACCGGGGCGTCGGCCGTGCAGTTCACGTCGTTGTTGAGGCTCGTCGGCGGACCACCGCGCGGCTGGGCGAGCAGAGGCGTCCACAGCGAACGACTGTAGCGAAGCGTGAGGTGACCGCTCTCGATCGTCGCCGCCCAGACGTCGGCCGAGCCGAGCATGGCGTCGAAGCTGCTCACGTTGGTCAGCGTGGTGTTGCCGCCGCTGCCGCCAGTCGACATGAAGTTGATGGTGACGTCCCCGTTGCCTCGCCGCAGCATGACGTAGTTGCCGTTGTCGCCGGGGCTCTCGAAGACGATCTTCACGTCAGCGAACGCGTTGCCGCTCGCGCTCGGGCTGCCCAGGACCGTGTTGGTCCACGGCGAGGTCGGCGTCAGCCGCTGGAGCGTGCGGAGGTTCCCCTGGGCCGTGCGCGCGATGATCCACGTGACGCCCAGCGACGACATGCGCCCCCAGACGCGGGCCTGGCTGGTGGGGCCGCTGGCGTAGTCGGTGGCGTTCGTTTCGACGACGGTCGGCGCGCTCCAGCTGTCGTTCGCCGCGTCGTAGCTCGCGAACGCCAGCGAACCGGTCTGCACGTAGGCGGAATACAGCGTGGTCCCGTCGGAGAAGAGCGTTCCTGGAGGCGAAGCGATCGGCGCCCAGCTCGTCGGCGTGCGGACCACGGCCACGCCTGCGTTCCCGACGGAGTCGGCGACTTGCAGGAGCACGTACGTCTTCCCTCCGGCTTCCACCACGCTTGGGCCGGCGCGGGTTCCGGTCGGAGACAGCGCAACGGTGGGAGCCGCAGTGTCGGGGACGATCGCGCAGCCCGACGGCAGGCACGAGGGGAGCGGCAGCGCTGCGTGAATCACCGCCGCGCCATCTCTGCGGCTGAGCAGCGTGGCCGACGCTTCGCCGAGCGTGCCGAAGGGGCTGAGCACGACGGTCGGCAGCGGCTGCGAGCTGGCCGAGGGCTGCGCCGCCGCAGCCGAGGGCCACAGGTACTGGGCCAGGTACGGGAATGTCACGAAGGTCACCCGGTTTCCGCCCCAGTCCTCGGGCTGGCCCGAGCCGAGCGTCAGCGGGTCGCCGTCCTGGACCAGCCGGTTGAACGCGACGCGGAGCCGCCGTGCGCCGTACAGCTTGGCCGGTTCGCTGTAGCCGGACACCGTCGGTGGGCTCGTGAACGGCACGAGGAGGTCTTCGTCGTAGTCGACGTACGCACCGAACGGGCTGCCGCGCATGCCGACGATGCTCGTCCCCAAGACCTGCGGTGGCCGTTGGTCGACGACTCGAACCAGCAGCTGGGTGCTGCGCTGCGCTGGCGTGAGGCCTCCGTTGGTGTTGGTCGCGGTGAGCGTGAAGGTGATCACCTGCGGCAACCCGGAGATGGCCGGCGCGATGAACTGGGTCGTCGCCGCGTCTGGGGTCGTCAGCTGCCAATTGAGCTGCGGCAGCCCAGCGTCGGTGACACCCAGCGGCGACCACGCGTAGCTGAACGTCGGCCCCGGCGCGGGCGGCGTCGCGAGCCCGACCAGCGTCACCGTGCTGCCTCCAGGGACGATCCGCAGTGGGCCAGCGTCGAGTGTCCAGGTGGGAGCGGACTGCGTCGACAGGGTGAACGTCGTCGTCGCCGGCGGGCTGCGGACCCCGAACCCGTTCGTCACGACCAACTGCACGCTCACCGGTGTGTTCACCGTGGGGGTCGAAGGCATGACCAACTCGAAGCGCGTCCCTCCGTCGAGCGGCGTGCCGACGATGCCCACGTTCGACGGGACGATCGTCCATTCATACGCGGTCAGTCCGGTGTTCGACGGGTCGTTCGAGCCGGTGCTCCCGACCGTGAAGCGCTGGTCGCCATACGCCGTCGCCGGCGGCACCGGGCTGATCGCCGCCACGGGCGCACCCGAGAGCCCCACCAGCGAGAACTCGGTCGGGTCGCTGACGGCTCCTCGGGCGTCGACCACCGTCAGAGCCAGGCGAGTCACTCCGGCGGTCGCAGGCAGGCGCACGCCGATCGTCGCCGCGGTCTGCGAGTTGTTCGCCGTCGTGAACGTCGCGCCGCCGTCTTGAGACCAGCGGTACGTCAGCGGGCGCTGGCCCAGCGAGTTCTGCCCGACGAGCGTGACGACGGTGTTGGTCGCGTAGAAGGGCAGCGTCGGATCGACGACCGCCACGGGACGGGGCCCCGCATCGAGTGGACCCGCATCGGGCGGACCCGCATCGAGTGGACCCGCATCGGGCGGACCCGCATCGAGTGGACCCGCATCGGGCGGACCCGCATCGGGCGGACCGGCATCGGGCGGACCGGCATCGGGCGGACCGGCATCGGGCGGACCGGCATCGGGCGGACCGGCATCGGACGGACCCGCATCGGACAGGCCCGCATCGGACAGGCCCGCATCGGACGGACCCGCATCGGACAGGCCCGCATCGGACAGGCCCGCATCGGACAGGCCCGCGTCGTAGGGCGGCACTCCGGCGTCCAGCTCCGGCGTGGTCGTGGGTCCCGGGACGAGGGTGATGGCTGGGAGCTCGACGGGGGTGTTCTCGACGAGCACGTTGCGCAGCACCGCCGACTGGAAGCCCTCCTTCTCGAACCCGAAGGTGTGGAGCCCGGGCGGGACCATGGCAAACACGTACCGGCCCGCCGCGTCGCTCGTGGCGTTGGTGGCGACGCCGTTGGTGCGAATCGTCACCCCCGACGAGTCTGTCGTGCCGAACAGCCGAACCGTGCCGCTGACCGTCACCGCTGCGGGCGCCGGAGTCGAGCGCTCCAACAAGACGGTCGTCAGCTCGAAGCGCTGGTTGGCCTGCAGCGTCACCTGGACGTTCGCCGACGCATAGCCTTCGCGAAAGAACGTGAGGGTGAGGCGCCCCTCAGGCAGCCCTTCGAGCGAGAAGCCCCCGTTGTCCCCCGAGTAGCCGAGGTACGGGCCTTCAGGGACGAAGACGGTGGTGCCGCCGTGCCCCTGGGTCTGGCCCGCGCGATCGCGCCCGAGCACGGATCCTCTGACGGTGGCGGTACCGCCCAGGACGACGTTCCCCAGCACGATGTCGCGGCCCGGCCTCGCCCCGATTTCCTCGAGCCGGATGACGCGCTGAAATTCCGGGACGCCGTCCTTGTCGGCGTCGAAGCGGAACAGGAGCGCGCCCGTGTCCGTGGTGATGGGGCTGATCAGGACGAAGCCCGTGGCTTCCGTCACCGTCGCTTTGACTGAGCTGCGCAGCAGCTCGACGGTCGCGCCGATCGCCGGCTGCGGGGTCGTCCGACCAGGCTCCGCGTAGAGCACCGTCGCTTGCACCGTGCCGGACGACGGGCTGCTCGGCAGCCCCACCTCGCGACAGCCCGCGGCCCCCACGAGCAGCCCCGTGAGCCACAGCCAGGTCCCGCGTCGAGTCGTTTTCACGCAGCCGGCTTTAGCAGCTTCGGCTTTCCACGCGGGGAAGAGCCAGGGCCCTGCTCGCCCCCGAGCCTCTTCAGCGCCGCGTGAAGCTCAGCGTCGCAGCGCCGTCCTTCGCCACGCTGACGGTCGCGCGGAAGTCGTCACCGGCGTTCACCTTGGCCGCGAGCGCGCGCGCCACGTGCTCGGGGGACTGGCCCTTCTCCGTGTAGAAGTTGAACAGCCGCGAGTTCTTCTCGCGGAAGTCGTCCTTGCCGAACTGGTCCTTCGTGGGGACCTTGTCGATGTCGAGGGTGAAGGACACGCTGCGCGCGTAGTCGAAGCCGCCGAACAGCGGATCGTTCACGACCTTCGGACCGTTCGCCTTCCCGCGCAGGGTCAGGCTGTCGCCCGACACCGACACGCTCAGCCCGGTGTCCGACGCGCGGGCCTTCAAGTCGATGGGACCGCTCGAGCTGGCCTTGGGTGTGGTGACGCGGCCCGCGCCGAAGGTGGGCCAGTAGCTGAACGGGTTGAACGGGTTGAAGGCGACGGACATGGCGGCCTCTTGGGAATCGAGACGGAAGACGGAAGGTGGATGAGCGGCTGTTGTTTCTATGGTCGTCGCGGCGGAGCCCGACGTGCGACCAACCGGGTTGACACGCTGTGTCTTGGAAGCGCGAAGTGGAGCAGGCGTGCGCGAGGTGCGCCCCTCAGTTCCCAAGAAGCCGAGGTCGACGAAGCGTTACTGGAGCGCGGCCAGGCTTCGCGCCTTCGTGCGCAGCGCGCCGTCGAAGTCGAAGCGAGTCTTGAGCGCCGACACGCGCATGTCGCGCTCCATGGTCGTGGCCGGGGCGTAGAGCGCCCTGACGACGTCGTAGGGACCTTGGCCGGCGATCATGGCGTCACGCCAGCGTTGGCCGGCGAGGTCGAGCAGGTAGCCCTGAGCGGCGCCGGTGCCGTACGTGCGGCCCTGACCGAAGTAGGCGAGCGCTTCGGCGCGGTTCGGGATCGGGACCAGGTTCACGTCCAAATACTGGCCGAGGAACGCGCGGTCGAACGGCTGGCCGGCGCTGGCGCTGCGGAACTTGGTCTCGACGTAGAGCGCGGTGCCTTCGACCTGCTCGCCGGCCGTGTCGTACAGCGTTGCGTTCACGCCTTCGGCGACGGCGTCGGGCAGCGCGGCGCGGGCGGCGCGGGTGGCGGCGAAGTTGCGCAACGCCTCGACGGCCGCGGACGGCGTGAGGGTGGTCGCCTGCACCGCTTCGATGAGGATCTTGTCCTCCAGCAGACAGTGCGCGAGGTGCTGCTCCGTCAGCGGGTAGCCCGTCTCGGAAATGCTGAACCACGAGGTGTGCTCTTGCCAGCGGGCTTCGGCGACTTGGTACCGGTGGAACCCTTCGTGGACGACGTACTGCATGAAGTCGGAGGTGCCTGGGTGTTCGAGCGCGCCCGCGGGCAGACCGTACGCGAGGCTGAAGACCGTGCCGGCGCCGAGCGGCAGCTCGAGGTGGAACGGGTCCATGCCCAGCCGGGACAGCGCGCCGTCGTAGCGGAGGACAGGCCCGAGCACCGAGGGCGCCGCGACCTGAAACGCTCCGGAGGGCGCGGGGTGGTGGAAGAGGTAGCCGCGGCGGTTGCTGCCACCGTTGTCGCGCCGCACCAGGTACGCGGGGAGTTGATCGAAGCGGTAACTGCCGCCGTCGGCCAGCCCCCACAGGGACGTGCTGGAGGTGGCGAACAGGGTGGTCGCCTCGGCCATCTTGGTGAGCATGAGCCCGTCGACGTCGTCGCCCGCGTCTGGGAGGCCCGCGTCACCTGAGCTCGCCGCCGCGCCGCCGGTCCCGGCTGCGCCTCCGCCTGCGCCCCCGCTGCCCGCGGTCCCGGCCGTGCCACCCGTGCCAGCGGAG
>JALHOS010000196.1 GCA_022842905.1 Myxococcaceae bacterium | reverse complement strand
GAGTCAGCAGCCGGCGTTGAACATTCCGCGCACGGGCAGCACCAGCCAGCAGCCGGCGCTGAACGCTCCGCGCACCGGCAGCACCAGCCAGCAACCCGCGCTCGACCTGCCGCGGACGAACAGCACCTCGCAGCACCGGGCCTTCACGCCCAGCAGCAAGACTGGCTCTCGGTAGTCGCCTCTTCGGGTCCACGCATGCGAGTCCTCCTCGTCTTCCCCCCGCAGTGGACCGCCGCCCAGCCCTTCTTCGGCTTGGCCGCGCTCAATGGCCACCTCCGCGCCGCGAGGCACGAAGTGTCCGTTCGCGACCTCAACCTCGAGTTCATGGAGCACGTGCTGACGGAGCGCACGCTGCGCGAGGCCGTCGAGCGGCTGGGCGACGAACTGGGGCGCCTCGAGGTGGAGCTGGCGCAGGCCGAGAAGACCGGCGACACCGACGCGTACGCCTTCGCGCGGGCGCGGCTGGACGGCCTCGAGCGCTACGTCGAGCGGGCCGGCAGCACGTTCAACTTCATCTGCGCGCACGCGGGTGACGTCCCCGCGCTCCTCCGCTCGAAGGACGTGTACTACGCGCCCGACGCGCACGCGCAGGCGCAGCGGCTGTTCGACGCCGCGCTCGAGCTGTACTCCGCCCCGAGCTTTCCCACGTCCATTCGCAGCAGCGACTTCCGCCACCCGACCTGCAGCTACGACCTGGCGCCGATCCTCTCCTTCACCCAGGACGAGCGGCTCAACCCCTTCGTCGGCTACTTCCGCGCGCAGCTGCCCAGCCTGCTGGCCGACGGCGCCGGCGTCATCGCCCTGTCCGTCGCCTCGTTCTCCCAGGTGCTCCCGGCACTCACGCTGGCCCGGCAGCTCAAGCAAGCACGCGGTCCCCGAGTCCTCTTGGGGGGGAACTTCTTCAGCCGGCTGGAAGACGCCCTTCGCCAGAAGCCCGAGTTCTTCACGCACTTCGCCGACGCGGTGGCCATTGGCGAAGGTGAGCGCACCATGGTGGAGCTGTGCCAGGCGCTCGACGGAGGATCGGGCCTCGAGCGCCTCTCCCTGGTGCCGAACCTCGTCTACGCGCCGGCGCCGGACCGCGTCGTGTCGACGCCCAAGCAGCCGAACTACGCCATGGCGGATCAGGTCTTTCAAGAGCTCGAAGGCTTCCCGCTCGACCGCTACCTCGCGCCGGAGCGGGTGGTGTGCGTGCGCACGAGCAAGACCTGCTACTGGAGCCAGTGCAGCTTCTGTGACTGCTACTACGGGCTCGAGAAGGACTCGGTCGGGGTGAAGCAAGTCGTCGGGGAGATGCGGCACCTGCGCGATCGCTACGGCGTCAGGCACTTCGAGTTCGTCGACCAGTGCCTGACCCCCGCGGTGCTCGCCGCGCTGTCGGACGCGCTGCTCGAGGCGGAGCTCGACGTGCACTGGTTCTTCAACGCGCGCACCGAGCTGAGCTTCACCGAGCCGATCCTCCAGAAGGCCAAGCGCGCGGGTGCGACGATGATCATGTGGGGCGTCGAGTCGGGCAGCCCCCGCATCTTGAAGGCGATGAAGAAGGGCGTGCCGTTCGAACGGCGCATGGAAGTGCTCGGCCGCTCGACGGGCGCGGGCCTGTTCAACTTCGCGTACGTGTTCTTCGGCTTCCCCACCGAGACGCACGAAGAAGCGCAGCAGACGATCGATCTCATTCGCGACAACACCGAGGTGATCCACGGCTACGGCCGCAGCGTGTTCACCTTGGGCAAACACGCCCCGCTCATGCAGGAAGCCGAGCGCCACGGCATCTTCGACATCGTCGAAGAGCAGCAAGACCTGTCCACCAACCTCACCTACAAGATCGCCGAAGGCCTGCAGCCCGAAGAGCTCATGGCCGTGTCGGCGAAGTGCCACGAGCAGTGCAAGGCGGCCTACGGAGACCGCCCGTTGTGGATGGCGCTGCGCTCACGCGAGGCGCTGCACCTGTATCTCGCTACGCACGGGCGCGACTTCGTGCGCGGGTTCGAATTCGAAGACGCCGCGGGGGCGGCGACGAAGGAGTTCGTCTTCTAAGCGGAGGCTTGCATGTCCATCGTCACCAAGCGCTTCACGTCCTGGCGGCTGACCGGCGCCGGCCTCTACGAAGGCCTGCTGCCGATCCCCGAAGGCCAAGAGCCGGAGCACTTCGTCGAGCTGGACTACGACGGCCCGAGCGTGGTCGCGATCCGCGAGTTCCTGCGCGGCCACGAGCTGCCGCTGACACGCAAGCCCACGCTGGACGCCAAGCGCCGGCTGGCCGCGTCCGACTACACCGACCCGTCGTCGGGCCTGCAGGGCCGCAACGTGTACAGCTACGACGCGAAGGGCTTCCTGTGTTCCCGCAAGGAGATCGACCCGCAGGGCCGCACGCGCTTTCGCATCGACGTCAGCTGCGATGGCAAGGGGTGGATCAAGGAAGAGCAGATCTTCGACCGCCACGGGAAGCTCACCGAGCGCCACGTGTACGAGCACGACGCTCGCGGCAACCAACTCCAGGACACGGTGTTCGACGGGAAGGGGAAGAAGAAGGGCGCGTACCGAATGTCGTTCGACGAGAAGGACCGCCCGCTGACTCACGCGTTCTTCGACGCGGAGGGCGCGCTGAAGATGGAGTACCGGTACACGTACGACGCGCTCAACCGGCGCACGTCGATCGCCCTGCACCATGGGCCCAAGCCGGACTTCGTCACCCGGTTCACCTACGACGAGAAGGGGCGGCGGATCCGCGCGGAGCACCTGGACGCGGCAGGCAAGGCGCTCGGCGGAGAGGTCCGCCCGCTGGACGAGCGTGGCCAGTCGCTGCTCGACGGCGGCTCGCTGGGTGACGTCATTCAGTTCACCGCCGGCCAGCTCGAGTCGATGCGGCACTCCGCGTTCGGCGCGTACGAAGCGGGAATGTTCGAGCGGGCGCGCGATCTCTACGCGGCGCTCACCAACCTGGACGGCACCGACGCGCTGCACCCGGTCGGCGCCGCCGTCGCGTGTTTGGCCATGAACGACCGGCCCGAGGCCCGCGTGTGGTTCGACCGCGCGCTGGCGCGAGACGCGAGCTGCGTGCAGGCGCTGGTGGGCAAGGCGGAGCTGGTGCTGCAGGAAGGGGACACCGCGCAGTCCATGCAGCTGTTCACCCGCGCGTTCGCCGCGGCGGAGTATCGGGACGATCCGGCGATCGTCCGCGCGCGGCTGGTTGTCGAGGGGTTGGTGAAGGCGGCGCAGGCGCCGCGGCCGTAGCGCGGTGGCCTTCGTCGCAGTACCAACGGCGAACAGCACGGACACGGCCGCGCTCGTCGGCCTGGCTCGCTGAGTCGAACGTGGCGCCGAGTCGAAGTGAGCGCGCGCTCTTCAGCGCCATCGGCGGTCGCCGCGCACGGAGCTCCCACCCCACCCTGGAACGTGAGATTCTCGGTTCCATGAGCCTTCCCATCGTCTCGTCGGGTCGCGCAGAACTGCGCCCGGGTCTCGACAAGCTCGAAGCGGAAGCTCGGCGCCCGGCGGAACGACAGCCGAAGAGTGAGAGCCCTGCGACTGAATGGCGGGCGGGCGCGGGCTCACCGCAGCGGGTCTTCGCACGAATCGAGTCACTGCCGTCCGAGCGGGAAGACCTCCGCGCCTATGCACTCGATCGCGAGACGGGCTCGGTCAAGCAGGTCGACGTCCATGAGCAACTGGCTCGCGCGCCCCAACCCAAGCGCCGGCCACTCGAGCGTCGGACCGTGGACTCGGACGTCCGCAAGTTGGCCGCGGCGGCTTCGGCGGCGCGCCGCGCGCAACTCGGAGACCTGCGCGCCGCTCCCTCGGCGGGAACGCTCTTACCCGAAGACAACACGCTCAAGCCCCATACGGCCCACCTGACGGTGGTCACCGATGTCGACGCCACGTTCGTTCGGACCATGGCGCGCGTCGGCGTGCTCGAAGGCTTCGCCGTACGCGTGGCTGGCTCCGAGTCGACCACCCGCGCGCTGCTCGACCCGCAAGCGCAGGCGAACGTCCAGTTCGTCGCCCGAGGCGGCCGAACTGATGCCTGGACCGAAGACAATGGAGAAATCGACGCGCGGGGCATGGTGTCGATCCCCGCCCGGATGGAGTCTTGGAGCCCAGCCTCGGTCAAGCGTGATCGCGTGCTTCGAGGCACCCCCGGGCTCACCCCAGACCAACGCGAGGCCGTGAAGAGCATGGACCTGCGTTCGCTGGAGAAGAACTACCCGGAGTTCGCGTTCGGCATTCAAGGTGGTGTCGCGCGCAACGAAAGCTACGACGCCAAAGTGGCCATGGCCGCCGCGCTCAGGGCTCCGCTGCGCGAGTCCTTGACCTACTTGGAGGGCGGCAACGTCATCGGCGGTACGCGGCCAGACGGATCGCCCTACGCGCTGGTGGGGAAGGACAGCCTTGCGTTGTCCCGCGACCTGCTCGCCAGGGACCTGGGTCGAGCGCCGACGGACGACGAACTGACGATGGCCGTCGCGAAGGACCTCGGCCTCACACCCGGGCAGGTGGTCCCGGTTGAGCAGGCAGGCGCCTTCCACATCGACATGTCCATGAAGCCGCTGGGGCCGGGGCACGTGCTCCTCAACGACTCCCGGCTGGCGTTTCAGCAACTGGGCGCCTTCCTGCGCGCCGACCACGCCGCGAAGCAGCCGTCGGCTCAGAGTCCGGTCCCCATGAGGACCGCCTGGGCACAACGAGGGGCCGAGTTGGAGCTTCGGCTGCGGAGCCTCGAGCAAGTGGCTGAGCGCACCGCCGCGTCCGAGGAGCGCGCAGCGAACGACCTCTCCGCCGCCGGCCTGACGGTGTCGCGCGTCGCCGGGCGGTACCTCGACCTCGACACACAAGGCGCCAGAGACGCGTTCAACTTCATCAACGCCGAATCCGGAACGGCCCGCGACGGGGCGACCTTCATGGTGACCCAAGGTGGACCGAAGGCGCTCGAGCAGTCGTTCGCGCTCGCGCTCGCGAAGCACTCCGACGCACCGACGCGGCTCTATTTTGGAGATCGCGCCGGCTCGCAGAAGAGCCTCGCGGACCAAGGTGGCACCGGCTGTCGCGTGAAATTCACCGGGGATCGCCTGTCACCAGCTGGTGCCGCGCGACAGCGATAGCTGACGACACACGCGCAGCAGCCACGAGTCCGACAGCAGCTGACAGCTGCGCGTCCACGGAGGACGCGACGTGAGGCGTGGCCCGAACGGGTTCATCGAGCGCGTGGTGGTTTCGCGGCCCGCGCGCAAGAAAGCCTCACCGCAGAAGCCCTCGTCGTCGACGTGGTCGGGTCCTGCTATCACCAACGGCATGACTGCCTTCCACGCATGGCGTCCGATCGCAGCGCCGACGGATCCGGCCGCGCTCGCCGTGCCCGAGCTCCGCGGGTTCACGCGCCTCTGGTTGAGGCAGCGTGAGCGGCTGGCCCAACACGACGCCCTCAAGCGCTTCGACGAGCGAATGGCGCGCTGGTGGTCGATCGAAACAGGAGTCATCGAACGGCTGTACGACGTCAGCGCAGGCGCGACGCTCGTGCTCGTCGAGCACGGGTTCGTCGCGAGCCTGCTGTCGCATGGAGACGCGACGATGGAGCCCGAGGCGCTGGTGCGAGTGCTGAAGGACCATCGCGGCGCGCTGGACATGGTCATGGACGTGGTCGGAGGCACGCGCACCCTCTCGCTGGGCTGGATCAAGGAGCTCCATGCCCTGATGACCCGCAACCAAGAGTGGACTGAGGCGGTGACTCCAACCGGCGAGCTGATTCGGGTCCCGCTGGAGCGCGGCACGTGGAAGTCGCGGCCCAACAACCCACGCAGGCGCCTCGACGACCTCGTCCACGAGTACTGCCCGCCCGAGCACGTGCAGTCAGAGATGGAGCGCTTGCTCGCCTTGCATGCGGCGATCCCCGACACCCTTCCCGAAGTGCGCGCTGGCTTCCTTCACCACGCCTTCACGCAGATCCACCCGTTCCAGGACGGCAATGGGCGCGTGGCCAGAGCGCTCGCCAGCATCGACTTCATTCGAGCGGGCCTGTTTCCGCTGTTGGTGCAGCGCAGCGACAAGGAACGCCACTACCTGCCTGCACTCGAAAAGGCCGACCAGGGAGACCTGGGCCCGCTCGTGCGGTTCTTCGGGCGTTGCCTGGAGCGCGTGCTGACCCGAGCAATCTCGGAAGCCGAGGGGGCCGTTGGCGAAGCCGATTCGCTGTCGAGCGTGCTCGACGCGGCAGCACAGAAGGTCACGACGCAGCGGCCGGCACACGCGAACGCAATCGGCCTGATGCGGGGTCGGCTGAGCGGGCTGGGCGGCGTGCTCGAAGCTCGCTTGCAGGCAGCGGCCAAACAAACCGAAGCGCGAGTTCCGAACGTGAAGACCAAGGTGTTCGTCTCGAAGGACGAAACCGCCCACTTCTACCGCCGGCAGCTCGTTGAGCTCGGCAAGATCCACCGCCACTGGGTGGATCTGCACGAGCCACGCACCTGGGCAAGCCTTCGTCTGACCGACGGAGGAATCACCAACGTGACGCTCGCGATCCACTTCGTCGGCAACCCGTCGCCGGGGACCTGCGTCGCCGTGGCTTTCCTGGAGCACCGGAAGGCAAACGACGAGGAGCTCGGCTCCGAGCCCATCGTGCAGCTCGATCTCGAGCCGCTGCTGCTCGCCAGCGAAGAAGACCCCGACTCCCAGTTGCAGCGCCTGGCGACCTGGGCTGACGCGGCCGTGCTCGCCGGACTCGCTCGGTGGATCGACTACTTGTGAGGTCCGTTCCGCAGCTCCCGGCGTGAAGAGCGACGCGCCACGGCGCACCCGTCACCAGCTCACCGTCACCTCGCCCATGCCCGCGGGAACCGTCAGCGTGCCCCCGACGTCCGCGCTCCAGCTCCACCCCGCCCCTTCCCCGCGCGCCGCGCCGTTGACCGTCACCTGCCCCGGCTTCGCCGTCCCGACGACCTCCAGCGTCACGCCCTTGCTGAACACGCTGCCTGGCACCACGTGCACCCGCCCGGCCTGCTGCTCGAGCTTCGTCCCGTCGTACAGGGTGAACGCCCCGTCCGCGCCAGGCACGACACGCACGAACAGCATGCCCACGTCGTTCCCGAACGAGTCCACGTTCGCGTCGGTGGCGGGCATCAACGTGTCGATGGTGGGCCGCAGCAGCGGGATCAGCGCGCCTTCGCGCATGAACAGCGGCAGCTTCGTCAGCGGGGCAGCGACGGACACCTTCTGCCCGACGGCCCCTTCGAGCGGCGCTCCGGTGAACCAGTCGCGCCAACGGCCCTTGGGCACGATGACGTCGCGGCTCGTCGCGCCCGCGCGAATCACCGGCGCCACGAGGAGATCGTCCCCCAGCGTGTACTCGTCGTCGGGGTGCTGGCCGAGCTCGGGGAACTGCAAGCCCAGCGGCCGGGCGATGGCGCGGCCGTCCACCACCGTCGCGTTCGCCAGGCTCCAGAAGAACGGGAAGAGGCGCAGGTGCAGCCGCGCGAAGAGCCGGTAGACGCCGAGCGCTTCGTCGTCGCGCCCGTTGGCCGGCAGGTACTCCCACGGCATCTGCGACGTGCTGTCCCCCGTCTGCATCACCGGCATGAGCGCCGCGTGCTCAACCCAGCGCACCCAGGTCTCCTTGTTCGGCGGCGCGTGGCGGTACCCGCCGGTGTCCGACGCGAAGAACGGAAAGCCGCTGGGCCCCAGCGACAGGCCGGCCACGACCGCCGCCGGCAGCCCGCCGACGCCGGTGAAGGTGCGCCCGTTGCCGGCGATGGGCTCCTTCCACTTGGTGAGCGTCGCGTCGATGTCCCCGGGCCAAATGACAGGGCCGTACGATTGGCTGCCGACCCGCCCGGTGCGCGTGAGCAGGAAGAACGTGCCCGGCTGGTACAGGCCCGCGTAGGTGCGGTGGTAGAGCAGTTGGTAGTCCTGGAACATGGTGCGCTCGTCGCTGCCGTCGGCGAAGCGCCAGATGATGCGGTTGCCCGTCACGCCGTGGGCGATGTCTTCGGCGAAGTCGAGCTTGTAGCCGCGCACGCCGAGGCCGACGTAGGCGCCCAGCTGCTGCCTCCACCACGCCACCGCGCCGCTCGCCGTGAAGTCGAGGATCGGGCTCCAGGAATTGAGCTGGGCGCCGATCTTCGGCGGGAAGTAGCCCAGCCGCTCGGCGTCGGGGCGCAGAGGCGCCGTCGGTTCAAGGTACGGCGTGTGCCACAGCGCGAAGGCCAACCCGCTGGCCGCCAGCGTGCTCGCGACGACCCCCGCGTCGGTGAACTTCTGCGGATCGAAGTCGAAGCTGTTCACCGCGCGGGCGTACGGCCGGTCGATCCACAGACCAGTGGTCGCCAGATCGCGATCGCGCAGCTGGCGGACGTCGTCGAGCAGCTGCGCCTGATCTCGGTTCTCGTTGCGCCACACCCACGGCCCCAGCGCCCAGGGCGCGGGCAGGACCAGGGGCCCGGTCGCCGTGTAGTAGTGCCGCGTCACGTCGAGCGGTCGCGCTTCGGCGTACAGCTCGAAGGTGAGGCCGTCGCTCGAAGCCTGCGCGGTGCCGTAGGTGATCTCCACCAGGTCGTCCTGCTTGCGAGCGACGTCGAAGGTGCCGGCGCGCTTGTTCGACACGAACACGCCCCACCCTCGCGTGCCGATGAGCAGGGGGATCGGCACGTGCGTCTCGGTGTTGTTGCTCTCGAGCTCCAGGCTCGGCTCCATCTGCATGGGGCGCAGCTGCCCGCGGTGGTTGACGGTGTCGAACAGCTCTCCGAGGCCGTAGAAGCCTTCCTGCGCGTCAGCGCGGAGCTTGAGCCGCACGTACGCCACCACCCCCTCGGTCACGCTCGGCTGGGCTTTGGCGACGAAGCGGCCCGGCTCGGCGGCGGTGAAGCTCACCGTCGTCGAAGCGCCTTCAGCCTCGTACTGGACGGTCACCTCCGTCGGACTCGCGCTGACCACGCGGGCCTTCGTCGGCGTGCGCCAGCGCAGGCCCTTCGGCGCCGTCGGCGAGAAGAACTGGTCTTTGTACTCGAGCCAGTACGGGTCGTAGCTGAGCTCGTCGTCGTACGCGGGCACGGTGCCGAGCAGCACGCCGTCGGCCGGCAGCTCCAGCCGCTGGGCCCCGGCGAAGCGGAGCGTCACCTGCCCGCCGTCGAGCTGCACCACCAGGCTGCCGCCGTCTTTCGAACCCAGCTCCGCCGTACTGCGCTCACCGCAGCCGGACAGCAGCGCGACGAGCCAGACCCCTGCGAGGAAAACCGTTCTCATTTTGGCGCGCACCTTACCCCCAAGTAAGGACGTGACACGCCACAGGCCACGAACGCTCGTGGCTGCGTTCAGCGAACCGCGAGCAAGGCAGCGGGAGGCACGACCGGGGTCCCACCGTCGGCGCTCTCCCGCCTCAGCGACGCCCGCCACAGCAGCACCGCGGCGACGACACAGGCCACGGGGCTCAGGTGGAGCGCCAAGGCCACCTTCGTCGGATCCGCCTTCGAGCCCGCCAGCTGCGCGAGGTAGCCGATCACCGGCGGACCGACGCCGTAGCCCAAGACGTTGACGCCCAAGAAGTACAGGCCGACCGCGACGCCACGCTGCGAGACGGGGACGAGCTCCGCCAGATCCGCCGCCGCCGGCCCGAGCCACACCAGCGCCGCGGCCATGAGCGGGGGAATGAACAGCGCCGCCGTCTCGAAGCTGGGTGCGTACAGCAGCCCCACCCAGAGGGGCACGCAGGCGAGCGCCGCCACCGCCGAGAAGCGCAGCCGCCCGCCTTCACGCCGCTTGCGCCACGCGTCCGCGAGCCGCCCGCCGAAGACCGAGCCCGCCAGCCCGCCGACGAGCGTCGACAGCCCCATGACCAGGCCGATCGTCTTGAGGTCCTTGCCGAACCGCGCGCCGAGCAGCGACGGCATCCACATGCTCACCGAGTTGGCCGCGACCGCGAAGAACGCGTAGCCGAGCGTGTGGAGCTGGAGCGTGGGATTGGCCACGATTGACCGCCAGCCGCTCTGACGCTCGCGCACGAGCGAGCGCGCTACCGCTTCGTCGTCGACGTGGAGTCCATAGAAGAGCCGATTTCTGACGCTCAAGTACATGAGCACGCAAACGGCGAACATGGTTCCCGGGTACGCCTGGGCCCACGCCACTTGAGGCCGACCCGACTCCGCACCTAGCAGGATGTCGACGAGTCTGTGCGCCGGCCAAATGGTGAGCATCACAGGGCGCGCCCATCGCGCGCCCGCCCAAGCCGCCAGCGCTACGCCACCGGCGATCACCGACACCACCGCGCCCGACCATCGGTACGCACCGAAAGCCGTTACCGCCGTCCACGCACCGGTCGCGAGCAACAGCACGGCCTGCGCACCAGCGAGCCAAGCCCATAGGTCGCGCCGCCCTCGATGCGCTCGCCGGTACTCGTCCAGCTCGGCCGGGCCTGGCTTCTGCGGCTCCTTCGGCGGATGGGCACCACGCGCGGGCTCGCGAATCACCAGCAGCAACACGATCGCCAGCACGACGCCCGGAAACCCCAGCGCGAAGAACGCCCCGCGCCAGCCCCAGGCCTGCGCGATCGCCCCGCCGCCGAACATGGCCAACGCCGCGCCCACCGGCACGCCGGACGAATAGAGCGCGTTCGCGTTGGCCCGCCGGCTCGCCGGGAAGTAGTCGGCCAAGAGCGAGATCGCCGCGGGGCCCAGCGTCGCCTCTCCGACGCCCACCATCACGCGGCACAGGAACAGCCCCGTGAAGCTGTGCATGAACCCCGTCAGCCCGCTGAAGACGCTCCAGACCACGAGCCCGACGGTGATCATTCGCACCCGGTGCACGCGGTCAGCCAGGCGCCCGAACGGCACGCCCAGCGCCGTATAGAAGATGACGAAGCTCGTGCTGCCCAGCAGCGCGAGCTCCAGCTCTCCGAGGGACAGCTCTTCGCGAATCGGCTTGAAGAGAATGTAGATGAGGGTCCGGTCCAGGAAGTTGAACGTGTAGACTAGGCTCAGCAGCAACAGCGCCGACCAGCCCCCCGCGCGTACCGGCTCTTTCTCGTCGTGCATTGGCGTCCTCGCTGACGCGCGCCTAGCCCACCCGGTCCGCGTCCAGCAAGGCCAACTTGAATACTGATTCAGGTTTCAAGGAGTTGCCTTCCGAAGTCAGCCACCGTCGCCGGGCCCGAGGTGAAGCTGGCCAGGCTCCGTCGGGGTCGGCGGCGTCGCCCAGTGTGAGCCGGGCTGTGCGGACAGGCGCGCGGCGAGCCAGGCCAGGCCGATGACGGCGGCCGCCTTGAGGAGGATGCGGACGAGCGCTGGCGGCAGGGGCCTCACGACGGGGCGCAGCCTGCCCGAAAAGGCTCCCGCGACGCTGCGGCAACTGCGCTACATGGAACTCGAACGTCGCCCTCCTTGGAGCCACACGCCAGGACATGGACCCGCTTCAGCCAGCGCCCAACACGCTCGCCGAGCTGCTCCGGCGCGTCACGCCCAGGCTGTGGGTGACGCCGGCGCTCACCGTGGCCCTCACCGTGGGCTTCTTCTCGAGCTCGTGGCTGTGGGGGGCGACGCCCAGCGCCCCTTCGGCCGAACAGCTGGTGCAGGCCGGCGCCAACTACTTCCCGCTGACGGTGGCGCAGAGCCAGTGGTGGCGGCTGTTCACCAGTCCCTTCGTGCACGCCGGCGTCTTCCACCTCCTGCTCAACGTCTGGGCGTACTGGAATGCGGGCCAGCTCACCGAGCGCTTGTTCGGCAACGCCGCCTATGCGGGGCTCGTGCTGACGGCGGCGCTCGCGGCCAACGTGCTGGGGCTCTCCGTCAACCCGGACGTCGTCCTCACCGGGTTCTCGGGGGCGGTGTTCGGCGTCTA
Source organism: Myxococcaceae bacterium (assembly GCA_022842905.1). Taxonomy (GTDB): domain Bacteria; phylum Myxococcota; class Myxococcia; order Myxococcales; family Myxococcaceae; genus JALHOS01. Next base: position 1,316 of record JALHOS010000196.1, on the reverse strand, counting down.
CGGCGCGCTGTTGGCGTTCTTGGTGCGACGGCGCGAGCAGCTGCCCGACGGCGTCGTGCGCGCGCTGCGCGGGACGACCTTGAGCTTTCTGCTCCTCAACGTGGTGGTGAGCGCCACCATCCCCTTCGTCACCGCGGCCATGAACGTCGGAGGGCTCGCCGTGGGCTTGGTGGGCGGCTGGCTGCTGGCGCGCGATCTCCACCACCCCGACGAGGGCGCCGCGCGCCGCTGGCTCGAAGCTTCGGGTGTGCTGCTGGTCGTCGGCGTCGCAACGGTCGCGCTGTGGCTGAAGCCCGGCGCCGACGCCACCCGGCAGACGCCTCAAGCCTGGACGCAGCAGGCGCGCGCCAAGGCGACGCTGGAAGACCACGTCGGCGCCGTGCTCGCCTACGGGAAGGTCCTGGCCGCGCAGCCGGACGACCTCGACGCTCGCCGAGGCCGCGCGGCGGCGCACCTGGCCTTGGGGCACGGGCTGGCCGCGAAGGAAGACCTGGAGGCCGCCGAGCGGGTGAAGCCCGGCGTCGTGCCCAACGCGCTGTGGTGTGAGGCGCTGGTGCGCGCCAACGACGACACGCGCGCGCTCGAGCGCTGTGACGCCGTGAAGCTCAGCGAAGGGCTGCGCACGCAGGCCCAGGCCCAGCTCAACCGCGCGCTGGTGTTGACCCGGCTGGGCCGCTTCACCGAAGCGCACCAAGCGGTCGATCGCGCGCTCGAGCACACCGGGCCCAGGAACCCTCGCGTCGGCGCGACGCGCGCGCACGTGCTGGCCGCCCAGGGCGACAAAGAAGCGGTGCTGGCGCTGTGTGAGAAGGCGCCGATCGTGCGCGACCTCGCGTCGCTCGAGCTGTGCGCGTGGGCGCTGCGCGACGTGCGGGCGTTGGCCGCCGGTGAGCAGCTCTTCGCGCGCGCCAAGGCCATCGCCGGGACCCACGTCGCGGAGATCGACCTCCGCCTGGCGCTCTTCCTGTTGTCCATGGACGAGAAGGACCGCGCGCTGGCCGTCGCCGCGGGGCTGACGGGCGCGACCGCCGCGAACGATCGCGCGTGGGTGCACGTGCTCGCCCAAGACGGCGCGACCGCGGTGGCGTTGGCGGACGCGGCGCTGACCGCGAGCCCAGACAGCCCGTTCGCGCTCGGCACCCGCTGCTGGGCGCGAGCCCTGGTCGGCGATCTGACTCGCGCGCTCGACGACTGTGAGCGCGCCGTCGCCGCCATGCCCGGGAGCGACCCCGACGAGGGCATGCTCGCGTTCCTGCGCGGCGACCTGCGGACGGCGGCGGCGCGCTGGGAGCTCGCGCAGGCGACCGAGCCGTGGA
>JALHOS010000195.1 GCA_022842905.1 Myxococcaceae bacterium | reverse complement strand
CCTCCGCCTTCACCCGCCGCGCCGCCGCCGCTCCCACCGCTCCCGGCCGACCCACCGCCGTCCGCGCTGCGCACGACACACTTGCCGTCGACACACCGCTGGCCAGACGAGCACTCCGCGTTCGAGCCACAGGACACGGTCACCCCACCGCCGCAGTCACACGCGGCCAGAAAGGCACCGACGAAGAGGGAGCACCACCACGTTCGAATCATGCGCCGAGACGCTAGCCCACTCGACCCGCGAAGGCCGGGGTGCGTTGGGGCAGCACGCTTTACGGAGAAACGACGGGGCGTTCGTCCGGCCGGTTGGCGCGCTCGGACAGCGGGCGGTCGACGGCCGCCGTCTCATTGGCGGGCGGCAGCCTGCGCGGCGGGACGACGACGGGCGGCGGCACGGGGCAGTCCGTGCACGGGCCGCGCACGGGGATCTGCAGCGTCCGGCCGATGCTCAGCATGTGCCCCTTGAGGCTGTTGCGCGCCTGAATGAGCTTGACCGTGCTGCGGTAGCGCACGGCCAGCGCGCCGAGCGTGTCGCCCTTCTTCACCCGGTGGAAGGCGACGTTCTCCTGGGCGCTCTTGGCCAGCAACGGGACGATGCGGCGCCCCAGCTCCTGCGAGCGCCCCGCGTAGTAGCGCACGTGGAAATGATCCCGGTGCCGCCGCGCGTGGTGCACCAACGACTTGGGCCCGGCGTGGAACAGGCCGTCGAGCCAGGCCTTGTTCTCGCCCTGCGCCAGCGCGTGCGCGTAGAGCTTCTCCTGCACCCGCTTGTCCACGAGCACCAGCTGCACGTCACCCTGCGTGATGATCGCCTTGAGCAGCGCCCAGTTCGACGCAACGTCCATGAGCCGGTCTTTCTGGTGTTTGATCTGCCGCTGCGTGACGCCGTGGATCCAGAAGAACCCCAAGTCGACGTCGCGGCCGGACTGGTGGGTGCGGTGCGGCGGGTGCCAGCCGCCTTCCTTGCGGCTGATGTGGTTGACGCGCAGCGGCGGCAGGTGCGGCAGCTGCTGGTGCACCATGTTGGCGGTGGCCACCAGCGCGTCGATCGTCTCCTGGGTCCCGTAGGTGCCGCTGGGATCGACCACGTACCACGCGGGGTTGAACGGCTCGGGCATGGGCACGCCGTTGATGAGCCGCCCGGCCTCCGCGTTGCCGACGGAGATGGAGCCCAGCGAGCCGGGGTGCTCTTTCCACCGCCGGGCCAGCTCGTCGTCGCTCAGGTCGGCGGAGTACAGCAGGCCGCCCTCGGCCGTGCGCTGCTCGGCGGCCTCGAGCGCGGTGACCAGCGACTCGTCGGGGCCGTCGGCGTCGTCGTCCGTCGGGTCGTCCGGGGTGTCGGCTTCGAGCGCGGGCGCGTCTTGCGCGGCGTCGGCGCGCGGCGGTGCCACCGGCTCGTCCGGCCCGTCGAAGGGGACGATCGCCAGCCAGGCGACGGTCAGCGTGAGGAGCGGGCTCACGAAGACGGCTTGTGGCCAGCTTCCGAGCCTGCGTCAAGTTCCGGGGCCGGCGCGAGGCCCGCGGCAGGCTTCGTCGCCTCGTGCGTGGCCAGTGAACGCCGGGCGTCTGCCAGCTCCCTCGCGAGCAGCTCGGTGCGCTCGACGCGCGGCGCCAGGTCGGCGGAGGTCGGCGGCGCATCGTGCCGCGCAGTGCGCAGCGCACGCAGCTGCCGGTCCCAGTCGTCGCGCACTTCGTCCGCACGTTCGAGTTGGTGCCGCTGCGCGTGGACGAACTCGGTGAGCCGGCCGACTTCGGCCTTGAGCATGGCCCGCTCGGCCAGCCACGTGACGCGGACCTGGTCAGCCACGTCGAGCTGGTGCCGAAGCTGCGCGACCTGGTTCTGCAAGCGGGCGACCTGCTCGAGCAACGCGTCAGGCTGAAGCGCGCGCAGCCGCTGCAGCTCCTTCGTGAGCACCTTGACCTCATGCTGCGCTCCTTCGAGCGCGGCGCGGAGCAGTCGGCCGTCCTCAGGGGTGGTCACGCCGAGGACGATGCAACCGGAGGCGGGTGTTGCGCAAGGCGCGCAGTGAATGGCGCACACTCGCGGCCCGCGCGCATCAGCAGCCCCCGCGCCGCGTTCAGCGAGAAGGCCATGGAAGACGGCTGGTCGCGTCGGAACGCCTCGCCTGCGCCACGGCCGCGACCGGTCGACCGCACCGCCGTGCCCGTCGGCCCCGCAGCCCCACGTGGTCTACGCTGCCGGCATGGCGATCAGCCCCCTCGCGTCGTCGTCCGCCCAGCTGCGGCTGGGTCAGCGTGGCGCGGTGCTCATCGCCATCTTCAACGATTGGCCCACCGGAGCCGCACTTCGTGCCCTGGCGGAGGCGCAGGCCCAGGTCGCCCGACAGTTCGGCAAGGTGGCGCTGCTCTCCATCATCCCCAACGCGCAGCCGCAGAAAGGAGGGCCTGCGCCCACGCTCCAGCCGCCCCCGGACGTCAAGGAAGCGGCCATGCGCGAGAGCGCGGCGACGGGCGAGAGGATCGGCGCCAGCACCATCGCCAGCGCGCTGGTCATTCTCCCGAAGGGCGTGTTGGCCGTGATGATCCGCTCGTTCGTCAGCGCGACCACGCTGCTGTCGCGGTCCAAGACGCCACTTCAGACGTTCAAGGACGTGGCTTCGGCGGCCGCTTGGCTGGAGACGTTTCCAGGCATGACCCTCACGCCGGGCCTGGCGAACGACGTGGAACGGTGGCTCGCGGAGCCGCAGGCCGCGGCCGCGACGTGAGGCGGACTGGGACGAGCACGGGCGATGGGCAGCGGCCTCAGGCCTCCCACGCGCGAACGAACGCATCGGTCGCGCCGTCGGCTGGGTGCAGGCTCTCGATCTGAAGCTCGTCCAGCGTCACGTCAGTCGGCGTGCCGAGCGACGCCACCGTCGTGAAGAAGCCGAGTCGTGCACCGGCCAGCTCGAAGGTGAGCGGAATCACCAGCGAGGGAACGCCAGACCCGCCCGCGGGAGCACCGACCCCCGCCAGCACCTCATCGAGCACCGGCCCCAACCTGCCCGGCGCACGGGAACGGTCGCGCTGCAGGCGCGGAAGCAGCGCCTCCAGCGTGTCGTGCCAGTTGACCAGCACCGCCCGCATCTGCGGAGAGAAGAACTGCCGCACCACGTTCTGCTCGCCGCGCGGCACGAGCGTGAAGGGCTCCACCTGCGAGCCGAACAGGAGCGACAGGAACCGCGCGTACCCTTCGTTCACCATGACGATGTCCCAGGCAGCGTCGAAGGCCACCGCGGCGAACGGATCGTTCCGGCGCAGCAGCAGCTCCACCGCGCGGCGCACCTCGGTCATGGGCGCGGCGTCGAGCGGCGTCTCCGCGAACGCCGGGGCGTACCCGGCGGCGAGCAGCAGGCGATTGATGTCGCGCAGCGACAGCTGCAGCGCCCGCCCGAGCCGCACCACCAGCTCTCGACTGGGCTGCGCACGTTCGGTCTCCAGGTAGCTCAGGTGTCGGGTCGACACGTTGGCTTCCAGCGACAGCGCCAGCTGGCTGAGTCGACGCGCGTGTCGGTGCCGGCGCAGCTCGGGGCCAAAGTCCATGACGTGGAAGGTAAAGGGCGCCGCGACGGGACTCCATGACCTCGCAGGTCATCGCCGAAGCGCCGGTGGCGTGATTCGTTGCCGGCACCATGAATGACGCCCCAGCGATCCACCGAGCAGAGTCGACGGGAAGCACCACCCCAGGTGACGGCTTGAAGCGCTGGGCCCACGCAGCCGGCGTGCTGACGGTGGTGCAGGGCCTCGTCGTCGCGGCGCTCGCCTTCATTCCGGGTGGGCCGCACCTGTTCTTCTCGCTGGGCGGGCTCGACGAAGTGGAGACGGCCGGCCTGCGCCTGGCGTGCGGCATGGTGGGCGGGCTGATGGTGGCGCTGGGCGTGGCTGCGTGGCACGCCGCGAGGGAGCCCGCGCTGGTGGTGCCACTCCGCACGGCGCTGCTGGCCTGGTTCGTCGTCGACTCCGCAGTGTCGGCGTGGGTGGCGCCGCTCAACGTGCTGGTGAATGTCGGCTTCGCGGTGCTGCTGTTGCCGCCACTGTTCAGCGCCGCGTTGAGGCCGGGTTGAACTTCGGACCGGTCTTCGTCGCGGCAGACACGTCCGTCGAGCAGATGATGAGGCTGGCCGCCGCTGTGCCGAGCACGAGGGCGGGTTTCAGGCAGTCGTCCAGCGCCTCGTGACGATTCCTGGCGTGAGCGACACGGGTCGGGAGCCGGAGGAAGGAGAAGCTCATCCGCGACTGCCAACGCCGGCTCGAAGCCTCGGCGTCGGCGTCGCACTCACGCCACTGCCCGCAAGTGCCCGCAAGTGCCTGAACTCAGTCACTGCGCGATTCGGTTTCTTCCCAGACGCTACGCGCACCACGCACGCCGGCTCAGGCCCGCCCCTACTTGTTCTTGAGGGCGTACAACTGAGCATCGACCCTGGATAGTTCGAGGAGATTCTTGAGGTCCGCCTGGTACTTTGCGGCTTTGGGGAGGTAGCTTTTCTTGATCTCGTCGCGCGCCTTGAGGAGCTGGTCTCTCAGCACTTCGAGGTTTTCGATTTCCGCCCTGGTCGCGCGGTCCGGCGGGGCGCGCGCTGGTGTTCCTTGTGTTCCTTTGACGCGCGTACCGCTGGATTGCTCGGTGTTGCTACTGCCTGCGCCTCTACTGCCTCCGCCTCTACTGCCTTCGCCTCTCAAAAGGCGATTTTGAACCTTCATCATCGCGATGCGCCTCCTCGTCACTGGTGTCGGCGTATGACGGTAGGCCATGGAGCGCTGCTCAGACAACGCGGTGTACGGTCACGGGCGCGTGCCGGAACCACGACGATGCAGCCGCTCTTGACGCCTAGCTCCAACTGTTGCAACCCAGGGTCCACCGCCTGGCGGTACTCTGGCGCGGAGCGCGCGCGGTGGTGAAGCGGAGAGCCGCTTGGACAACCGGAGCGGCGTTGCTGTTGGTGCTGTTGCCTCCGTTGTTCGACGTGGCGTTGAGGCCGGACACGGGCAAGACGCTCCGAACGGCGTGACGCCTTCCGCGCCGCAACGCAGTCGGCCGTCCACGAGCGTCGTCACTTCGACGACGACGATCAACGGCGGGTGCCCTGCAAGCGCTCAGTGGACGACCCTGCGCATCAGTCCACCCCCGCCGGCTTGAACATCCACGGGAAGGTGACGTTCACCACGCCCCCGTTGCCGGGCTCGGGGAACGGCCAGACGAGCACCCGCTCGGTGATGCAGCGCGCGGTGGCGTCGAGCGCTTCGTCGTGGTCGGTGCGCACCGAAGGCAGCACCCGGCCGTCGGGCCCGATCGTCCAGGCGACGCTGACCATACCTGCGAGCGCGGGCTGCTGCTGGAGCTCACGCTCGTAGCAGTACTTCACCTCGAGCTCGTGCGCGCGAATGACGGCCATGATCTCGTCCTTGTCGAGGCCGCCCTCGGCGGCGTCCTTGGACAAGGCCACGCCGCGCGACGTGAAGGCGAAGGCCTGGAACGTGCGGTGCGGCAGCGCCGCGCTCGACGCTTCGAATCGGAAGCCGCGCAGCCGCGTCAGCGCACAGTCGACGAGCGCCTTGGGCAGCGCTGGACTGCCGACGCTCCGAGGATCGCGGACCGTCCCGTCGGCCTGCGGCCGCCAGTCGAGCGTGAGCACGCCGCCGTCTGGCGCAGGGTCGGTGGAGGCTGAGCACGCCTCGAGCTCCGCCGCGAACGCTCGCAGCCCCACCGTCGGGCCGGGCGTGGCGGGCGCAACGACGGAGTCCACCACCGTGACGGCGTCGAACGGCGTCGGACCCGCCGGCGCGAACAGCGCGACGCGTTCGGCTTCGGCCGCGGCGACCCAGGTGAGCACGGCAGACGTGAGCCCCTTGGTCGGCGGGAACCACCAGCCGCGCACGCGCTCGGCGACACAAGCGCCGACGTCGGTGCCCGCCAGCGCCCCTGCTGAAGGCTCGGCGCGGGCGACGAGCACCCTCCCCGTCGGCGCGACCAACACCTGCACCTCGAAGCGCCCTTCGGGGTGGTGCGGGCCGCGCTGAGTGACGTAGCAGCCCGCGACGCCCCGCCGGTCCAGCGCCTGTGCCAAGCGCAGCTCTCGCCAGCTCAACGCACCGCGCTCACCCGCGGCGACCGGCGCTGGCTTGAGCCGCGGCGCCGGGATCGTGACGGACAACTGGACCGGCGCGCGGCCGCGCGGGAAGGCCAGATCGCCCAGCACCGTGGCGACGCACGTCGGGGCGTCCTTGCGGCCGGCGCGCAGCGACGAAACGCCGCCATCGGCTTCCACCGAGAGCGTGAGCTTCATGGGCGGCCCGCGCGCGCAGCGTTCGAAGGCCTCCGCGTTCGCCCAGAGGAACGTCTGGACCTCCCAGGCGGAGAGCGGCGTCGGGCGGAGCTGCCGCCATCGAACGTCACCGGCGTGAGCCCACGTGTACCGCAGTGTCCGCGGCGAACCGGGCGCAGGCAGCGTGAGGCCCCGCACGACCTCCAAGACGCAGCTGGCCGTCGGAGGCACCGTGTCCGACGCGACCCCTCCGACGCCGACGCTGCCGTCGGCCTCGACGTGGACTTCGATCGTCGGCAGCCCTCGGAGCGGGGCCGCCGCGCACCGCAGCAGCTCCTCGTTCACGTCCAGGACGGCGAACACGTCCGCTTCCCAGGCTCCGCCGTCCGCCGAGCTCAGAATCGCAGCCGCGATGAGCGCGCCAACCGCCATCACGTCCGCCGCCGTGCCAGGTTCACGGCTCCGCTCGGTGTGCGTCGTCGAACATCCACCTCAGGATCGCCTCTTCCTTCGCCACCGGCAGCGACGGCGGCGTGGCGCGAGGCTTGGGCTGCAGCTTCCGGTCGAGCCGCCTCACGGCCTGACGCTGGCGGTAGAGCGCGAGCTTCACCGGCGTCAGCCGCGACTTGGTCAGCGCGCGCACGCGGCTTCGAAGCGCCCACTCCACGGTCCCCCGCCGAGCCATGAGCTTGGGCTTACCGCGAAGCGGGGCCGTGGCTCCACCAGAGACGTCGTCGCCAGCGGACCGTGACGCGCCCGCGTCGAAAGACCGCCTCGCCAAACGATGGCCAAGTATCGCTGCGACCGCTCCCCCCGAGAGGCGCCACCCCAACGGGCCTGGCTCGAACTGCGTCGAGCCGGAGCCACGGGGGCGGGTCATGGAGCCGTTTGCGGAGAGGAGGAGCTCTGGCGTCCAGTCCACAGCCCGGCGTCGCCGACGACGCGGAGGGCGAGGCCCGGCTGGCGGACGCGTCGGGCATACGAGCAGTCGAGCGGGTCCAGCGAATTGCTTGCGGTGCCGTCGAAGTCGACGCAGCGTGTCGCTCCATGCGGAGGCCAGGGTGATGCCAGGCGCGGGAGTGGAGCCCATCGAGGCGGCGTTCGAGGACCCTCGGGCACCGCTTCGCATCGAGAGGTTGCGCCTTCGGAACTTCCGGTGCTTCTCGAGGTTGGACTTCGAGCTGCCGCGCGGCACCGCGGTCGTCGTCGCTGAGAATGGCGGCGGCAAGACGGCGCTGCTCGACGCCATCGCAAGGCTATTGGCCCGTGCCTTCAGTCCGACGCGCCCTACGCTGACGAAGTCCGACGTGACCGCGCATCCAATCGCCGGAACCCACTCGTGGGAGCGAGAGTACCCGTGTCACATCGTCGGCTCGTTCACGATGGGAGGCAGCAGCGCGCAGCTGGCGAGCGTGCGCTCGATCGATGGTCCGAGCAGCAGGGTGACGGGCGCGACCCACGACCTGTTCCGACCGTTGCTGGACGCGCTTCGGCGCATTCCCGGCTCAACGTGGCCGGTCCTCGCGTACTACGGCACACAACGACTCTGGAGCGTGAAGAGCCGCACCGCGCGCAAAGCCCCGAAGCCGAGCCACCGGGAGGACGGCTACGTCGATGCGCTCGATCCAAGTTCAAAGGAGCAGCAGCTCGTCGAATGGCTGTTTCTCCTCTCCATGGCGGCGGCACAGAGCGGCAAGCGCACAGGGGATCACCAGGCGTTCATCGGAGCACTCGCAACGGCGGCCTCCCACGAATCGGCGAGCGGCCGTTTCATCGTGACGGACGTGCTCTTCGACGCGCAGTTGCGCGAGCCGGTGATCGTCACGAAAGGGGGCGGAAGGCTGCCCTGGCATCAACTCTCCGACGGCTACCACGTGTTCCTCGGACTCGTGGCCGACCTGGCGCGACGGTGCGTCACCCTGAATCCACACCTCGGAAGAAGAGCGGTCGAAGAAGCCACGGGCATCGTCCTCATCGACGAAATCGAGCTTCATCTGCACCCGCGTTGGCAGCGCGTCGCGGTCCGCCAGCTCAGGGCCGCATTTCCTCGGATTCAGTTCATCATCACGACCCACTCGCCCCAGGTGCTCTCCAGCGTCGAGAACTCGGAGGTCATCGTGCTTCGAAACGGTGAGGCGTTCCCTGGCGCGAAGGTCGCAGGCCGAGACTCCAACGCCATCCTCCGCGAGGTCTTTGGCACCACGGAGCGCGACGAAGGCTCACGGAATGCGCAGCGGCTGCTCGAACTCGATCGCGCCTTGGACAAGCGGCAGTTCGCGCGGGCGCGCAAGTTGCTCGAACCGCTCCGTCGCGATTGGGGCTCCAGCGACCCGGCCATCGTGCTCGCAGAGCGCGACCTCGAGTGGAGCCAGCAGGAGTGAGACGCATTCGAAAGGGACCGGCTCCGAAGTTTGGTGTGCGCACCAGTTGGCCAGCCTCTGCCAACGCGCTGAAGGCGGCGCTCAAAGGAATCCCGGATCGTCAGCGGCGCACCGAACGTGCTCGCAACCACTACGACGACGCTGTTCAGAAGCCCCGCGTTCGGAGTGCGCTCGCCATCGAGCAGGAAAAGCTGTGCGCCTTCTGTGAGACTCGCATCGACGCCGCCGCCCAAGCGACCGACGCGCTCGAAGCCATTCGCATCGCGCACTGGGTTCCGATCGCCGTCGATCCGACCTTGGCCGTGACCTGGAAGAACCTCTTCGCGTCGTGCTCCAGAAAGACGAGTTGCGACACGCACCAAGAGGCGCGCGCGCCCGAGATCGCGACCGCCGCGACGCGCGACTGGAGCACCCGCATGCGCTTCCTCCGGGCAACCGGGAAGATCGAAACCGACGACGAGGCGCTTCGCCGGGCGATCGACGAGGTCTGGAACCTGAACGATCCCGCGCTCTGCGCGGCGCGGGCCGCTGCGATTGGCAGAGCCAGCGAGGAGCTGGAACGGCTTCGCGACCGTGGTGCACGGACGAAGCAGCAGGCCAAGGCAACATTCCTCGCACGAGTCCGGTCCCAAACGCCGGCTCCCTATTCCTCCGCCGTGCTCTCCTTCGTGAAGCAGCGTTGAACTTCTCGCGCAGTTTCCCCTTGACCTGAACGGACGAGCAGCCGAAACCGGCGCTCGCCATGGCCGAGCCAGACTCCATCTCCATTCGCGGCGCGAGGGAGCACAACCTCAAGGGCGTCGACCTCGACATTCCCAAGAAGAAGCTCGTGGTGTTCAGCGGCGTGTCGGGCAGTGGGAAGAGCTCGCTCGCCTTCGACACGCTCTACGCCGAAGGCCAGCGCCGCTACGTCGAGAGCCTGTCGGCCTACGCCCGGCAGTTCCTCGGACAAATGGAGAAGCCCAAGTACGACACCATTCGCGGGCTCTCGCCGACGATCTCCATCGAGCAGAAGGCGGCGTCGAACAACCCGCGCTCGACGGTGGGCACGGTCACCGAGGTGCACGACTACCTGCGCGTGCTCTTCGCCAACATCGGCGTGCAGCACTGCCACAGCTGCGGCCGCAGGGTCGGCAAGCAGTCCGCGCAGCAGATCGTCGACGAAATCTTCAAGGGCGCCCCCGGCAGCAAGGTGCAGCTGCTGGCGCCGCTCGTCGTCAACCGCAAGGGAGAGCACAAGGACCTGCTCCAAGACGCGCAGAAGCGCGGCTACGCCCGCGCCCGCATCGACGGGAAGGTGCACGGGCTCGACGAGAAGCTCGAGCTCGACAAGAAGCTCAAGCACGACATCGAGATCGTCATCGATCGCCTCGTCATCAAGCCCGAGCTGCGCGCCCGCGCCACCGACTCCGTCGAGAACGCGCTCAAGGAGGGCAAGGGGATCTTGATCGTCACCGACGAGGCGGCGACCAAGGCGTCGGACCGGGTGCTCAGCGAGCTCAACGCCTGCCACCACTGCGGCCTGTCCTTCCCGGACCTCACGCCGGCCAGCTTCTCGTTCAACAACCCCTTGGGCATGTGCCAGGACTGCTCGGGGCTGGGCACCAAGCCGGAGATGGACCCGGATCTGATCGTGCCCGATCAGACGCGCTCCATTCGCGACGGCGCGGTCGAGGTCTGGGCCAGCGGCATGGCCAAGGGCGAAGGCTGGACCGCGGACCTCGTCGACTCGCTGGGCAAAGCGTACGGCATCGACCTCGACACGCCGTGGAAGTCCCTGCCGCAGAAGCACAAGGACGCGGTGCTCTACGGCACCGAAGGCAAGTCGGTGACGATGAAGTGGGGCGACGCGAAGTGGGCCATGACCTGGGAAGGCCTCGTCCACAAGCTGATGCGCAGCTTCAAGTCGACGACGTCGGAGGCGATGCGGCAGTACTACATGAAGTTCCTGTCCGACAAACCGTGCCCCACCTGCGGCGGCGAGCGGCTCAAGCCCGAGTCCCGCGCGGTGAAGGTGCACGGCCGGACCATCGTCGAGCTGTCGCACCTGACCATCGCCGACGCGCTCGACTTCTTGGGCCAGATGCCGCTGACGGCGAACGAGGCCACCATCGCCCAGGAGCTGCTCAAGGAGATCCGCAGCCGACTCACCTTCCTGGCCGACGTGGGGCTGACCTACCTGTCGCTCGATCGCGCCGCGTCCACGCTGTCCGGCGGCGAGTCGCAGCGCATTCGCCTGGCCTCGCAGATGGGCAGCGAGCTGACCGGCGTCATCTACATTCTCGATGAGCCTTCGATCGGCCTGCACCAGCGCGACAACGGCCGGCTGATCGCCACGCTCAAGCGGCTGCGCGATCTGGGCAACAGCGTGATCGTCGTCGAGCACGACGAAGAGACCATGGAAGAAGCCGACTGGGTCGTCGACTTCGGGCCGGGCGCCGGCGAACTGGGCGGCAGCGTGGTGGCCTGCGGCACACCCAAGCAGCTCATGAAGGACCCCAAGAGCCTCACCGGCGCGTTCCTGTCCGGCCGCGAGGAGATCGCCGTGCCCGAGCGCCGCCGCCCGCCGGGCAAGGCCAAGGTGTCGGTCAAGGGCGCCAGCGAGAACAACCTGAAGAACGTGGACGCGGACATTCCGCTGGGCCTCTTCGTGTCGGTGACCGGGGTGTCGGGCGCGGGCAAGTCGACGCTGATCAACGAGATCCTGCTGCCGGCGCTCTCGCGCCACATCTACCAGACGCGCGACGTGCCCGGCCGGCACAAGGCGATCACCGGGCTGGAGCACCTGGACAAGGTGATCGCGATCGATCAGCGCCCCATCGGGCGGACGCCGCGGTCCAACCCTTCGACGTACACGAAGGTGTTCGATCCCATTCGCGAGGTGCTGGCGCAGACGCAGGAAGCGCGGACGTTCGGGTACACGCCGGGCCGCTTCAGCTTCAACGTGAAGGGCGGCCGCTGCGAGGCGTGTGAGGGCGACGGCGTCAAGAAGGTGGAGATGCACTTCCTGGCCGACGTGTACGTGCCGTGTGAGGTGTGCGGCGGCAAGCGCTTCAACGACGCCACGCTGCGCGTACGGTACAAGGGGAAGAACGTCGCCGAGATCCTCGAGCTGTCGGTGCGCGAGGCCATGCACCACTTCGAGGTGCACCGGGACATCATGCGGCACCTCAAGACGCTGGACGACGTCGGCCTGTCGTACCTGCGGCTGGGGCAGCCCAGCCCCACCCTGTCCGGCGGTGAAGCCCAGCGCATCAAGCTGTCGCGGGAGCTGGCGAAGGTCGCGACCGGCCGCACCCTCTACATTCTCGACGAGCCGACGACGGGCCTGCACTTCGAGGACATTCGCAAGCTGTTGGTGGTGCTCAACCGGCTGGTCGACGCGGGGAACACCGTGCTGGTGATCGAGCACAACCTGGACGTCATCAAGGCGTCCGACTGGGTGATCGACCTGGGGCCCGAAGGCGGCGCGGGCGGCGGGAAGATCCTCGCGACGGGCACGCCGGAGGACGTCGCGGAGGTGGCCCAGAGCTACACCGGCCGGCACCTCAAGCACGTGCTGGAGAAGGCGCGGAAGCACCGCATCGGCCAGCGCGTCGACGCGGGGTGACGTTCCCCCAAACGGGGGCTTGGTTTTGGCACACGTCTGCTACGCTCCGCGCCGTCCGCATGGCTGACACGGGGCCGAACATTCAGGTCGATCCGTCGTTGGCGAGTGAAGCGCCACTCGAGCTGCCAGTCGGGCTCGTGGTCGGCGGGCGCTACAAGATCATTCGGCGCATGGGCAGCGGTGGGCGCGGCGCGGTGTACGAGGCCGAAGACTCGTCGATCGCCGACGCGCGGGTGGCGATGAAGGTGCTGCACGGCCGCTCCGACGCCGAGCGAGAGCAGCTGCTGCAGGAGATGCGGGCGCTCGCGAGGCTCCAGAAGCCCGAGGTCGTGAAGGTGACCGGCTTCGGCACCGACAAGCTGCGGCCCGGCGACGAGGGGAGCAGCTTTCAGTACCTGGTCATGGAGTACCTCGAAGGCCAGCCGCTGGCGCAGGTGCGTCACAGCCGGCCCGGTGGGCGCATGACCCCACTCGAGGCCGCCAAGGTGGGCCGGGCGATCGCGCTGGCGCTCGAGGTCGTCCACGAGGCTGGCTTCGTGCACCGCGACTTGAAGCCCGAGAACGTGATGCTTGAGCTGCACAAGACGGACACGCACCAGTTCCTTCGGTGGCTCAAGCTCATCGACCTGGGCCTGGCGATCAACTCCGGGCAGCGGGCCGTGGACGCGCAGGGGACGCCGGCCTACGTCGCGCCGGAGCAGGTGAACATCGGCGAGGTGACGTCTCGGACGGATCTCTACGCGCTGGGGATCATCTTGTACGAGCTGATCACCGGCCAGCTGCCGTTCAACAGCGAGCGCATGACGAGGCAGCTCGACATGCAGGTCAACGCGGAGATGCCACGCGCCAAGGACCTGGTCCCGGAGCTGCCCGAGCGCTTCGACGATCTGATCGCCGTGCTCACGCACAAGGACCCCAAGAGCCGGCCGCAGACCGCCGGCGCCGTCGCGTCCGAGCTGCGCATGATCGAGGCCGACCTCATCGACGCGCAGACCAACGTCCGCTTCAACCCGTTGCTCGACGAGGCGCCCAAGGCATCCAAGCGCCGCAAGGGAAAGCAGCGCGGCAGCGGCGAGCAGGCGGCACCGTCCGTCGAGGTTTCGAACAGCTTCGAGACGCGCCCCACCGATCCCGACCGCGCCCCGGTCGCGCGACAGCCTGAGGCGCTCGCCGCCAAGCCCTCGCCGCAGCCGGCCGCCGCGCGCGCACCCTCGAAGGCGCCG
>JALHOS010000194.1 GCA_022842905.1 Myxococcaceae bacterium | reverse complement strand
CCGACTCGCGGTGATCTTCCTTGGGGTCGGCGACCTTCTCGCCGCGGTTCTTCTTCTCTTCGGCCGCCTTCTGCGAGTCGAAGAACTTCAGCATTTCGCGGCGGTACAGGTAGCGCGACTTCTCCCAGTACAGCTCGGACAGCTGGAAGAGCATGTCCGCCTTCTGCGGGTTGCCGTCCTCGATCTTGGGGATGATCTTCTTGAGCGACTCGATCTGCTCGTCGCGCTTGCGATCGGCGGTGGCCTCGCGCTCGGCGTCCTTGCCTTCGAGCTTGGGCACTTCCTTCGAATCGAACTTCGCCGGGCCGGTGCGCTCTTCTTTCTTCGGGTCCGCCTTCGCCGCGGCCTTGGGATCGACCTTGGCGCCCGGACTGGCCGGCGCCGCCTTGGGATCCGCCTTCGTCGCTGCCTTCTTCTTCGCCTGCGCGTGCGCGCCGGGGCCGACCAACACCACGCAGAGGGCCGCTACCGTCGCGAGCCAAGAGACCGCCTTCATTCGCACTCCCGTCCTTGTCCAAAAGGAAAAAACGCGCGGACCCTACACCCAAGTTCCGCGCGAAAGAAAGGGTGCGAATCGCCCAGGCGATCCGCACCCTCGACCAGCGCCGGCTCGCACTTCAACGGCTCAGCGCGCGCACGCGTCCTTGAGCGTGTACTGGTAGTACCCGATCTCGTCGCGCCAGAACTCGCCCTGGAACTTCCAGTAGTTCCAGTTCTCGGCGGGGATCTTCGGGCGGTAGAGCGTCTGCTTGCCCAGCAGCTTGCCCTGATCGATCGCCTTCTCGGCGAACTCCTTCTCACCCTTCGAGATCTCGAAGCGAATGATCTCCGCGTAGTCCGCGAAGCGCTTGATCGAGTCGAAGGCCTCGCGCAGCACCGCCTTCGTCTCGCGGCCGGCCTGCCCTTCGATGCCGCTGCGGTTCTGATCGAGGTAGGTCACGACTTCCTGCGACATCTTCGCGGCCTTCCAGCTCGAGTTCTCGTTGAGCACCTTCTTCTCGAGCTCGATCTGCTTGAGGCTGTTGAGGAAGCCGACGATCCGGTCGCGCTGGCGCACCCAGTTCAGCACGGCCTGGGGGATCTGCTCGCTCTGCTCGGTGTCGACCAGCTTGAAGTACGACGCGGGGTCGCCCTTCTCACCCGACGCCCGCTCGGCGTCCATCTTCGCGATGATCGGGCGCAGCTTGTCGGCCATGGGCCCGTACGCCAGGTCGAACTCCGCCAGCGCCGAGCGGCCTTCCTCGTACAGGCACCGGAAGTAATAGATCGTGCTCTTGAGGATCCACGACTCGGGCTGGAACGCACCGACGAACTGCGGCGCGTGCAGCGCCTGGAGCGCGCCGAGCCCGCCGCCCAGATCGTCGTTCTGGAAGCGCGAGAACCCGTTCTCGAACAGCGACTGGTCCCAGAACTTCGAGAAGCGAGGGATCTTCTCGTACCACTCCGAGCTCTTCCCGTAGTCGCCCAGGTTGTAGTTGATGCGGCCCAGGCCCAGCATGGCCAGCTGGTGGACTTCGTCGAGGTCCTTGCGGTTCGGCGGCCGGTATTTGAGCAGCGCCTCGAGCACCTCCACGGCCTTCTCGCTGTTCTTCCTGCGATCGTCGTCGCTCGTCGCCGGGAAGCGCGGGTCGGACAGCGTCAGGCCCAGCATGTACTGCGCGCGGTGGTAGATGCCGGAGTCCGACGGGACGGCTTCGAAGAACTGCTTGGCCTCGTCCATCTTCACGCGGCGGTAGGACTGCCGCGCCACCAGGTAGTTGACCCGCGACATCACCTCCGTCGGCAGCGTGGCCCAGGCGTCGGCGTAGCGGTCGTACGCTTCGTTGAGCGCGCGGGGGATCAGCAGGTCGTCGTCGAGCACTTCCTGCACCGCCACCAGCCCTTCCACGCCCTTGAGGTGCATGGGGTGCTGCGGGCCCGCGTTGACGATCGCCGTGTAATAGATGGTGGCGGTGAACGGCAGGTTCATCCGCTGGAAGCTGGCGGCCAGGTAGTACTCGGCCTTCGAGCGCAGATCGACGTCGGTCGACGCGTTCGACACCTCGTAGAACGCGCGCGCCGACTCTTCGTAGTTCTTCTCGTTGAAGGCGCTGAGCGCCTTGTTGTACTGCGCGAGGTCCTGGGCCAACGCCACCGGCGCGGCGAGCAGGGCGAGCAGAGCAATGGTTCGCTTGAGCATGATGATCTCCGTCTCGACGCTCCTCAGAAGAGGAACGACGCTCCCAGGTACAGGCCGACGTTGTTGATGACGTCCGAAGACGGGTTCTTCACCAGGTTTCGCGCCAGCGAGATGTTGCGGCTGTTCGGGTACGTCGGGTCCGTCTCGCTGAAGCCGACGAACTCGAGCTTGCGGCAGGACGCAGACGTCATCGCCTGATCCGCCGTCCCACCGGAGCCGACCCGGGTCTCCATGCGCGTCAGATCGTCGAAGTCGCAGCCGTTGATGCGCTCGACGCTCGGTGTGTACACGACGTCGCGGACCTCGACGCGGATCGTGAAGCGTTCACCCAACTGCACGCGGAAGCCGATGCCGAGCTGAGCCATGAACAAGGTGTTCGTGTCGCCGTACGTCGCCGGCGAGATGCGGTCACCCACCTGCGTGCGCGGCTTGAGCTGCACCCGCGTGCCGCCCACACCCGCGCCGCCGTTGATCACCACGCTGAAGCGCGCCAGCGCGTTCTCGAAGAAGGCGAACTTACCGTAGAACGGCGTCACCTCGACGCCGCCGAGCACGCCCCACGTCATCAGCAGCGCCGACGCCGCTTCCGTCGCCACGCGCAGCTTGTCGTTGATCTCCGCGGAGAACGCCGACTCGTCGCGGTACCAGTTGTACCCGCCGGTGACCATGAGCGCGAAGTTCTCCTGCAGGTGCCAGAGGAACGAGCCCATGGTGCCCACGTGCTGCGAGAACTTGCCGTTGATCTGAACGGCGAGCGGGTACAGCACGACCTCGCGCTTCCCGCTGTCGCTGAACTGCTTCATTTCCACCGTGTGCACGGCGACGTTCGGGTTGTTGAGCGGCGCGCCCGACACGAGCTTCATTTGCTCGGACGCAGGCGTACTCGACACGGGCGCTGCGGCCGCCGGCGTCGTGGAGGTGGCCGGCGTGGCGGCGGCCGGCGTCGTCGTCGCAGGCTTGTCAGCGGGAGCCGGAGTCGGGGTCGCCGCGGGCGTCGTCGCGGCCGGCGCCGGGTCGTCTTCGTCGTCGTCACTGCTCTGGGCCAGCACGAGCTGGCGACCGAGGGCGGGCGCGGACAGGGGCAGTGCAGTCGCCGTCGTGCAGGCGAGCAGCGCAGCGAGGATCAGGAAGGATCGCATGGTGTGGAGTCGTCCTTTTCGTCAGAAGATGTACGTGTACCCGAGGTCGAGCTGCACCACGTTGGTCAGCCCCGTCCGCAGCGTTCCGCCCGTGCCTTCGGGGTTCGTCGCGTTCACGTCCGACCGCTTGGCCTTCTCCGTGTAGGAGTCGAGGAAGCTCCAGTCGCGGATCTCGATCTTCACGCCGTGGTGGTTGGCGATGAAGAAGCGGAAGCCGAGCGCCAGGCTGAAGAGCGGACCCACCTGCCCCTTGGTGTGCCACTCGTCGCAGTTGCGCGGGGTGCCGCGCGTGCAGAACACCGCGGACTCGCGGCGGAAGTAGCCCAGGCCCGCGCCCGCCCACAGGTAGAGCTGGAAGTGCACCGGCAGCTCCGCCAGCAGGTTGATCTTCCCGTAGAGCGGCTGGAACCGCGCGCCCACGACGGTGTTGAACGTCATCTGCCAGAGGTTCGACAGGTCCGACACCTCGGGCGCCGTCGTCTGCTGCTTGACCCGCACCTCGTCGTTGGCGAGGTTGGTCAGCCGGGTGATCGCGTAGCCAATGCGCAGCTCCGCGGCGAACCACTCGGCCACGTTGTACGCGCCGGACACGTTGAGGTTGTAGTGGTCCGTCATCGTCGGGAGCATGGACAGCCCGAAGTTGCCGCCGACCTCCCAGCGCCCCTTGACCGAGTAGAGGCGGTTTCGGACGGCCACCTTCTCGACCAGATCTCCCTCGTCGGCGAACGCCGGCGCCGCGACGCTCAGCGCCGCCAGACTGCACCACAGCTTCAGTGTCATGCGATTCATGGGACCTCGAGGAATGCCTGCGCTCATGGACAGCCGTTGTCGAAAGTGGCGAGCACGTCGTAGCAAATCTCCACCGTGCTCAAAGGACCGGGTACAGCCGTGCCGCTGAAGCGAACCTGGTTGCGCAGGCCCGCCGAGTCACACTTCACGTAGTCGGCGCCGTTGGTGCGCTGTTCGAGCCCCACCTCCACGCGCTGCGCGCAGCGCCCGCCCCGGCAGGACGAGCCCGCGGGGCAGTTGCCGTCGACCATGCACGTCGGAGCGGCAATGGGCGCCACGAACACGGTCACGCCTTGGGCCACGCCCGCCATGGGGCGAACGTCGGGCCCGCGAGACAGCCGAAACTCGCGCCGCAGCCCAGACGCCGAGTAGCCCAGGTTCGCCAGCGCCGCCGAGAAGTCGTCATCACAGATCGACACGGTGACGCCGCCGGTGGCCGCCGCCGCCTGCACGTAGCGCCCGCCGAAGTAGCTGATTTCGAACCCACCGTCGTTCACGCCGCTCGTCGGGCACACGCCCGCATCGGCCCGGCAGCACCCGACGTGCGGGCTCGGGTCGCCGAACTGCGAAGGCACGCCCGCGTCGCCGTTGAGCGCGACGATCGCCGCCGCCGCGACCGCGTCGGCGTTGCCGTAGCCCTTGTACGTCTCGAAGAAGCGCGTGAAGTACGCCACCGAGCCATAGGCGCCGGTGCCCGACAGCGCCGTCTCCGGCGCGCAGCGACAGCCCGGGTCCGCCGTGCAGGTGCTCTGCCGAGCCAGCGGCATGCAGGACGAGTCGTCTTCGTCGGACACGAAGACCAAGTACAGCGCGGCGTCAGCTCGAATGAAGCGAGTCTCGGTCTGGGTCGACAGGTTCTGCGGGTTGGTCAGGGCCAAGTACGCGGCGAGCAGGCCGCGCTCGACGGAGCTGCCCGTCGTCCCGACCCGCGCCATCTGGTTGAACGCCGTCACCGCGCTCGACGTGTCGAGGCCGGTGTTGCAGGTCAGCCCGCCCTGCGCGTCTTGCGTGCAGGCGATGTAGTCCGAGCCCTGCCCCATGATGTTCCAGCCGCGCAACCGCCCGCGCGTCGCTGGATCGTCGGTGTCCATGGTCGTCACGCCAATGTGGAAGTCGATCGGCGGGTTGGCCGACGTCAGCTGCTCGACGAAGCGCGCGAAGTTGGCCGCGAGCCGGGCCTGCTTGGGCCCCATGGAGCCGGACGAGTCGACGACCCACAGAATGTCGACCTTCCGCGAGGACAGCTGCTGGAACGCGTCACACTGCCGCGCCACGTTGACGCTGAAGTCGTTGGTCGCGCGCAGCGGATCCGTCTCGACGGCGGGCGTCTTCGAATCCACGGTTGGCTGGCCGGGAACCACCGCGAACTCGTCGACGACCCGGCGCGTGCGCCGGCCTTCGTCGCAGCCGAACACGACGAGACTGGCGGTGAGCAGCACCGCCCCGAGCCCGAGCACCCGCGTCGAAGAGGTCTCCCGTCCCATACCCGCGAAGGGCGTGGTTGCTAGCACACCGCTCCGAGCGCGCGCAGCCCGAATTGCCGCGCCCCTCAAGGCTGGAGCTCCGGCGGCAGACAGGCCTGCACCGTCTGGTTCGTCACCGAGGGCAACGAGTCGCACGCCCAGCCTTCGGGACAGTCGGCGCCGCCCGCGCAGGGCACGGTACACACCGGGCCGAGCTCCTTGCGAATGCACAGGCCCGACTGACACGCCGCGGGGCCGAAGCTGCAGTCCGAGCCGGCGACGCCGCCGCCGCTGGGGAAGCAGACGTCGACCTGCTGCGCCGCCGCGCCCGGACCCTGCGTGGCCTTGCGGCAGACGAAGTTGGCCGGACAGGCCGCGCCGCCACTGCACAGCACGCTGCACACCCGCGCCGTGCCCAAGTCCAGGCAGGTGCCCGACTGGCAGGGCGGCTGGCCGGGGGAGCAGTCGTCACCGAACAAGCCGGTGATCGGCGCGCAGACCCCTTGGCCCGACTTCGGACCACTCGTGCCACGCTGCGGTTCGGAGCAGTCGTACTGCCCGTTGACGACCTCACAGCACCGGTAGCGCGCGTCGCCGCACTGGGCGTCGCGCTGGCAGGCAATGCTGCAGAACGACGACAGCCCCGCGGAGACGCACAGGCCCGTCACGCAGTCCCGCGCGCCGTTCTGCGCGCAGTCTTCGCCCAAGCGGCGCAGCCCCGACTGGCAGGTGCCGCGCTGAGGCATGCAGAACTTCCGGCGCGCGCCGCCTTGATCCGCGACCTCCTTGCAGACGAAGCCCGCGCCGAAGCTGCGCTCGCAGGCCGCGTCGTCGGCGCACGACGTGGAGCAGAAGGACTCGCCGCGAAACGCACAGTCGGTGCAGTTGTTGACGATGCAGCGGTTCTCCGGGAAGCCGCCGCGCCGGCAGTCGTCGTTGTTGGAGCACGGCGAGCACACCCGCCCGTCGGTCGCGGGCTCACAGGCGTTCTGGCGGCAGACCTGACCCAACCCGCACTGGGAGATCTGCCCCACGTCGTCGGAGGCGTCGCAGTAGCCCTTGCAGGTGTTGGCGATCGGCACGCACTGGTGCAGTGAGCGCTGCGCCGCGTCGTTCGACTGGCCCACGATCGCGCAGGCAAAGCCCGCCGGACAGTCGGGGTTCTGCGCGGCCGCCAGCTTCGTCGGATCACACGAAGCGGACGGGCAGAGGTTGCGCTCGGGGTTGCAGTCCTTGCCGCAGAAGCTCTCCTGCGAGACGACGTTGCGCACGCAGAGATCGAACGGGCCGCCGCACTCCTGGTCGCCGCTGCACGCCGCGCAGAGCGTTCGGCCCGCGTTGCAGGTCTCGTTGAGCGGCACACACTGCTTGAGCTCTGCCCCAGCCTTACCGGCCGGCACGCTTCGGCACGTGAAGCCCGTGGGGCACACGTCGCCCGAAGCGCAGGCGGTCGTGCAGAAGCGCTCTCGACTGCCGACCCCGACGAAGCACGAACCGCCGGTAGGGCACTGCTTGTCGTCCTGGCACGGCGAGCAGAGGCCGCGCGTCACCGACACGAAGCAGTTGCCGGTGTCGGCGTTGCAGCTGTGCCCCGCGGGGCAGTCGACGTCGGCTTTGCACCCGCGCAGCGGCTGGCAGACGGTGCCGTAGCGGCCCGCGGGCAGACAGAACGACCCTTCTGGGCACTGCGTATCGCCGGTACAGGGGAACGAGCAGAAGCCGGTCTGGTCGTCGAGCGCGATGCACAGATCGCCGCAGACCTGGGCGCTGTCGCCCGCGACGCAGCTGTCGCCGTAGTTGAGCAGCTTGGGTTGGCTCGTCGAGCCGCAAGCGGCCAGCGCCACCACGAGCAGGGCGGACAAGCCACGCACGGCGCTCGCCGCACTGGCCCCCCGCGCCCGATCGCCCGGCGTCCACCCGCGCATGACACCCTGCCCTCGTCGGCTCCCGTTGCGCTGACCTTTTGTGTCAGCGCGGCCGACTTACTTCTTGCCCTTGCCGGCCTTGTGCTTGGCGCGAAGCGCCAGCTTGATCGACGGCTTCACGATCACCAGCCCGTCGTTCGTCCCCGGGACGCCGCCCTTGATGAGCAACAGGCTCTTGTCGGCGATGACGTCGACCACCTCGAGGTTCTGGATGGAGACCGCCTCGACGCCGTAGTGCCCAGGAAGCTTCTTGTTCGGGTACACGCGACCTGGCGTCTTGCGCTGGCCGATCGCCCCCGGGTGCCGGCGGTACTCGTGCGTACCGTGCGTCTGACCAAAGCCGCGGAAGTTCCAGCGCTTCATGACGCCCTGGAAGCCGCGGCCCTTGGTGATGCCCTGCACGTCGACCAGCTCGCCCTTCTTGAAGAGCGCGTCGACCTTCACCGCGTCACCCACGTTGAACGGAGCCAGCTCGTCGGCGCCCATGCGGAACTCGCGGAGCACGCGCTTGGGCTTGGCGCCCGCCTTCTTGAAGGACCCCAGCTGCGCCTTCGTCAGGTGCTTGTCCTTGGCGTCCTGAATGCCCAGCACGAGCGCGGTGTACTTGTCCTTCTCGAGCGTGCGCTTGCCGACCACTTCGCAGGACGAGACGTCGATCACCGTCACGGGCACGGCCGAGCCGTCGTCCGTGAAGACCTGCGTCATGCCAACCTTCTTGCCGATCAGACCCTTCATGTTCGTCGTTCCTTCTCTCGCACTTCGTCCTTTTGGGATCGAGCGGTGCGGGCCGGCGAGCGCCGGGCAGACACGCGCCAAGAGCGGCGCGGGGCGGCGGCTCGTAGCACCAACACCTACCCGTCGCAAGCGTCAGGCCGGCGGCGGCGCTTCAGCCATCGGCGCGGTCGGCGGGCTCTTCGTGCCTTCGAGGATCCCCAAGAGCGCCGGGAAGAACACGGTGGTGCCCAGGAAGGTGCAGCTGACGCCCAGCATGGCCATGAGGCCGACGGACTTGAGCCCGTTGTGCTGGGCCACGAGCATGGCGCCGTAACCGGCCGCGTTGGACAGCGTGGCGATGACCGCGGCGAAGCCCGTGGTCCGCATGATGTGCCCGAGCGTGCCCTTCCCTTCTTCTCGGTAGCGGTGGAACAGGTGCACCGAGTTGTCGACGGCGATCGCCAGCAGGTTGGGCAGCACCACCACGTTGAGGAAGTTCAGCCGCACGTTCCACAAGTACATGGCGCCGATCACGCAGGTCATGCCCAGGTAGAGCGGGCCCGCAACGAGCGCCGCACGCTTCACGCTGCGCAGCGACAGCCAGATCATGCAGAAGACGACGACCGCGGCCGCGCCCATGACGAAGGGGCCGTCCTGCTTGATGAGCGAGAGGATTCGCCCGGCGATGCGGTTGCCGTCGAGCACGTGCGCTTCGATGCCGCGCCCGCGGACGCCGGCCAAGATGTCGTTGAGATCGGCGCGCCACGCGTCGAGCTCCTCCACCCGGTACCCGGTGTAGCGGGGAAAGAGCAGCACGAAGTACCCCCCGCCGGACAGCGCGGTGAAGCGCCGCCGAATCTCCAACGGCACCTCTTCGACGGCCCACGGTTGGCTCTGCGTGACCGCCACGAGCTCCTGGGTGCGCGGATCCTTCAAGACGGACTTCGGGAGGTCGGCAAGCAGCGCGCCGATCTCGGTGATCTGCGCGCGCCGTGCGTCGAGGTCTTGCGGCGTGAAGTCGTTGAGCGAGGCGATGCGGTCGATCGCCGTGTCCCCACCCCGCCGAGCCTTGACCTCGCTGGCCACGCTGGCGGCGATGCGGGCTTCTTCGAGCGTCGCGACGTGCAGCAGCGCCGGGGTCAGCCGAATGCCCAGCTGCTCGACGATGTGATCGTACAGATCCGTCGCCGGCGCCTTGCCCTTGAGGCTGCGCAGGTTCGTCTCGAAGCCCACGTGCGGCAGCACCGACAGCGAGTACGCCGCGAACAGCGCGATCGCCCCCATGGCGGCGAAGAGCACCGGGCGGGGCAAGAATCCGCCCGCCTTGACACGGGCGGCGCCGTCGGGCGTCGGGGCGTGGGGGCTGCGCTTGGGTGGGCGGATCCGGTCGGCGATGAAGAGAATCGACGGACCCAGCAGGTACGCGCACAGGACCGTCGCGAGCACGCCGAACGCCGAGATCTTCCCGAACTGCTTGAAGGCCTCGAACTCCGCGAAGACCAGCACGAAGAACGCCGCCGCGTTGGTGCCCGCCGACGTGAGCGCCCCCTCGAAGCTCCCGAGCACCGCGTTCATCATCGCCTGCTTGGCGTCGTACTGGGTGCGCTCTTCCCAGTACCGCATCGCCAGGTGAACGCCGTACTCGATGCCGAGGCCGATGAGGATCGCCCCCAAGAACCCCGTCACCGGGTTGAGGTGGCCGACGATGAAGTACGCGAACGCGAACGTCGCGGCGATGCCGACGCCGACGGGCGCGCCGACGATCAGCAGCGCCGAGATGCGCCGGCTGGCCAGGAGAATGATCCCGAAGGAAATGAGCGACGCGAGCCCTGCGCCGCGCGCCAGATCGCGCTGCATCTCCGTGTCTTCTTCGACGCGGATCACGTGGTCGCCGGTGAAGGACACCGTCAGCTGTGGGTAGTTGCCGAGCAGCGCGTCGGCCTCGGCGCGCGCCATGCTCATGAGCCGCCGATTGAACTCGAGATCCGCGGCGAGCTTCGCGGGGCGAGCGTACAGGTACAGCTCGAGCTGGTCCTGCGACTCCGGGTACTCGCTCTTCGGCGCGTCGCTGCCGTACTTCTTCTCGATCGCCGCGAAGTCCGGAGGCGCCGCTTCGGGCTCCAGGTCCACGTACAGCGGGTTGGCGACCTTCTTCTCGTAGTCGATGCGGGCGCGCAGATCTTCCTTGAGCGCCTCGAGCTTCTGCGCCGACAACAACCACAGCGACCGCTTTCGGAAGAAGTCGATGTCGAAGCGCGACTCGACGAAGCGGACCAAGTCCGCGTGGGCTTCGAGCCTGGGCGCGTACTCGCGCGAGAACGCCTGCCGCTGCTCCCGCGTGCCGCCGACGACCTGCACGACGAAGTACCCGGCTCCGCCCGCCCGCTCTTCGACGAAGCGAAGATCGCGCACCTCTTCCGACTTCTCGGGGAGCAGCTCGACGAAGTCGCCGCGGAACGCGAGTCGGCTGGCGAGCAACCCAGCGACCGCGCCGACGACCACGAACGCCGCCACGATCGCCCACGGGTGACGGTGTGAGATCGCGACCCAGCGCGCGAGGTTGTGGCCCAGCCGTGAGTTCGGCGTCATCGCAGCGGGCGCCGTCGTTAGCGCTGTTCGCCGCGAGGCGCAACGACAGTGGCCGGGTGCTATGAGCGGCCGTGGTGAGCGCGATCAACGTCCCCGCGGGGCGCCTCGTCAGCAACGCTGTCGTCGACGGGGCGCCGAGCGCTTCCGAGGTCGAGCACGGCGGCGCGCTGCTCCTCAACTCGGCCACGGACGACGCGCTGGGCTACGCGTCGGACCCGCGCGTTCGTGAAGCCGCGTTCGCGGCGATCCGCCGCCAGTCGTTGGAGACTCCGGCGAGCGGCCGACTGGTCGCCGAGCTTCAAGAACGGCTCGCTGCCTGGCTGTCGGTCGAAGCATGCGCGCTGCTGCCGCACCCCGGCGTGCTCTTCGACGCCGTCCGGCCGACCCACGTGGACCGCCGCCTCGTCGTCCGCGAGGGGTACGCTGGGATCCCGCTGGCTGACGCCGACGAGCTGAGCGCCGGGGACGAGCCGCGCCGCCTGTGGATCGAAGCCGCCCACCCGCTCGAGGGCGATCTCGCGCCGCTACACCGCTACGTCGAGCGCGCGTCGTCGCCGCGCACCGAGCTCTTCGTCCTCGACCCGCTCGGGTTGGGGGTGTTGGGAGCGACGGGCGGCGGCGTGCTCGACCACTTCCAAGTCGACCGCCCTGACGTGGTGCGGTTGCTGTTCCTCGGCACCGCGTTGACCACGCCCACCTGGGTCGTGGCCGGACCTCGCGAGCTCGTCGACGGACTGGCGCGCTTGGGTCCGCTGACCTGGCCCACCGCGTCGATCGCCGGCGCGACGAAGGCGCTGGAGCTGTGCGCTCAGGAGCCGCACCGCCGCGTGCGGCTGCTCGATCTGGCGGAGCGGCTCCAAGGGGCGCTCGCGGAACTCGGGGCGGACACGGGGCCGGCGGTCACCCAGGTCGTCCCGCTGTGGCTCGGCGAAGAGACGCTGGCGCAGCGCTGGCTGACGACCCTCGCCGAAGCCGGCATCGCCGCGAGGGCTTGGCTCGAGCCTGGGCGCGCCCGGCTCCTGCTCACGCCCAGCGCGACGCTGTCCGACGCCCAGCTCGACCGGGTGATCGCCGGCCTCGCGCAGTGCGCGAAGAAGTGTGGCCTGCCCGAGCTCCCGCAGCGCTCGTCCGCCCCGGCGGTCGCACGGCCCGGCACCTTCGCGGTGGCCCGAGCCTGCGGCCCGTGGTGGACCCAGGCCCCCGTCGTCGAACGGCCAAGCGCCTCGCCGCGGCCCCCTTCGCCAACCGCCGAGCTCCGCACGCGCCTCGGCGAGGCCGTCGAAGGGCTCACCTGGCGCGTGGCCAACACGCGGATCCCCAACATCAAGGACGTGGTCGACCCCGCGCTGATCCGCGCCGTGCTCGATCGCGTCCGTCGCCGCTGAAGCTGACCGTCCGAAACGGCTGACCCTTCGAAACAGCTGACCCTTCGAAACAGCTGACCCTTCGAAACGGCTGTGGGCCGCGGCCCTCTCCCCTGACTTCGGGGTTCGAGGAACCAGCGGCCCACGCCACGCCTGTGCTGAGCGTCTCGAGCTACTTCTTGAGCTTCGACGCCATGACGTCGCCCAGCCGCGCCTTGGCGGACTCGGCCTGCTTCTTCAGGTACTCGCGGTAGTCGTCCTCACCCTCGTGCAGCAGGGCCTTGATCGATAGCGCGATCTTCCGGTCGGCGGTGTTGATGTCGATGATCTTCACGTCGACCTCAGCGCCCTCCGCCAGCACGTCGCGCGGATTCTCGACGCGCTCTTCCTTGATCTCGCTGACGTGCACCAAGCCTTCGATGCCCGGCTCGATCTCGACGAAGCCGCCGAAGTCGGTGACCTTGGTGACCTTGCCCTTGACGCGGCTGCCCACCGGGTGCCGCTCGGACAGGGTGTCCCACGGATCCTGCGCGAGCTGCTTGATGCCGAGGCTGAAGCGCTCGTTCTCGACGTCGATGTTGAGCACCACGGCCTCGACCGTGTCGCCCTTCTTGTAGATCTCGCCCGGGTGCTTGATCCGCTGCGTCCACGAAATGTCGGACACGTGCACCAAGCCGTCCACGCCCTCTTCGACACCGACGAACACGCCGAAGTCGGTGACGTTGCGCACGACGCCGCGAATGACGGAGCCGATCGGGTACTTGTCTTCGAGCACCGTCCAGGGGTTCTGCTCGATCTGCTTCATGCCCAGCGCGATGCGCTTGGCCTTCGGATCGATGTCGAGGACCACGGCCTCGACCTCCTGAGCGACCTCCAGCATCTTCGAGGGGTGCTTGACGCGCTTGTTCCACGTCATCTCGCTGACGTGCACCAAGCCCTCGACGCCCTGCTCGAGCTCGATGAAGGCGCCGTAGTCGGTGAGGCTGACCACCTTGCCGCGCACGCGGGTGCCAACCGGGTACTTCTCGTCGGCGCGGTGCCAAGGGTCTTCCTGGATCTGCTTGAGGCCCAGGCTGACGCGCTCGGCGGTGGGGTCGAACTTGAGCACCACCACGCGGACTTCGTCGCCCACGTTGAACATCTCCGACGGGTGGCCGATGCGGCCCCAGGACATGTCGGTGATGTGGAGCAGGCCGTCGATGCCGCCGAGGTCGATGAAGGCGCCGTAGTCGGTCAGGTTCTTCACCTGGCCCTTCATGACCGCGCCTTCCTTCAGGTTCTTCAGCGTCTCCTTCTTCTGCTCTTCGCGCTGCTTCTCGAGCAGCGTGCGGCGGGAGAGGACGATGTTGCCGCGCTTGGGGTTGAACAGATCGGAAGAGC
>JALHOS010000193.1 GCA_022842905.1 Myxococcaceae bacterium | reverse complement strand
CGCTCGGCGCCTGCCTGCCGACGTCCTGCGGCGCGCAGAAGTGCGACTCGCTGTCCGTCTGCAGTCAGGGCAGCTGCGTCGAAGTCAGCTGCCTGGGCGTCAGCTGCGCGAACGGCCTGTCCTGCCGCGCGGGCGCCTGCGTGTGCCCCAGCGGCACGACGTTGTGCGGCGGCGGCGACGGCGGCGTGGCGCAGTGTGTGTCCCTCCAGAGCAACACCAGCCACTGCGGCGGCTGCGGGACGACGTGCCGCCAGGGCGAGAGCTGCGTCGCCGGCACCTGCACCGCGGCGGCCTGCCCGTCGGGCCAGACGCTGTGCGGCAGCAGCTGCGTCGACACGCGCAGCGACCCCAACCACTGCTCCGCTTGCGGCGCGGCGTGCGGCGGCAACCGTAACTGCGTCAACTCGGCCTGTGTGTGCCCCGCGGGCCTGTCGCTGTGCGGGACGAGCTGCGTCAACCTGGCCACGGACCAGGCGAACTGCGGTCTGTGCAGCCGCAGCTGCGGCGTGGGCTCGTGCACCAACGGCAGCTGCTCGTGTGCGAGCGGGCAGACCCAGTGCGGCGGCGCCTGCGTCGGCACCGCGACGGACGACGCCAACTGCGGCGCCTGCGGCCGCCAGTGTGTCGGCGGCCAGTCCTGCGTCAATTCGAACTGCGTGTGCCCCGCCGGCCAGACGTTCTGCAACAACCAGTGCATTCCGACGGCCGCCGACAACTTGAACTGCGGCGCCTGCGGCCGGGTGTGCATGGACACGCAGCAGTGCCGCAACGGCGTCTGCGGCGCCAAGTTCACCTGCCAGGAGAGCGTCGCGGCGCGCCCGCCCACCCAGTGTGACCACCTGTTCCCCAACGGCAACATCAGCCTGACGGCGTGCGGAGAGCCGATCCCCGCGCAGGCCGTCGTGCTGGTGCAGGACGGCGGCGTGCTCGATTCGACGCGGCCCTTCGTCAACTACGCCTTCACCCTGCCTTCCACGCAGCGGGCGCGCATCACCCAGCGCGGCATCGTCACGGTCACCGGCAGCACTCAGCTGTCCAGCTACGTCTCGTCGAGCTACCCGGTCTCCTACCCGACCAGCAGCGTCGGCGTGACCAACATGCTCGAGTCGACGTTGGGCATGGAACGCACCGGCGGCATCTACCAGTGCTCCAACCCCGCCGTGCTGACCATGACGAGCAACTCCCCCACGCGGCCCCTGAGCTACTCGGTCCTCGTCGAAGGACTGCCGATGACGGGCAAGTTCAACACCGGCTCCAAGCAGCTCGGCTCGGCGACCCCGCTGGCCACGCTGGACGGCGGCGCCACGTCGACCTGCGATCAGATCTGCGGCCACATTCCTTTCATGTGCCCGTCGATGCAGCCCGAAGGAATCGACGACCGTGAGTACTACTCGCTCACCATCAAGCCGCGCGGGGCGATCATCGTCGAAGCGACGGTCGTCGGCGCTGGCGCGGGCACCAACTTCGACGTGCAGTTGGTGACGCCGCAGGGCCACGCGCTGTGCCCGGTGCTGCGCAACCACCTCGTCGACGACGCCGGCAAGACCATTCGCGGCCGCTTCATCAACAACACCGACGTCGAGCAGCCGGTCATCTTGTACCCGTACGTCTGGGGCGGAGGCTTCCTGCGGTACAACCTCGTCGTGGCCGCCGAGTAGGGCCGCGTCGAGGTCGATCGCGTAGGCCCGCCTGGCGTGGCGAAGGGCTCCACGCCCGCATTTTCGCGGGGCGTGACGAAGCGCGTTGCGACAGGTGGGTGGCCCACCCGCGCGACGACGACCTGAGAAGCGGAGCGGCGCTCCAGCGACGGAAGGCGCTGCTCAACCCCTGTGCGCCGGCCCGCGGCGCCACGCCCCGCTCGTGGAGCGCGAGTTCGGCGCCGCCACTGTCGAGCCGCAGCGCAGGACCCATGCGCACCTGCGCGAACGCCACCACCGTGCTCGCCGAGACGAGGACGCGCGACGTCGCGGCCACGACGGGCCTCCCTCGCGCGCACTGCGACGGCCGCAGCGCCACGCCCACCACCGCGTCGAGCTCGAACTCCACCCCGCCACCGTCGAACCGCAACGCGCGTTCGCACGCGCGAACGCCACCAGTGTGCTCCGCGAGTGGAAGACGTTCGGCGCTCTGGCGACGAAAGGCGTTGCTCGACGCCTGTGCGACGGCCCGCGGCGCCACGCCCCGCTCGTGGAGCGCGAGCTCGGCGCCGCCACCGTCGAGCCGCAGCGCAGAACTCATGCGCACCTGCGCCACGCCGCCAGCGTGCTCGACCCGACGAAAGGCGCTCGGCTTGCCGCCACGACGGGCCTCCCTCGCGCGCACTGCTACGGCCGCAGCGCCACGCCCACCACCGCGTCGAGCGCGAACTCCGCCCCGCCTCCGTCGAGGCGCAGCGCGGGGCCCATGCGCACCTGGGCGAACGCCGCCAGCGTGCTCGACAAGAAGTACTCGACGCCGACGCCAGCCGTCAGCGGCAAGGTCACCCCGCGCGCCGACAGGTTCACCCAGATCGGCACCTCGAGCGCCAGCCCCACGCCGAACGCGCTGGACGCGGCGATCCCCGCGCGCAGCGCCAGCGGGAGCGCCAGGCCCCACCCAGCCAGCCCGAAGCGATCCGCCGCCACGGTGAGCCCCGGCTCGAACGCCAGCGCCAGCGAGAGCACGTCGCCGTCGACCAGCCGCAGGCGCCCGAGCGCCTGGAACTTCCCGCCGGGACCCAGCCGCGAGGTGATGCCCTCGGTCGCGTACGTGAAGCCCAGCCGAGCGCCGAGCTCCGCTGGCCCGAGGCCGTGGAGGTAGCCGACCGACGCGCCGGGCCAGCCTGCCCGAAGCTCGAACACGTTGGCCCCGCTGCCCGCCAGGCGCCCGCCGACGACACTCCAGGCCTGCCCTTCACGGGTCGACGTGCCGCCCGAACCGACGCCAGGGCTCGCTGCGGTAAGCAGCGCCAGCGCAGCCCACACTGCGCTCATGTCCGAGGCAACCCACGCGCGTACGCGAGCTCCAGGAACGCGCGCTCGGTCGCCGCCAGCCGTGCCTGCGCGCGATCCTTCGCCTTGGCCAGTGGCTCGCCGGCCTCAATCGACTCTTTGAGCTCGAAGTAGAACTTGATCTTCGGCTCGGTACCGGAAGGCCGCAGCGTCACCCGCCCGCCGCCAGCAAGCTCGTAGGCCACGACGTTCGACTTCGGCAGCGACAGCGTCGCGACCGCCCCGCCCGCAGTTCGAGTCTGGGCCTGGTAGTCCGCCGTCGCCGTCACTTCGAAGTCGCCGATCCGTCCAGGCGCTCCGTCACGGAAGCCCTGCATCACCGCCTTGATCGCCGCCGCGCCAGACGCCCCGGGCAGCGTCGCGTTGAACTGCTTGGCTACGAAGAGCCCGTGCGCGCGCTGGATCTCCTCGAGGTAGCCGAACAGCGTCGTCCCGCGCTCCTTGCACCAGGCCGCCATGTCCGCGACCACCAAGGCCGAGCCGACGCCGTCCTTGTCGCGCGCCACGGTGCCGACCGTGTAGCCGAGCGCTTCTTCGTACCCCATGACGAAGGTGCGCCCTTCGGCCGCCTCGAGCTCGAGCGCGCGGTTGGCGATCCACTTGAAGCCCGTCAGCGTCTCGTCGTACGCGGCCCCGAGCGCCTGGGCGATGGCCTTGAGCTGCGCCGAGCTGACGATCGTGGTCAGCACCACCGGCTTGTCCACCTGCTGCTGCGTGAGCAGGAAGTGCCCGAGCAGCACGCCCACCTCGTTGCCCGTGAGCATGCGCAGCGCGCCCGAGCCGTCCCGCGCCATCACCGCCAGGCGGTCCGCGTCGGGATCGTTCGCCAGGACCAGGTCCGCCTTCACCTTCTCGGCCGCGGCCGTCGACAGGTCCATGGCCCCCGGCTCCTCCGGGTTGGGGAAGCGCACGGTGGGGAAGTCGCCGTTCGGCTCGTGCTGCTCGGGCACCGTCGACAGGCCCGCGAAGCCCGCTTCTTCGAACGCGTCGACCACGAAGCGGCCGCCGACGCCGTGCATGGCCGTGTAGACGACGCGAAGGTCGCCGGTGCACCGCGTGGGGCGCAGCTTGAGGATCGCCTCTTGGTACGCGCGCTCCACCGACGGAGGCACCACCCGCCAGAGCCCCTGCGCCTTGGCTTCGCGCTCCGACAGCAGCGGCACGTCCTTCGCCGCGCCCACCGCGTCGATCGCCTGGGCAATGCCGGTGTCGTGCGGAGGGATGATCTGCGCCCCGTTCTCCCAGTACACCTTGTACCCGTTGTACTCGGGCGGGTTGTGGCTGGCGGTGACCATGACGGCCGCGGCCGCGCCCAGGTGCAGCAGCCCGAAGGCCGTCACCGGCGTGGGCACCACCCGCGAGAAGACGTGCACGGGAATCCCCTCGGCGCAGAGCACCGAGGCGGCGTCGGCCAGGAACACGTCGCTCATGCGGCGCCCGTCACGGCCCAGCACCACGCCGCGGGACACCACCGACGGCAGCTTCGCCTTGAGGTAGCGCGCCAGCCCCAGCGTCGTCCGCCGCACCACGGCGCGGTTCATGCGGTTGGTCCCGCCGCCGATGACGCCGCGCAGGCCCGCCGTGCCGAACTCCAGCGCCTGGCCGAAGCGATCTTCGAGCGACTTCCAGTCCTGCGCCGCGAGCAGGGCCCGCACCTCGTCTGCCGTCGCCGGATCGCAATCGTTCGCGGCCCAGGCGCTCGCCTTCGCGTCCAGCTCGTTCGGTGTCATGTGTGCTCCTGCCCGTGCGGACGCGGCGGCTTTGCCGCAGCAGCGCGGTCGTCAGTACTTCGAGTCGGACTTCTTGCCCAAGACGATCGCCACCGACGCCGACGCGCCGATGCGGTTCGCCCCGGCCTTCACCATGGCCAGCGCGTCCTCGGTGCTGCGCACCCCGCCCGACGCCTTGACGCCCATGTCGTCGCCGACGACCTTGCGCATGAGCGCCACGTCGTCCGCCGTCGCCCCGCCGCCCGCGAAGCCCGTCGACGTCTTCACGAACGCCGCGCCCGCCGCCTTCGACAGCGCGCAGCCGATGATCTTCTGCTCGGTGTCCAGCTGCGACGTCTCGAGAATGACCTTCACGGGGTGTGGCGAAGCCGACGTCACCACCGCCTCGATGTCCTTGAGCACCAGCGCGTAGTCTTTCGCCTTGAGCGCGCCGATGTTGATGACCATGTCGATCTCTTTGGCGCCGCAGCGCACCGCCTCGCGCGTCTCGAACGCCTTGGCGCTGGGCAGCGCGGCCCCGAGCGGGAAGCCCACCACCGCGATCGGCACCGTCGACGAGCCGGCCAGCGCCCGCGCCGCCGTGCCCACGTTGATGGAGTTCACGCAGACCGTGGCGAAGCCGTACTTCTTCGCTTCGTCACACAGCTTGAGCACCTCGTCCCGCGTCGCGTCGGCCTTGAGCAGCGTGTGGTCGATGAAGGGGGCAATGTCCTGGCTGGTGCGCAGCGTGTCCGGAGACACCCGCGCCACAGCGCCCCAGCGCACCGCCTGGCTCGTCCCGCAGCTGTCGTGGTTGGGACACTGGAAGCAGCTGGTGCCGCAGTCTTCCTTCCCGCCGTGGGAGTGCTCCTGGGCCTTGGCCGGTGACGGCGTGCAAGGCTCCGTGGCCCCGACGCGAGCAGCCTCCAGCCGGCGCCGCACCCGCTCGGCGATGTCGTCGACCAACGCGTTCGTGTCCTGCGACATAGGCCGGCCTTCGTAGCCCAAGCCCCGGGCGGATCGCACGCGTTGAAAGTCAGGCCGCCAACAGGCGGGTGAACTCCGCGCGGAAGTCGGCGCGGGCCTGCAGCGTCTCGAGGTTCTGCGACAGCCCGCCGATGGCCCGGTAGAACTGCACCGCTTCCTTCGGCGGCCGAATGCCCTTGAGCGCGAGCGCGTTGCGCATGAACAACAGCCGCAGGTCCTTGTTGATGCCGCTGCGGCCGTAGTCGAAGTCCGCCGTGCGCACCGGCCGCGTGGCGATGTCGACCACCTGCTCGATGAAGGCGCGGGAAGCGGTGGGGTCGTCGATCTGAAAGCCGCAGGCCAGGCTCAGCTGCACGCCGTCGACCGGCCGCCCCGCCACCGCCGCCGCGAAGAGCGTGCGGTTCACCTCGAGCCAAGCTGGTGACAGCTGCTTGATGGCGCCGAAGTCCAGCACGCCGAGCCGCCCGTCGGGCAAGAGCAGGAAG
Source organism: Myxococcaceae bacterium (assembly GCA_022842905.1). Lineage (GTDB taxonomy): Bacteria > Myxococcota > Myxococcia > Myxococcales > Myxococcaceae > JALHOS01. Next base: position 7,401 of record JALHOS010000193.1, on the reverse strand, counting down.
TTGCCGGGGTGCGGGTCCGCGTGAATGAGCCCCGACTTGAGGAACGGCCCCCAGATCGCCTGCGTCAACAGCAGCGCCACCAGTTCGACCTCGGCCAGGCTGCGCTCCGGGCGGTGGTGCATGAAGTCCTTCACCGTCTGGCCTTCGAGCAGCTCCATGGTCAGCACGCGCTCGCTCGACAGCGCCTCGTCCACGCCAGGTACGACGAGCGCCGGGAGGTGCGCGGCGGCGGCCCGAAACGTGTGCGCGCGCTGCGCCTCGGCCCGGTAGTCGAGCTCCTCGAGCAGCGCCTCCCTCAATTCCTCGAAGTAGCCCTTCCCGTGCGTCAGCCCGGTGCTGGCGCTCACCACGCTCACCAGCCCGCCCAGGTTCTGAAGGTCCGCCAGGAGCGCCTGGGCGATGTCCGGGTACTGCACCTTGACCGCGACGCGTTGGCCCTGCCGGGTCTGCGCGCGGTGCACCTGGCCCAAGCTCGCCGCCGCCAGCGGGGCTTCGTCGAACTGGGCGAAGCGCTCCTCGAGCGGTCCACCCAGCTCGCGCTCGATGACGGACTTCACGAGCGTGAAGGGCATGGGCGGGGCTTGGTTCTGCAGCCGGGCGACGACGGCGCGGACCTCCGGCGTGAGCAGATCGGGATCCATGCTGATGGACTGGCCCACCTTCATGGCCAAGCCCTTGAGGTCACCCAAGGCCGCGACGAGCCGCTCCGCCGCTTGGGGCCCCAAGACGCCCAACGACTCGGTGCCGGCCACCTTCTTCACGCCGCGGGCGACCAGGTCCGTCGACAGCCGCGCAGACAGGGACGCGAGCTTCGCGAACCTCGCGAAACGACCGGTCTTCAGCTTCGAATCCTCCGCCATGGACCGTCTTCTACGCGGCAGCGATCTCGCTTGCACGGGGCCGTTCCCTTTGTGGTATGGGCCGCCCGCTTTTCACACTCACCTCTAGGAAGACCGATGCGACTCTCCCGCCTCTCGGGGTTGGCAGCGCTGTTTGCGCCAGCCCTTGCGTTCGCCAGTGAAGCGAACCTGGTGCTCCCCAACCTCGAATCCGAGCAGTTCCTGGGCGTGAACGGCCGCACGCTGCTCATGTTCGGCATTCTGGTGTCGGCGCTGGGCCTGGTGTTCGGCGCGGTGCAGTACAAGCAGCTCGAGAACCTCCCCGTGCACAAGTCGATGCGGGAGATCTCCGAGCTCATCTACGAGACCTGCAAGCAGTACATGATCACGCAGGGCAAGTTCATTCTGGTCCTCGAGATCTTCATCGGCGCGGTGATCGCGGCGTACTTCTCCATGGCGCACGTCGAAGGAGAAGCGGCGCAGGTGCCCACCTTCGTGCGCGTGGTGATCATCCTCGCGTTCTCGCTCGTCGGCATCGCCGGCAGCTACGGCGTCGCCTGGTACGGCATTCGGGTGAACACGTTCGCGAACTCGCGCGCGGCCTTCGCGTCGCTGGGCGGCAAGCCGTTCCCGACCTACGACATTCCGCTCAAGGCCGGCATGTCGATCGGCATGATGCTGATCTCCGTCGAGCTGTTGCTGATGCTGCTGATCCTCGTGTTCGTGCCGAACTACATGGCCGGCGCGTGCTTCATCGGCTTCGCGGTCGGTGAGTCGCTCGGCGCGTCGGCGCTGCGCATCGCCGGCGGTATCTTCACGAAGATCGCCGACATCGGGTCGGACCTGATGAAGATCGTCTTCAAGATCAAGGAAGACGACGCGCGCAACCCGGGCGTGATCGCCGACTGCACGGGCGACAACGCCGGTGACTCGGTCGGCCCGTCGGCGGACGGCTTCGAGACGTACGGCGTGACCGGCGTGGCGCTCATCACCTTCATCTTGCTCGCGGCGCCGAACCCGTCGGTGCAGGTGCAGCTGCTGGTGTGGATCTTCGCGATGCGCGTGATGATGGTGGTGACGAGCTTCCTGAGCTACCAGATCAACAACGTCGTCCAGAAGGGCAAGTACGGCAACGCAGACAAGATGAACTTCGAGCACCCGCTGACGGCGCTCGTGATCCTGACGTCGGTGCTGTCGGTGCTGGTGACCTTCGTCGCTTCGTACGTGCTGATCCCGAACATCAACGGCGACCCCAGCATGTGGTGGAAGCTGTCGCTGATCATCACCTGCGGCACGGCGGCGGGCGCGATCATCCCCGAGATGATCAAGGTCTTCACGTCGACCGAGTCGCGGCACGTGCGTGAAGTGGTGACCGCGTCGAAGGAAGGTGGCGCGTCGCTCAACGTGATCTCCGGCCTCGTCGCCGGCAACTTCTCGGCCTACTGGATGGGTGTGGTCTTCGTGGGCCTCATGGGCGTGGCGTACTGGGTTTCGATGCAGGGCCTGGGCGCGCTGTTCGTGCAGGGCGCGGTCGATCCTTCGCCGGTGTTCGCCTTTGGTCTGGTGGCCTTCGGCTTCTTGGGCATGGGCCCGGTGACGATCGCGGTCGACTCCTACGGTCCGGTGACGGACAACGCGCAGTCGGTGTACGAGCTCTCGCTCATCGAGACGATCCCCAACATCAAGGAAGAGGTGAAGAAGGACTTCGGGTTCGAGCCGAACTTCGAGAAGGGCAAGGAGTTCCTCGAGGAGAACGACGGCGCGGGCAACACGTTCAAGGCGACGGCGAAGCCGGTGCTGATCGGCACGGCGGTCGTCGGCGCGACGACGATGATCTTCGCGATCATCTTCTCCATCACCGGCGGGTTGAAGACGGGCATGGAGTTCTTGTCGATCCTCCACGCGCCGTACCTGCTCGGCATGATCATGGGCGGGGCGATGATCTACTGGTTCTCGGGCGCGTCGATGCAGGCGGTGTCCACGGGCGCCTACCGCGCGGTCGAGTACATCAAGAAGAACATGAAGCTCGAAGGCGTCGAGAAGGCGTCGGTCGAGGACAGCCGCAAGGTCGTCGAGATCTGCACGCAGTACGCGCAGAAGGGCATGTTCAACATCTTCCTGGCGATCTTCTTCGGCACGTTGGCCTTCGCCTGCTTCGAAGAGTACTTCTTCATCGGCTACCTCATCTCCATGGCGCTGTTCGGCCTGTTCCAAGCGGTGTTCATGGCGAACGCCGGTGGCGCGTGGGACAACGCGAAGAAGCTGGTGGAGACGGAGCTGAAGGCCAAGGGCACGGAGCTGCACGCGGCGACCGTCGTCGGCGACACCGTCGGCGACCCGTTCAAGGACACGTCGTCCGTCGCGCTGAACCCGGTGATCAAGTTCACGACGCTGTTCGGCCTCTTGGCGGTCGAGCTGGCGATCGAGCTGCGCAAGGCGAGCGAGAGCGGGCAGATGATCACCAAGGTGCTCTCGGCGGTGTTCTTCGCGATCTCGGCGTACTTCGTGTACCGCAGCTTCTACGGCATGCGGATCGAGTCCGGCGTGCGCGGCGACGACACGACGCCCGCGGCCACGGCGGCCAAGGCCGCGGCCTAAGGGTCAGGCTTCATTCGGTGAAGCCGTGAAGGGGGTGAGGGTCGCTTCGGTGAAGCACCCTCGCCCCTTTTCTCTTGCTGAGGCATTTCCCACGTGAGTTCGGCGGGCCTGTCCATATTGCGGCTGACGTTCCTGGGCACCTCGGCGGCCGCGCCGACGCTGCACCGGAACGTGTCTGGGTTGGCCGTGAAGGCAGACGCCGATCTGCTGTTGTTCGACTGCGGTGAGGGCAGCCAGCGGCAGATGATTCGGTTTGGGACTGGGTTTGGCGTGGCGGCGGTGTTCTTCACGCACTTCCACGCGGATCACTACCTGGGCATCATCGGGTTCCTGCGGACGTTGGGCATGGGCGGGCGGACGGAGTCGATGACGCTGTACGGGCCGCCGCCGGCGCGCCGGGTGTTGGATCAGGCGCTCCACCTCGGCGTCGAGCGCCTCGCGTTCCCCGTGGACATTCAAGAGCTCAAGGGCGGCGAGGTGATCAAGCGCACGGGCTACTCGGTGCGCGCGGTGCGGGTGGACCACCGGGTGAACGCGCTGGGCTACGTGCTCGAAGAAGACACCAAGCCCGGGCGCTTCGACCTCGAGCAGGCCAAGGCGCTGGGCGTCACCCCGGGGCCGGACTTTGGGCGGCTGCAGCGGGGTGAAGCGGTGACGACCCCGGCAGGCGAGACGGTGCGGCCGGAGCAGGTGTTGGGGGCGGCGCGGCGCGGGCGCAAGCTGGTCGTTTCCGGGGACACCCGGCCGTGCGACTCACTCGTGGCCGCGGCCATGGGCGCGGACCTCTTGGTGCACGAGGCGACGTTCAGTGACGAAGAGCAGGAGCGCGCGCTGGAGACGCGGCATTCGACAGGGCGTGAGGCTGGTCGCGTGGCGAGGGACGCGCGCGTCGCCCGGCTGGTGCTGACCCACTTCTCGTCGCGGCACGACGTGGATCCGAAGCCGGTGCTCGAGCAGGCGAAGCAGGAGTACAGCGGCCCAGTCGAGGCGGCGTACGACGGCTTCGTCCTACAGCTGGCCTAAGCAAAGTTTTCCAGGCGAACCGAGAAGTTGCGTGTCGGCCCACGTGGGCAATGCTGCCAACTCATTGAGTTTGCTGTGCCTCGAAGCTCTCGCGGATCTTGCAACGTGGCGCCGTCCCGGAGGATTCCCCATGACACACCAAGCACGCACCCTGGTCGTCGCGGTCGCCCTGGCGGCGGTCGCCACGTCCGCTCAGCCAGTCGGCGTCACCGACCAGCCCCCCATGCCGCGCGTCATGGTGATCCTCGACACCTCGAAGTCCATGCTCGAGTACCCTGACGGCCGGACGGACCTCGGCGGCACGGTGCAGACGGTGCCACTGACGGCGCCCGGCGGTGACTTCAACACCGCCACGCCGAGCATGAACTGCGAGAACAAGTTCTGCGCGGCCAAGCAGGTGTCCTACAACGTCATCGCCAACCAGACCGGCGGTCTGGCGATCGGCCTGGCGGGGTACAACCAATACATCGCGCGAGGCACGCCGCCGCCGCAGCACTCCAACTGCCGGTACGACGTGGTGCTCCCGCCTGGCCTCACGCGGACCTTCACGTCCGGCACCGACTACACGGGGTCTTATGACGTGACGCCGTCGATTTCGGCGACCCCCGTCTTCCCGGACTCACTCTCGACCAACTGCGACAATCACGCGGTCAACAGGTACATCGTCAGGAAGACCGCCGCGAACGCGAACATGACGACGTATTCGTGTGATGTCTTCTCTGCCGGCCGGGTCGCGATGGCACCCGCCACGGCGAGCGCGCTGGGTTGCACCGTCGCGCCCACCGGCGCCGCCGCGGGCACCTTGTTCAGCCAGCCGGCCATGCCGATCCGGAGTTACATCTCCCCGCTCAACATCTCCATCGGTGTCGGCGGGACGACCTGCCCTGCCACGGCGTGGAGCGGCGGCATGCCGATCGACTTTGCCACCGTCTCTTCGACAAGGACTTCGAACATCTCGGCGAGCTATGGCGGCTCGGCCCTCAACTGCAGCGGAACGGCGCCGTGCAGCCTGTACTCCATGTCTCCGACGCCGACGACCGTCGCGAACCGGCGGCACTGGTACCTGTTCGACGGGACTGGCGTGGCAGGGACCTTCAACGGCGGCCGCGCGTACAACTTCAGCACGAACGTTGGGAGCACCGGCCCCGTCACGTTGAACGGCTCGGTCGGCGGCCAGACCCCCGGTACCTGCTATGCGTCGGGAACGTACACGGGAGGCCAGTCGCTCGGCGGGACGTTCGGCATTCCGTACAACAGCATCGTCACCAACGGGACACTCAACTCCGGGACGCCGGGGACCCACGAATCGCCGTCGACGTCTGCGTCTGGTTACTGGACCGGCACGGACTTCCGCTGCACCGCGACCGCGCCCTGCGTCATCACCGCGCTGGCTCCGACGGTGGGCATGCCGACGTGGCAGAACGCGGGCACGCACTACACGCAGAAGAGCCCACTGCTCGTGACAGAACGGTACAACCCGACCACGCCGACGAACAACACCTACGACTTGCGGCTCCCGAACGGCTCCACCGCGGCCAACTGCTCGAATGCCGTCGCTCCGTCCGCCGCGGGTGCCTTGGCTGCAGGTACCTCGTGGCATGGGACCACACCCGGAGGCTGTGGCGCTGGTACGGCTGCGTGCCAGTGGACGAATCCGACCTTCACGACCGGGACCGTCACCTGCTCCAACCAGACGGTGCGCGTCCAGGGCGGTATGCCAGCCACTGCGGTCTGTGCCGCCAGCGGTGCCGCCTACACGGCCAGTGGCATGGGGTCCTTTGGAAGCAATCAGCCGATCGTCGTGTCCGCTGCGGTTGGCTGTGCAGGTCCGGCGGTGGGTGCCACTCAGGACCTCACCGCGCTCACCTCCGGCATCACCTGCACGTCGTACCCCTGCACGATCCGCCGCGAAGCTGACACGACGGCGACCACGGCGACGACGAACCGGACGGATCCGGCGGCCACGGTGACTGGCTACACGGCACCGGCGGGGCCGACGTGGGGCGGCGTCAGCTACCTGGCTGGCGCGGTGGGCGCCGCGCCGACCTGCGTCAACGAGCAGGACTCGTCGGACAGCACGCTGTGCGGTGGCGCGGCTCCGTGCCGCATTCGACGTGATCCGACCGCAGATGCAAATGGGCGCGTTCAGGTGTCTTCGACCGGCTGTGGGGCGGAAGGTGGCCCCTGCTACCAGTGCAAGTACCAGCGCGCGGTCTATACGTGGACGCAGCCGCGCCTGACGTGTAACTACACCAAGTTCAGCCAGACCTGGGCGGCGAGCAACGTCGTCCCGCTATGCCGCTTCATGCGGCCGCAGTGGACCTTCCAGACGCAGGTCCCGGGCACGGACACGTGCAACTACCAGGTGACCGCGCGGCAGTTCCGGTTCGACGTGCCGACGGACAAGTACTGCTCGTACGGCGCCGTGCGCAGCACGCTCCAGGGACAAGGTCGCACGTTCACCTACACCTACGTGACGAAGGGCGCGGAGCTCCTCGGCGCGTACTACCGTCCGGCCAGCGCCACGCAGGACCTGTGTGAAGGTGGAACGTACGACGCGACGCTCTCGACCGCGTGTCCGGCGGTCATCAACAACTGCGACACGCTGGTGGGCTGGGCGCCGGCTGGATCGACCTGCCGGCTCCGCTACGGAACGGTGTCGACGGTGCCGGGGGGCCCGGGGACCGATCGCTACCAGCGCCAGTTCGGGAACGGTACGAACTACCTCAACGTGACCGCTCAGTTCCCGTGGACAACGGGAGGCGCTCAGCCGGCCTGCGTCGGCGCAGATTTGGCCACCATGACTACGCCGGCCAGCCCGAGCACATACATTGGCAGCTACTGCAGCGGCGCCGCGGGCACCAGCACGCCCCTGTACAGGCTCATCTCTGACTGGTACTCCCCGGCCACGGCGAACAACGCGCTCGTCAGCGCAACGTTG
>JALHOS010000192.1 GCA_022842905.1 Myxococcaceae bacterium | reverse complement strand
GGCGCGCACCTCGGCGAGCTTGTCGTCGGGCACCCCGCTGGCGATCAGCGCCGCGTCCAGCAGCGGCAGCGAGTCCAGCGTGCCGTCCTTGGCGTCGGTCAGCAGCGCGGCTTCGTTGCCTTGGGGCGGCGGAATCCCGCCGAGCACCAACACCAGCACCAGTGGGAACGTCATGACGCCTCTCTTAGCGCACGCAGGGCCACGGCTCGTCTGGTCCAGTCGGGCAGGCTCGGGTGTCGGTCTACTTGTGGGCGACGCCGCGGCTGTTGAAGCCCAACACCGACGGCACACGGCGCAGCGCCCCCTGCGACAGCTCGTCGACCTCGAAGCCGGCAGCGCGGATGAGGCTCGGCGCGTCGCGCGTCAGGTGACAGCCGCCGGACAGAGCGACCCAGGCCGGCTCGAGGCGCCGCTGCCACGCGGCCGTCGTCGTCGTGTCGGCCAGCCCGTGCTCCGAGAACAGGAGCCGCCCGCCGGGACGCAGCACGCGGTGGGCCTCGGCGAGTGCCAGCTCCGGCGAGGGGATGGAGCAGAGCGAGTACGTGACGACGACGGTGTCGAAGGAGCTCGACGGCCACGGCAGCGCCTCGGCCGACGCCGCGCGCAGCTCCACGTCGAAGGCGCAGCGGGCGGCGGCGGTGCGCGCCTTGAGCAGGTGTGGCGCCGACGGGTCGACGGCGACCAGGCGGCGGACCGCGCGGCCGTCGTAGTGGGGCAGGTTGAGGCCGGTGCCCACGCCCAGCTCCAGCACGTCACCTGTGGCCTGCGGCACGAGCCACTCGCGCTGCCGGGTGATGGGCGGCACACGACACGCCAGGTGGACACCGAGCGGCGAAAGCCACCTCGACAGCACGCCGACCGACTGCTCGTCGACGCCAGTGAGGGTGACGCTCATGCCGTGCTCGTCGGGAGCGCGTCGAGCCTTGCCTGCGCGCCCCGGCGCACCGCGTCCACCGCCCAGGCCGGCTCCACCACCCGCGCGTCTCCGCCGAAGGAGAGCACCCAGGGGACGAGCCAGGACTCCGTCGCCCACGACAGGTGCACCTCGACGTCGCCGCTGAGCAGCTCGCGCACGCCGTCGCCGAACCGCTCTCGAACGTAGGGCGCCGCGGCCTTCGCGAAGCGGACCTTCACGGGCGCGGAAGGTTCGACCTCCCTCGACGCGCTCGGCGCCTGGGTGCGCGGAGTGAAGGGCGTGTCCGTCAGCTCGAGCCGGCTGAGGCGATCGACGCGGAACAGCCGCACGTCCTGTCGCGTCAGGCAGAACCCGGACAGGTACCACTGGTCGCGCACGGCCTTGAGCTCGAGCGGCTGCACGCGCCGCCGCTCGGTGTCGCCGCGGCCCAGCGTCAGGTAGTCGAACGTGACTTCTCTGGCCTGGGTGATGGCGCGGTGCAGCGTCTGCGTGTCCGGAGGGGCGTCGCTCTTCACGTCGAGCTGGCGGCGCAGCGCCTGGGCCTTCTCCAGCGCTCCGGGGGGCAGCGCGCGCTCGAGCTTGGTCAACGCCAGGCTCAGCGCGTCGGACGCGACCGGCCGCAGCAGCTCGGCGGCGGCGAGCAGGGCCACGCCTTCGTTCGGTGTCAGCCGCGGCGGCGCCGACAGCCGCTGGTCCAGCTCCACGTAGACGCGCTCGTCCTCGACGTAGATGTCGATGAAGTCGTCCGGCTGGAACGGCGGGTGCCCGACCAGGGTGAGCAGCTCGAGCTCGTCGAGCAGCGTGTCCTTCGAAACGCCGGCGGCCTGCGCGAGCGCGTCCACCGTGACGCCGGGGTGTTTGGCCACGTACGGCACCAGGAACAGCAGGCGCCGCAGCCGCTCGGTGACGCCGGCGCTCATCGCGTCTCCTCGTGGGCGCGGAGCACCCGCTGCATGGCCTGGCGTTCGTCGTCGACGGCGGTGGCCGGACTGAGCACGCGGGCCTTCGGGCCCCACGACAGCGCCGCCTTCAGCAGGCCGCTCAGGTTCGTCACGGTGACGCGGAAGTGGGTTCGCTCGCCGTCGACGGGCCGAGCGCCAGGGAGCAGCGCGGGCTGCAGCGCCGTCAGCTCCCCGCCCAGCTCGACCAGCGCGTCGACCGGCTCATGGAAGCGGTGCTGCCAGGGCCAGCTCGCCACGTGCGCGTCGACCGAGAAGCCGTCGGGGACCTCGAAGTCGGGCGACTTGGGCTTGAGCGCGTTGACCTCGAGCGCGCGGACTCGGTGCACCAAGAACGTGCGCACCGCGCCGCGCAGCTGGCAGTGCCCCACCAGGCTCCACGAACCGCGGCGCAGCGCCAGGCCGTACGGGTTGACCGTGCGCTTGGACACGCTGTCCTGCTTGGGGGAGTAGTAGTTGAGCGTCACCGACTTGCGCGTGGCGATCGCGGTCCAGAGCTGCTCGAGGGTGCTGGACACCCGTGCGGGCTGCAGGGCGTCGAGCTGCACGCGGACACTGGGCTTGGGCGGCGGGCCTTCTTGAAAGGCGATCTTCCGCAGCGCCGCTTGGAGCGCTTCTTTGCCGGGGAAGAGGCCCTGGGCGAGCGCCGCCGAGCCCGCCGCGTACAGCACCGCCAGCTCGTCGGCTTGGAGGCCGAGGTCCGGCAGGTAGTACTTGGCCTTGTCGACGACGTAGCCCTGGACCTCGTCGTCCTGCACCACGTACTCGAGGGGCACGCCCAGCTCGACGAGCTCCGCCTTGTCGCGTTCGAACTTGCGCTGCGCGGCGTCTTCGGTTCCCTGACCGTAGTCGTCGCGGAAGAGCTCCTTGAGCCGAGCCCAGGACACCGGCCCCTTGGCTTCGAGGAGCAGCGCGAGGAGATCCAACAGGCGTTCGGTCTTCTCCATGGCAGAACTTTAGAGCGGCAGCAGGTCTTCGACGCGCACCGACAGCGTCCCCGCCGGAGTCCGGAGCGTCTTCGTCGCGCCGGCCGTGCCCCGCAGCAGCAGGTCGACCTCGGGCTGTCGCAGCGAAGCGAGGTCCTGCCCGTCGACGCTCAACAACTGCGTGCCCACCGTCAGCCCCTTGGCCGCGGCGTCGCTCCCGGGGAACACGCTGGAGATGGCGTAGCCGCCCGAGCTGAGCGGGCCGACCGAAGCCCCCACGCGCACCAGCTCGTCGCGCACGTGGGCGCGGCTGCCGTAGCGGCGCAGCGTCACCTTCTTCTGCGGGTAGCTGACCGTCAGCAACGCCTCGCGCAGCGTGGTGCCGCCGAGCAGGCCGTCGATCTGCTGCCCCGTCTCCTGCGAGAGCGCGCCCCACAGCGCCCCGTCCAGCCGGCTGACGATGGTGCCGCTCAGCTCGAGCTCACCCAGCTTCAGCGTGCGCACGCGGGTCAGCAGCACGTCCTGCACGCCCATGACGGTCGACGCGGACGCACCCGCCAGCGTGCGGCGCCCGTCGGCCACCAACGCGTCGAAGGCGCTCTTCGAGAGCACCGTCATGCTGGCGCCGGTGTCCAGCACCAGCCTTCGCGGCGCCCCGTCGAGCGTCACCGTCACCAGGGCGCGCGTGGGCGGGAACTGCACGACGGTCGTGGTGCCCGAGAGCTGGACCTGGCCCACGCCGCCGCCGCGAATGTCCACCGGCAGCTCCAGCGCGGCCTGCACGTCGCGCGGCGCCGCGGGGGCGCTCAGCTGCACGGCCGCGTCGCGGTAGTCGAACGTCGCTTCGAAGTGGCAGAGCAGATCGGCGCCCACGAGCACCGTGACTGGATCCCCGCCGACCTGCGCGCCCGTCGCCACCGCGAGGACCTTGGGGCCGGTCAGCCGCACTTCTCCCAGCGACAGGTCCGGCCCCGCGGCGTGGCCTTGGGCGAAACGCTCGGACGGGAAGGCCGTTGGATCGATGATGCTCAGCGGCGCGCCGGTGTCGAGGATCGCGCGGCCTGCAGTTCCGCCCACCGTGACGGGCACGTCGAACACGCCCAGCTCGACCCGCGCCGGCAGCAGCGCCCCAGCGTCACCCGTCCAGCGCAGCGGCTGCTCGTGGCAGCCGGACGGCGCGGGCATGGGTTCGGGGCCGCACCCCAGCAGCGCCACCGTCAGCGTGCTGGCCAGGGCGCGAAGGCTCAAAACTTCACCTGATCGAGCTCTGCCTTGCCGTCGCCGGCGGTGATCGTCAGCCGCGCCCACAGCTCGGCGCCCTTGTAGAGCTCGAGCACGCGGGGGAACCACTCGGCGGTGGACGGGCTCGTGTAGTCGAGCAGCCGCAGGTCCCAGCCGGTCCCCTTGTCGTCGTTCCACTTCAGCCGCACCGGCAGGAAGCGATCCTTCGAGACCCAGAGCTGCGGCGCGCTGGGCGCTTCTCGATCGCCGACCACCAGCGCCGTGCCGCCGGCGAAGCGGCCCAGGCTCGTCTGCTTGGTGTCGACCTTGAGCCCGGCGACGTACTTGGCCAGCCACTCGCGCGTCCCGCCTTCACCGGCGTTGCGCGGCGTGAGGAGCGCGCAGGTGTGATCGAACGCGGCCCCCAACGGGCCCAGCTCGCCACCTTCGGCGCGGTGTTTGCCTTGGGCCCAGACGAAGCTGACCGTCTTGCCCTGCGTCGCGGGCGTCAGGTCCACGCGGCAGCGCGCGGGGTACTTCACCGACAGGCTCGCGGTGAGCGTGAGGTCGCCTGGAGAGCTCTTGAGCCCCAGCGGGGTGAAGGCCTCGCGCGCGAGCGGCGGCGTCAGGGTGAGCAGCCCGTCGAGCTTGAGCGCCGTCACCGTCAGCTCGTCGCGGCCGATCGCCATGCGCTTGAACACGGACGTGCCGGGCATGACGAAGCCCAACACCAGCAGGGCGGCGGCGAGCTTGGCGCTCACTTCTTGGCTCCGGTCAGCTCACCCATGAACGCCATCAGCCCGTCCCGCAGCTCCGGCCGCTTGAGCGCGTAGGCGATGTTGGCCTTGAGGTAGCCCAGCTTGTCGCCGGCGTCGTAGCGGGTGCCCGTGAAGCGGTAGCCGATGAGGCCTTCGGTCGCCATGAGGCGCGCCAGCGCGTCGGTCAGCTGAATCTCCCCGCCGACCCCGCGCTCGGTCTTCTCGAGGTGTTCGAAGATGCTGGGCGGCAGCACGTAGCGGCCGATGACGGCCATGCGCGAGGGCGCGTCCTTCTTCGGCTTCTCGACGATGCGGGTGATGTTCATGGTCCGCTCGTCCAGCATGTCGCCCGCGGCGATGCCGTACATGCTCGTCTCTTCGGCGGGCACTTCCATGAGCGCGATGACGCCCTTCTGGTGCTTCTGGAAGACGCGCCAGAGCTGGAGAATGCAGGGGTCTTCCCCGTCCACCATGTCGTCGCCGAGCATGACGCCGAAGGGCTCGTTGCCGACGGCCGACTTGGCGCACAGCACCGCGTGGCCCAGGCCCAGCGGGACCTTCTGGCGCACCGACAGCACCGACACCATGGACGAGATGCGCCTGAGCGCTTCGACGTCCTTCGTCTTGTTCCGGGCGGCGAGCGTCGTCTCGAGTTCGAAGGCCACGTCGAAGTGATCTTCGATCGCCGACTTGCCGCGCCCCTGAATCAAGATGAGGTCCTTGAGGCCCGCGGCGACGGCCTCTTCGACGATGTACTGGAGCGTGGGCGTGTCGACGATCGGCAGCATCTCCTTCGGCAGCGCCTTGGTGGCCGGCAGGAAGCGCGTGCCCAGGCCCGCGGCGGGGATGACGACTTTGGTCAGCGGCGTTTGGCTCATGGAGGCCCGGGGTTAAACGCAACGGCCGACAATTCGGCAACGGCCAATTGCCCGGGTAAGACACGGTCGATGCGGTGGGCTCTGGGCGTGTGGGTGCTGGCGTGCGGCGCGTGGGCGCAGACCCCGGACCCTGGCATCACCGGGCCGCGGCTGACGGACCTGGTGGCGGCGCGGAACATCGCCATGGGCGGCGCGTACATGGCCCTGGGCTACGGGACGGAGGCCATCGGCGGGAACCCGGCCGCGCTTTCGCTCTACCAGCGCTACCAATTCGAAGCGTCGGGGGCCTACGACTTCGCGCACCAGTTCGGCATGGCCACCCTTGGCGTCGTCGACTCGGCGACCAGCCAGCTGGCCATGGGGTTGTCGTACCACTTCGCCACCTACGGCGCGGCGACCCGGCGCTGGGGCCACGTGACGACGCTGGCGCTGGCGTTTGCCCCGCACGAGAAGGTGCACCTGGGCCTGTCGGCGCGGCACTACGGCATTCTCGGCGCGACCGACGGCCACACCGTCACGCTCAACCCCGGCATCATCATCAAGCCCATCAAGGAGCTGTCCTTCGGGCTGTCGGGGCACAACCTGATTTTGGGGAACAACCCCGACGTGCACCGGTACTTCGTGCTGTCGAGCGCCGCGCTCATCAAGGAGCAGTTCACACCGGCGATCGACGTGCGCCTCGAGTTCGTCGGCGAGCAGCCCCGCGTCGCGCTGCACGGCGGCGTGGAGTGGCTCATCGCCGAGACGGTGCCGGTGCGGCTGGGCTACCAGGCGGACTTCATTCGCAACCACCAGTACCTGTCCTTCGGCGTCGGCTACTTCGTCGAAGGGTCCGGCGTGGACGTGGCGTACCGGCATGAGTTCGGCGGGGAGCTGGGGCGGCTGGTGTCGCTGACGCTCAAGCTCCAGCTCAAGCAGGAGTGAGGCGGGGCGGCGCAGCGGGGCGTTTCACCACGCCAGCCATTCCTCGAACGACTCAGGGCGCTTCGGCCCACCGGAACTCAAACGTCACGCCCGCATCGTCGTAGCGCAGCACCCGCGCCTGCACGCCTTTCGCGCCCACGGTGACCATGCCTTCCTTCACCACGCCGAGCAGGTTGAAGCGGCTGAGCCCCACCTCGTTCGTCCACAGCTCGAAGTGGCCGGGGCCGAGCTTGGTGAGCTTCGTCTCCGCGTAGTTGTTCCCGTTGCGCAGCGCCCGGGCCGAGCGCAGCAGCGTCCGCTCCGGCCCCAAGAGGTGCAGCATGCCCTTGAGCGCCGAGCCGATGAGCGTCTGGAAGAACCCCCGCACCAGCACCGCGCCGAGCTCTTCGAGGGCGAGCTGCTGCGGCATGCCCGGGTAGAGCTCTTCGACGGTGACGACGAGCGCGCGCTGCCAGGCCTGGTACGGGTAGCCCGGCAGCAGCTTCTGCGTCAGGTCGATCTGCGCTTCGGCCTTCAGCCGCGCCACCAGCCGGCTGGTCTGCTGCTTGGACAGCGCCTTGAAAAAGAGCCCTTCGACCACCTGCGCGAAGATGACGCGCTGCTCGACGGGCAGTGACACGTCAGTCCGTCACTTCGACTCGGACCCGCCGCGGCTCATCAGCGTGCCCATGAGACGGTCGATCCACATGTGGCTGATGCCGAAGTGGTGGTTCCACCCGTCGGCGGCGAAGTGGTGCGCCATGTGGTGATCGCGCAGCTTGCGGCCCCAGGCCGTCAGCGGCTTCCGGAAGTGGGTGGACCAGTGGAGGAAGTCGTACCAGAGGTAGCCGAGCAGAATGCCCAGCCAGAACGGCACCGTCATGTCCGGCCGGCCGAGCAGCCACAGCGCCCCGGCGATGCTGGTGCCCAGGAAGATGCTGACCGCCAGCGGCATCACCAGCCGCGTGTCGTCGTCCGGGTACTTGTGGTGGAACCCGTGGACGATGTCGTGGAAGCGCCGGGTGATGGGGCCGTTGCCCAGCCAGTGAAAGACCTTCTTGTGAATGAAGTACTCCATGAGCTGCCAGGTGACGAAGCCCAGCGGCAGGAAGGCGGCCATGAGCACCGGCCGCGTCACCTCGGTCGACAGCGACCAGAAGATGACGAACGCGGCGATCGGCAGCCACAGCACGAACGGGGCGGCGGGGTGCACCTTCGAGAAGAATTCGAAGAAGTCGCTCTCGAACATGCGGCCGCGCTGGTGACGAATGAAGTCCTTCATGGCCGCGGCTCTCTACCGTCAACACTTCGCCTAGCGCAACCCGGGGGGCAGGTTGGCGTGGGTCAAGGCAGTCGAGCGGCCTTCACTGCGTCGCGGCGTCGCTTCCTGGAAACCGCGCGATCGCCCGGCTCGCCCAGAGCGCCGACACGGCCAGCAGCGCTCCGCCGAGGAAGAACGACACGCCTGGCAGCGTGAACGGCGCGTCTTTTCCGACGAAGTAGCCGAACAGGCTCGTCGCCAGCGGCGGGCCGACGATCTGCGAGAGGCTCACCAGCCCCGACAGGCCGCCCTGCAGCATGCCTTGCTCACTCGGAGGCACCGCTTTGGACAGCAGCGCCTGGCTCGCCGGCCCCGACAGCCCGCCCAAGGTGTTGAGCGGAATGAGCGCGAACACCATCCACGCTTCCCTCGCCAGGCCGTAGCCCACGAAGGACACCGCGCCGAGCAGCAGGCCGTAGAGCAGCGCCTTGCGCTCGCCCAGCCTTGGAATCACCACGCGCACCAGCCCGCCCTGGACGATCGCCGCGCCCACGCCCACCAAGGCCAGCGACACGCCCGTCATCTTCGTGTCCCAGCCGTAACGGTACTGCGTCGCCAATACCCAGGTGCTCTCGAGGCAGCGCTGCGCCAGCGCCGCGAGGAACAGCGAGCCGACCAGCCCCAGCACCAGCGGGTAGCGGCCCAGCGCGAGCAACGTGCCCAGCGGGTTCGCGCGGGCCAGCGAGAACGGGCGGCGGTGCTCCTTGGCCAGCGACTCCGGCAGCACGAAGAAGCCGTACGCGCTGTTGAGCAACGTCAGCCCAGCGGCGACCCAGAACGGCAGCCTCAGATCGACCGCGCCGAGCAGCCCGCCCACGCCCGGCCCAATGATGAAGCCCAGGCCGAAGGCCATGCCCACGAAGCCGAAGTTCTGCGCGCGCTTGTCCGGCGGCGACACGTCGGCGATGTACGCGGTCGCCGTGCTGATCGACGCGCTCGTCACCCCACCCAACACGCGGCCCACCCACAGCCAGCCCAGCGCCGTCGTCGACGCCAGCAGCACGTAGTTGACGGCCTGGCCGAGCGTCGACAGCAGCAGCACCGGCCGGCGGCCGAAGCGATCCGACAGCCCGCCGAGAATGGGAGAGAAGAAGAACTGCGCCAGCGCGAAGACGGCGATGAACAGGCCGTACAGCTGCGAAGTGCGCCCCGTGTCGTCCTGCACGAAGGTGCCGACGAGCTTGGGGAGGATCGGCACGATGATGCCGATGCCCAGCACGTCCAGGAACAGCGTCACCAAGATGAAGGCGAGCCCGGCCTTCCGCGCTGGCGCCGCGCTCACTTGAGCGTCCAGACGTAGCGCTCGACGCTCACGTTCGGCGCCACACCCTCGGCGCGCTCCAAGAGGAGGCCCGTCGCATCGGCGACACAGAGCGTCAGCGGCGCCGGCGGCGCGGTCGGTCGCTCCAGCGACACGTTGACGCGGGTGCAGCTCACGCCGTCGATCGTCTCGGCCCCGGCCACGGTCGGCGCGAGCAGCTTGGCGGCCGCGTCGAAGTCACCTTCGAGCCCGTCCACGTCGCGGTCTTCCACCAGGTGGGTCACCGCTGCGCGCACCCCGAGCCGAACCAGGCTCCGCCCCCAGCGCGTGCGGAAGTCTTGCGGCAGCGGGCGCTGGTGGGAGGCGTACGTGGCGCCCGAGCCCCCCGCGCGGTTGAGGAAGTCCCCCGCCGCGCGGAGCTCCGCCGTGACCCGGCGCTTGCCCAACAGGCCGGACACCTCGACGGACGCGGCGCTGCCCTGGCCGAACATGAGCTGCGCGTCGAGCGCGGCCGGCGTGCCTTCGCTCTTGTCGTCGACGGTCACCTTCGCCAGGCCCTTCACGTGGACCAGCGCGTCCTCCGCGGCTTGCAGGCGCTCCGCAGGCGTCGCGGAGGCGGACAGCGGCTTGGGCCCCGCAGCGCAGCCGAAGCCGAGGACAATCGAGCTGAGCGCGAACAGGGCTCGTCGAACGAACATGCCCGCGGACATAGCCCGACTTCCCTCAGCCCTTCAGCTTCTCGATGAGGCGCTGCGCCTCGCCGCCGACGGTGCCGGCCGGGCCGTTCGGATCCAGCGCGAGCGCTCGCTCCAGCGCGGCCAGCGCCTGCTTGGGCTCGCCCTTGAGCCGGTAGGCGATGCCGACGTTCAAGTGCACCAGCGGGTTCTCGTCGTCCATGTCCAGCGCCCGGCGGAAGTGCGCCAGCGCCTCGTCCACGTCGCCCGCGAGGATCCGCTCCTTGCCCTGCGCCAGCTCCTTCTCGCTGTCGTTGACGAGCTCCACGTCGAGCACCGTCTGCCCGGCGAAGTTGAAGATGAGCGCCCGCAGCAGCCCGGTCCAATAGAAGGTGATGCCTTCCACCGCGACCACCGCCGCCAGGGGAATGTCCGGGAGGAGCTGCTTGCCGCGGAACTTGAAGCGCACCTTCGTGTAGCGCCCCTTCTTGGCCAGCGTCGACAGCTTGTCCCGGAGCTTCTTGAGCGACGCCTCGACCTGCTTGGGGTCGATCTCGAATGGCACCGTGTTCGCCGGCACCTTGTCGGCCTTGGGCTCAGGCTTCGGCGCTGCCTTCGAGTCGGCCTTCGAGTCGGCCTTGCTCTCCGGCTTGCTCGGCGTCGGACCCTTCTTGTGCCCCAGCGGCTTCTTCGCGCTCGCCATGGCCTTCTCCTCAGCACAGCCCGAGCGCGACGAGCTCGGCCTTGAGCTTCTGCGCGTTGGGCTCCGTCATCACGGTGAGCGGCGGGCGGATTTCGGTGCTGAACCGGCCCATGAGGTGCAGCGCCATCTTCACGGGAATGGGGTTGCTCTCGCAGAACAACAGCCGGTGCAGCGGCTGGAGCTTGAGCTGCAGCGCCCGCGCGGTGGTGATGTCGCCCTTGAGCGCCGCGGCGCACAGGTCAGCCATGAGTCGGGGCGCCACGTTCGAAGACACGCTCACCACACCCTTGCCGCCCGAGAAGATGAACGGCGCCACCACGAAGTCGTCTCCGGACAACAGCGTCAGCCGCTCGCCACACTGCTCGTAGACGTCGAGCGTGCGCAGCACGTTGCCGGTGGCTTCTTTGAGCGCGACGATCTCGGGGATCTCACACAGCCGCTTGCACGTGTCCGGCAGGAGGTCGACGCCGGTGCGGCCCGGCACGTTGTACGCCATGAGCTTGAAGCCGGGGTGCGCCTTGGCGACGAGCCGGTAGTGCTCGACCAGCCCCGCCTGGGTGGGCTTGTTGTAGTAGGGCGTGACGATCAGCGCGCCGTCGGCGCCCAGCTCTCGCGCCACCTTCACCGCGTCGATCGTCTCCTGCGTGCTGTTGCTGCCGCAGCCGGCGTACACCTGCGCCCGGCCCTTGTTCGCGCGAATGCACAGCTCGATGGCGCCGCGGCGCTCTGCCGGAGTCATGGTCACCGCTTCGCCGGTGGTCCCCATGGGAATGAGCACCGACGTGCCGTTCGTCACCTGGTAGTCGACCAGCCAGGTGTAGGCCGCTTCGTCGAGCTTGCCGTCCTTGAAGGGCGTGGCCAGCGCCGTCATCGAACCTGAAAGCGTCGTCATGTCGTCTCTCCTCGCCAGAGGTCTTCGAAGCGTTCGCGCTGCCGTACCACGCGCCAACCGTCAGCGGCCACCAGGACTTCCGCGGGGCGCGGCCGCGAGTTGTACGTGCTCGCCATGCTCATGCCGTAGGCGCCCGCGGACATGATCGCGAGCAGATCGCCCTGCTCGATCGGCGGCAGCGCGCGCGAGGCGCCCAGCACGTCGGTCGACTCACACACCGGCCCGACGATGTCTTGGACCGTCGTCTTCCCGCGGCGCGGCCGCACCGGCCGAATGTCGTGGTGCGCTTCGTAGAGCGCCGGCCGCAGCAGGTCGTTCATGCCCGCGTCCACCACGAGGAAGCGCTTGCCCGACGACTCCTTGCGGTACAGCGCGCGCGTCAGCAGCACCGCCGCGTTGCCCACCAGCACGCGCCCAGGCTCGAGCACCAGCCGCACCTCGAGGCCACGCAGCGGCTCGAGCACGGCCTTGGCGTACTCGGTGACGCTGGGCGGCTGCTCCTTGGTGTAGGTGATTCCCAGGCCTCCGCCGACGTCCAGGTGCGTGACCGGCAGGCCTTGGCCTTTGAGCGCCACGTAGAAGCCCGCGACCTTCTCCACGGCCTCCCGCACGGGGCTCGCTTCGGTGAGCTGCGAGCCAATGTGGCAGTCCACGCCGCGCGCGAGCAGGCCCGGTAGCCGGCGGCTCTGCTCGTAGAGCGCCATGGCGTCTTCGAAGGGCACACCGAACTTCGACGTCTTGAGCCCGGTGGCGATGTACTTGTGCGTCTTCGGGTCCACGTCGGGGTTCACCCGAATGGAGAACGGCGCGCGCTTGCGCAGCGACCGCGCGACGGCGTCCAAGCGGTGCAGCTCTTCGCCGCTCTCGACGTTGAACATGAGGATGCCGGCCTTGAGCGCCTGGCGCAGCTCGTCGTCCGTCTTGCCCACGCCCGAGAAGACGACGCGCTTGGGGTCGCCGCCGGCCTGCTTCACCCGCGCCAGCTCACCCCCGGAGACGATGTCGAAGCCCGAGCCGGCTTGCGCGAACAGCGAGAGGATCGCCAGGTTGGAGCAGGCCTTGACCGAGTAGCAGAGCAGGGTGTCGGCGCTGCGGAACGCGTCGCTCAAGACGCGGAAGTGCCGCTCGAGCGTCGCTTGGGAATAGACGTAGGTCGGCGTGCCGAGGACCTCGGCGATCGCCGGCAGCGGCACGTCTTCGGCGTGCAGCACGCCGCGCTTGTCGTGGAAGGAATTCATGGCTTCTCGTGGCAGCAGCCGGCGTCCGGCGCGGCAGGGTCGGCCCGCGTGGCGTCCAGCGGCGGTCTGGGCGGCGCCTTGATGCCGCAGGACAGGGACAGCACGGCGACGGCGAGCCACAGGCGCATGGGGGCGCGCACCGTGCTTCAGGCCACGCGGGCTGGCAAGGCGGTTTGCGGGCGGACTTCTGGTGCCCGAACAGCTCGTTCTTGATGAGCACGCACGGCAGCGTGGCGTAGTCCACCTTGAAGAACGGCTCGTGCTTGCGACGCGAACTGAAGTGCACCGCCCGCTCGGAGCACCGTCGCGTCCGTCGCCGCCTCATGGACCACCGCGTACCGCGGCCGCGTGCGCGGGCCTCACGCGAATTGGATTGTGGGGGACGGGGCTCGGCGTGCGCTCGTCGCGGCCCTCATGCGCGCGTTCGGTGGGAGGGTGGCGCTGGAGCCCCGCGAGGGGTCCGGGGCGTGGTTTCGGCTGGAGTGGGCGAGCGCTGGCTACCAGCTTCCTGTGAGCCCGAGCGTTGCGCCGTCTCGGTGAGGAAGGACCGTCACGCGGGCGGTCGTGACGGCGCCGCTCAGTACGAATCCGAGCGAGGGCGCGAGCGCTCCGATCAGGGCCGTCGCCCCCAGCAACGGCACGAAGTGCTCGTTCAGAAGGTTGGCGTAAGCGAGCCCAGTAGCGACGGCCATGACGGGGAGCGCCAGCAGCGTGCCGATCCATGCACCCGTGAGGGTTCCTGGCGTCTTGAGCGCTCGTCCCAAGCCAGCAACGGCGAAGGGCGCTGCCAGGCTCCCCAGCAACACCCCGATGGGCACTGAGAAGAGTCCGATCAGGCTGTTTCGAGTCAGGAGCGGTGGGACGAGGCCGAGCGCTGCGCCGGCCGTCACGCTTCCAATCGACAGGAGCGACAGGAGCGCAAACCCGGCAGGGCCGGTGACCTCGCTCTGCGCCGCAGTGGGTGGTGGCGGGGGCGCGGCGTCGGCGA
>JALHOS010000191.1 GCA_022842905.1 Myxococcaceae bacterium | reverse complement strand
GGCGGCGCGATCGGCGGGGCGAGGGTCGACGGGTCCCCAGTAGGCGCGGGCGGCGCCGGCGGAACCGGTGCGCCGGGCCCGCCGGATCCGCCGGGGCGACCGTCAGCGTGCCCGGGCTTGCGACCAAACGGTCCGTTCGGTCCAAAGGGACCATTGGCTCCAAAGGGGCGGCGGATTTCATCAGGCATGGTGGGCTCCGGGGACCGCGGGGACAGGGAACACTTCGAAAGGGCTCGAAACGGGGCGAAGACTGGCCGATTGTCGACAGGCCGTGTCAAACGTACCGGCGCAAATGTGTCTCTCACCTTGTCATACCCGGCGTAAGAACTTGACGAACGGTCGTGTCCTCGGGTCCGGGCGCCGCGCGCGAGCAGAGCGGGCCTGCTATGGGGCGCGCTCCTAACTTCCCGCGCTCGCGCGGGTCTCCTTCCAACCATGCGCTCTGCCTGGACCTGGCTGTTGCTCGTCGCGCTGCTCGGGGCCGCGGGCGCGGGCGTCTACGCCTGGCGGGCCAAGGCTACTGGCAGCGAGAAGCCCAAGTACGTGACGGCCCCGGTCGAGCAGGGGGCGATCGTCGCGCGGGTGACGGCCACCGGCACGCTGTCGGCGCTGGTGACGGTGCAGGTCGGCGCGCAGGTGTCCGGCCGGGTGCTGGCGCTGCTGGCGGACTTCAACTCCAAGGTGACGAAGGGCCAGGTGCTGGCGCGGCTGGACCCCGAGCTCTTCGAGGCGGCGCACGCGCAGGCGCAGGCGAACGAGAAGGCCGCGGAGGCGAACGTGGCCAAAGCCAAGGCGCAGGCGCAGGACGCCGAGAAGCGGCTCAAGCGAGCGCAGACGTTGTGGGGGGACAAGCTCATCAGCCAGGCCGAGCTCGACGCGGCGGAGTCCGAAGTGCTCGTCGCCCACGCGTCGGTGGCCGCCGTCGAGGGCTCGCTGCTCCAGGCCAAGGCCAGCCGCGCGCAGGCGCAGGTGAACCTCACGTACACGACGATTCGCTCGCCGATCGACGGGACGGTGATCTCCCGCGCCGTCGACGTCGGCCAGACGGTCGCGGCGTCGCTCCAGGCGCCGACGCTGTTCACGATCGCCGAGAACCTCACGCGCATGCAGGTCGACACCAGCGTGTCCGAGGCCGACGTCGGCAAGCTCAAGGAAGGGCTGGACGCGACGTTCACCGTCGACGCGTTCCCGCAGCGCCCCTTCAAGGGCCGCATTCGGCAGATCCGCTACGCGCCGACGGTGGTGCAGAACGTCGTCACGTACGACGCGGTGCTCGACGTGGACAACCCGGAGTTGGTGCTGCGCCCGGGCATGACGGCGAACGTGAGCTTCGTGTGGGCGCGGGCGGACGACGTGCTCAAGATCCCCAGCGCGGCGCTGCGCTACCGCCACGCCGACGGGAAGGAGCCCAAGGACGGGGCGGTCGACCGGGCGCGGCCCAAGGACGGCGACGAGCGAAAGGACGCCAAGAGCGTCTGGGTGCTCAAGGACGGCGTGCCGACGAAGACCGCGGTGAAGCTCGGCCTGTCCGACGGGAGCTTCCAGCAGGTGCTCGAAGGGGAGCTGGCGCAGGGTGATCTCGTGATCGTCGACCGGCAGGGCGCCGACGCCGCGGGCGGCGCGCGGCCGAGCGGCGGAGGGCAGGGCATGGGCGGCCTGCGGCGGGCCTTCTGACATGGAGCCCGTCGTCCGCCTCGTCGACGTCGAGCGCGTGTACCGACTCGGTGAGGTCGAGCTCAAGGCGCTGGCCGGCGTGTCGCTCGAGGTGCCGCACGGGCAGCTCGTCGCCATCGTCGGGGCGTCGGGGTCCGGGAAGTCGACGCTGATGAACGTGATCGGCTGCCTCGATCGGCCCACCGCCGGGCGCTACTTCCTCGACGGGAAGGACGTCTCCACCTTGGGGCGCGCGCAGCTGGCCGGGGTGCGCAACCGGACGCTCGGCTTCGTCTTTCAGAGCTTCAACCTGCTGGCCCGCACCAGCGCGGTGGAGAACGTGGAGCTGCCGCTGGTGTACGGCGGCCTCGGCGGCAAAGAGCGGCGGCGGCGGGCCACCGAGGCGTTGGTGCAGGTGGGCCTGGGCGATCGGCTCGATCACCAGCCGACGCAGCTGTCCGGCGGGCAGCAGCAGCGCGTGGCGATCGCCCGGGCGCTGGTGAACCGCCCGCGGGTGCTGCTGGCCGACGAGCCGACCGGCGCGCTCGACTCGAAGACGTCGGTCGAGGTCATGACGCTCTTGGTCGGCCTGGTGGCGACGGGCATCACCGTGATCTTGGTGACGCACTCTCATGAGGTCGCGCAGGTGGCGCAGCGGGTGCTGACGATGCGGGACGGGAAGATCATCGCCGATCAGCTGCAGCAGCCGCGCTCACCTGGGGAGGTGGCGGCGTGAACCCGCTGGAGATCCTCCGCGTCGCGATCCGCGCGCTGTTGCGCAACACGCTGCGCAGCTTCCTGACGGCGCTGGGCATCATCATCGGCGTGGCCGCGGTGATCGCCATGGTCGCGATCGGGGAAGGCGCCAAGGCTCAGGTGGAAGCGCAGTTCGCTGCCATGGGGACGAACCTGCTGATCGTCATGCCGGGCTCGGCCATGGCGGGCGGAGCGCGCGGCGGCTTCGGCAGCCAACCGACGCTCACCTATGACGATCTGAGGGCGATCCAGACCGAAGTGCCGTCGGTCGCGCTCGCGGCGCCGGTGCTGCGCATGCAGGCGCAGCTCATGTCGGAAGATCAGAACTGGTCGACCACGGTGCAGGGCAGCACCCCCGACTACCTGGCGATCCGCTCCTGGCGGGTGCTGCGCGGGGTGACGTTGACGGACAGCGACATCGACTCGGGCGCGAAGGTGATGCTCTTGGGCCAGACCGCGGCGGAGAAGCTCTTCGGGCCCAGCGCGGATCCCATCGGCCAGCTGGTGCGGGTGCGCAACGTGCCGTTCCAGGTAGTGGGGCTGCTCGAGCGCAAGGGGCAGAGCCCCATGGGCCAGGACTACGACGACACGGCGATCGTCCCGCAGTCGACGTTCCGCGCGCGGCTGGCGCCGTCGTTGGGCAACTTCATCGGCGGGAACATCTTCGTGTCGGTCAAGGAGCAGGCGGAGACGGGCAAGGCGCAGCAGCAGGTGACGGCGCTCCTGCGCGATCGCCACCGCATTGGCCGGGGCGGCGACGACGACTTTTCGATCCGCAACATGGCCGAGGTGGCCAGCGCTCAGCAGGAAGGCGCGCAGACGTTGTCCACGTTGCTCGCGTCGATCGCCGCGGTGTCGCTGTTGGTCGGCGGGATCGGGATCATGAACATCATGCTCGTCAGCGTGACGGAGCGGACGCGGGAGATCGGCATTCGCATGGCCGTCGGCGCGAGCCCCGGCGCGATCCTGGCGCAGTTCCTGGCCGAGTCGCTCGTGCTGGCGCTCTTGGGCGGGCTGGTGGGCGTCGCGCTGGGCACGTTCACCGCGTCGCAGCTGTCGGTGCAGTTCGGCTGGGTGCTCAAGCTGCGGCCAGACGTGATCGCGCTGGCGTCGGGCTTCTCGGCGCTCGTCGGTGTCGGGTTTGGGCTGTATCCCGCGCTCAAGGCGTCTCGGCTGGATCCCATCGCCGCGCTGAGGTTCGACTGAGATGGGCGCCCTCGTCTGGATGGTGGCGTTCGGGGTGCTGGCGGCCAAGCCGCTGAGCCTCGACGACGCGCTGAGCCTGGCCCGGGCCCGGCACCCGTCCCTCAAGGCGGCCGACGCGCAGGTCACCGCCGCGCGGGCACGGGAACGGGTCGCCTTCGCGCCGCTGCTGCCGCGCGTCTCGACGTCGCTCGGGTACTCGCGGAGCACGGCGAACTTCGTGGCGCGGCCGGGCTCGGTGCCCACCGCGCTCGACAGCCAGACGAACGTGTCCTTCAACTCCTTCGACTTCTTCTCGGCGGGGCTGACCGGCTCGGCGAGCTGGGACTTCGGGCAGAGCTGGCATCGCTGGCTGTCGAGCAAAGAGGGGGTGGGCTCGGTGGAAGCCCAGGCGAAGGCCGAGCGCGTCGCGCTGGGGCTCGAGGTGCGGCTGGCGTACTTCGAGGCGGCGCGGCAGCAGGAGCTTCGGGAGGTCGCCGAGGCTGGGCTGGCCAACGCGCAGGTGCACTTCAGCCAGGCGCAGGCGTTCGTGCGCGCGGGGAGCCGGCCGCAGATCGACGTCGTTCAGGCCAAGGCCGACGTGGCGCAGGCGAAGCTCGCGGCGATCACCGCGCGGAACGCCGAGCGGACGGCCCTGGTGCGGCTGCTGACGGCGGTGGGGCTGGCGCGCGCCGAGCCGGTGAGCCTGACGACGGAGCCTCCGCCGGCGCTGGACGTCGAAGGCAAGGATGTGGGCCAGGCGCTCGGGGTGGCGATGGAGGCCAGGCCCGAGCTCGCCCAGCTCGCCAGTCAGGTGAGGGCGCAGGAGCTCGCGCTCAAGGCGGTGCAGGGGGCGTACGGTCCGACGGTGTCGGCGACCCTGGGCTTGACGCTCCAGTCGCGGAGCCTGGCGCAGGCGATCGTCCCCAACGCGTCGCTCGGCGTGTCCCTCGCGTGGCCGCTGTACGAGGGCGGCGTCACGCTCGCGCAGGAAGCCGAGGCGCGCGCGCAGCTGCAGGTGCTCGCGGCGCAGAAGGGCCTCCTCGAACAGCAGCTCGCGCTCGACGTGGAGCAGGCCTGGGTCGGGCTCGAGGGCGCGCGGGCGACGTTGGAGGCGGCGGAAGAGGCGGCGGAAGCGGCGGTCGAGGAGGATCGCTTCGCGGTGGGCCGCTACCAGGCCGGCGCGGGCAACGCGATCGAGCTGGGCGATGCGCGGGTGCGCTTGACGGTGGCCCAGTCGCAGGCCGTGCAGGCGAAGTACGCGCTGGCGCAGGCGAGGGCGCGGTTGTCGGCGGCGCTCGGGCAGGAGTGACGGCGGCGCGCCGGCCAGGTGTCCGCGCTTCCAAGCCGACCGACTGATCGAGCTGCTACTTCAGCTCGCGCAGCGCGGCCTCGAGCTCCGGCAGCTTCGCGGCGATCGTCTCTCGCGCCTGCCGAAACCGTCGCAGCAGCTCGTCTCGGGTCAGGCTCGGGTCCTTGCTGGCCGGATCGGGGATCGGCCAGTGCAGCCGCTTGGCCTTTCCGAGAAACACCGGGCAGACCTCTTCCGCGCAGAGCGTGACCACGACGTCGACGGTGTTCGGGTCGATCGTCTCCACCGACTTGCTGTGCTGGCCGCCCACGCCCAGGCCGACCTCCTGAAGGACCTCGATCGCGTACGGGTTGACGGTCGACGGGGCGCTGCCGGCGCTCTGAACGCGCGCGCGATCGCCGAAGTGCTTGCGGGCCAGCGCTTCACCCAGCTGGCTGCGCGCCGAGTTCGCGACGCAGAGGAAGAGGATTCCAGGCGGAGTCATGCGGACGGGGCCTCGATCGCTGCGGGGAAGAAGCGACGCTTGGCCCAGAGCGCCACGTTGACCAGCGCGATCAGCGCCGGCACCTCGACCAACGGGCCGATGACGGCGGCGAAGGCCGCGCCGCTGTGGATTCCGAAGCTGGCGATGGCCACGGCGATCGCCAGCTCGAAGTTGTTCGACGCCGCGGTGAAGGACAGCGTCGCCGACTGGCGGTAGTTGGCCCCGACCCTGCGGCTGAGCCAGAGCGACACCAGGAACATGACGACGAAGTAGATGAGCAGCGGCAGGGCGATGCGCAGCACGTCGAACGGCAGCTGAACGATCGTCTCGCCCTTGAGCGAGAACATGACGACGATCGTGAACAAGAGCGCCACCAACGTCAGCGGGCTGATGCGGGGGACGAAGCGCTGCTCGTACCAGTCTCGGCCCTTGGCGCGGACCAGGAGCGTGCGGGTGACGAAGCCGGCGAGGAACGGCACGCCCAGGTAGATCGCCACGCTGGTCGCCACGTCTCCCATGGAGATCTTCACCACCGCGGACTGAAGCCCCAGCCAGCCCGGGAGCAGCGTCGCGAAGAAGTACGCGTAGACGGAGAAGAACAGCACCTGGAAGAGCGAGTTGAACGCCACGAGGCCCGCGCAGTACTCGGTGTCTCCTTCGGCCAGCTCGTTCCAGACGATCACCATGGCGATGCAGCGCGCCAGGCCGATCAAGATGAGGCCCAGCATGTACTCGGGGCGGTCGCGCAAGAAGACCACCGCGAGGCCGAACATGAGGAAGGGGCCGATGACCCAGTTCTGCACGAGCGAGAGCGCCAGCACCTTGGGGTTGCGGAAGACGCGGCCGAGTTCCTCGTAGCGGACCTTCGCCAGCGGCGGGAACATCATCAGCACCAGGCCGATGGCGATGGGGACCGACGTCGTGCCCACGCTGAGCGCTTCGAGGGCTTTGGCGAAGCCCGGCGCGACGAAGCCCAGGCCGACGCCCAGCGCCATGGCCGCGAAGATCCACAACGTCAGGTAGCGGTCGAGGAAGGACAGCTTGCGGACGACGCTCGGCGCGGCGGCGCTCATGGGTGAGTCCTCACGGCATCGTCTTGGTCGACGGGGCGGCTCATCGGTCACGGCGAATAGGGAGTCGGCGAGCGCGCGTCAACGTTCGGGTGTGGCGCGGCCTTCGGGCGACAATCATTCGTGAAAGTCTCGCTCCACGCCGCTAAGGCTCGGCGCCATGTGGTGCTTCGCGTCGACGGTCGGCTTCCTCGTCCTGACTTGGTTTCTTGGGCCGCTCGCGCTGCGGGCCCTGATCAAGCGGCGGCTCGGCGGCTACTGGCGGGACGCGAACGTGGTCGATTCGACCAAGCCAGAACGGCTCGCGGCGCCCAAGCGCGTCGCGGTGCTGGGCGGCGGCGTGGCGGGGCTGACTGCGGCGGTGACGCTCGCGCGGCGGGGCTTTGAGGTGACGCTGCTGGACAAGAACGCGTACCTCGGCGGCAAGCTCGGGAGCTGGCCGGTGCAGCTGACGCCCACGCGGCGGGTGTGGGTGAGCCACGGGTTCCACGCATTCTTTCCGCACTACGTGAACCTGAACCGCTTCTTGGACTCGCTGGGCCTGCGGCGCTCGTTCAAGTCGATCGGCGAGTACGCGATCCTGTCGGCGAAGGGCCCGGGCGTGTCGTTTCGGGAGCTCGATCGCACGCCGGTGTTCAACCTCTTCGCGCTGATGCGGGCGGGGGTGTTCAAGCTGGGCGACGCGCTCAAGGCTCCGGGGCGCGACCTGTACGGTGTGTTCCTCGAGTACGAGCACGACAAGACGTTCGCCGACTTCGACCACCTGAGCTTCGCGGACTTCAACCGGCTGGCGCAGGTGCCGCCGCGGCTCAAGGTCGCGTTCAACACCTTCGCGCGCGCGTTCTTCGCGGACGAAGACAAGCTGTCGTTCGCCGAGCTGCTCAAGTCCTTCCATTTCTATTACCTGGGGCAGGACGGCGGGCTCGTCTACGGCTACCCGACGCGGGACTACGAGCCGGCGTTCCTCGAGCCCATTCGCCAGGAGCTGAGCAAACACGGCGCGACGGTGCGGCTGGGCCAGGCCGTGAAGGCGCTGGGCAAGGACGGGCAGGGCTTCTCGGTCGACGGAGAGCGGTTCGACTCGGTCGTCGTCGCCACCGATGTGGTTGGGGCCGCGGCGATCGTCGGGGCCGCGCAGGGCTTGCCTGAGCCGCTGACGACGCGGTTTGGCGCGCTGCGGCCGGGGCAGCGCTACGGCGTGCTCCGCGTGTGGATCGACAAGGACGTGCGCAAGGACGTGCCGGTCTTCGTGATCACCGATCGCGAGCGCGTGCTCGACGCGGTGAGCCTGTACCACCGGCTCGAGGAAGACTCCGCCGAGGACGTGAAGGCCCACGGTGGGTACGTGATCGAGCTGCACTGCTACGCCGTGCCCGAAGGCATGGAGCGCGACGAGCTGCGGCAGGCGCTGCTGGACGAGGTGGTGCAGTTCTTCCCCGAGCTCCAAGGCTTCACCGTTCAGCACGAGGTGTTTCAGCTCAACCGCGACTTCACCGCGTTTCATCGTGGCCTGTACGCCGACCGACCGACGGTGGAGACCGGGGTGCCGGGGCTGGTGTGCGCGGGCGACTGGGTGAAGCTGCCGTTCCCCGCGATGTTGCTCGAGGCGGCGTGTGTGAGCGGGGTGTGGGCCGCCAATCAGCTGCTGCGTGAGGCTGGGCTGCGTGAGGAGCCGGTGCGCTCGGTGCCGTTGCGCGGGCTCATGGCGGGCATGCCGCAGCCGCCAGCGCGGAAGGTGCTGGGGCGATAGCGCGCGCTCGAGCGTCGTGTGATCCGAACGTCGTCGCCACGCCGGTCGCGAACCCCGCAGGCCTCTTCTGACGAGCCGGGAGGTCGGGGCCACGTTCTTCGGCGCCCACGCGCGTCAGCTCAGCGCCGCCCGCAGCGCCCGCGGGCCAGGCACCGTCGGGGCTCCGCGCGCGAGCACGGTCAGCACGTCCGAGGCGCGCAATTCACCCTTGTAGAAGCGGCCGATCAGTCCGTCGTCGTGGTGGCGGTAGAAGGACCGGAAGATCTCCACGCGCTTTTCGGGTTCGCAGCCGCGGAACAACATGCGGTTGAGCAGTCGGAAGAACGCCTGACCCCGCCAGTGCGTGCGTGCGCGCGCGGCCAGCCAGCGCGTCAACGCCGCGGCGTCGGATAGCGGGGCGTCGACCAGCGCGTCTGCCAGCGCCACCGCCATGGGCACCGAGTAGCCCGTCGTGGCGTGGAACAGCCCAGCAGCGACGCCGGTGGTCGGTCGATCGAAGCTCGGCGCCTCTCCTCGCAGCGGAATCGGGAGCGCCGCGGCCTCCTCACGTTCGACGACGAAGGGCCCCAGCCCGCGCTCTCGTACGTACGCGTCGATGCGTTCCCGAAACCGAGCCCGGTCGATCGTCGGATCGTCGCCGTAGACCGTGTCCTCCACGAGCAGCCGCCGCTCGTCCCACGGCAGCACGTAGATGAAGCGGAAGCCGCCCTCCTGCGCGACCCTCGCGTCCATGAGCAGCGGCCGCTCGACCCCGTGCGGCCGGTCGAAGGCCAGGTCCAAGCCCAAGAACTTCTGGTAGCCGCAGGGCCAGGTCGGCGCCGACTGAAAGCCACGGCCATCGAGCACTGCGCTCGCTTCGATCCGCTCGCCGCTCGCGAGCGTCACGGCGGTCGCGCTCACTTCGGCGACCCGCGTGTCGACGCGCACCCGATCGCCCAGGCGCTTTCTGAGCACCGAGTCGAACGTCGTCGAACGGATCGAGTGGTACCCCGAGTCGATGCGCCGCCGCGTCTCGTCGAAGTGCACCTCATGGGCCGGCCAGGACTGGGTGATGAGCGGCGTGAGGGCCGCTCGCTGCGCTTGCGTCACGTCCGTCGAATGGAAGCTCCAGGTGTGATCGCCGCCGAGCGTCGGACCGGCCTCAAGCACCAGGAAGCGAAGCGCTGGCCTCCGCTCCAGCAGGCGCGCGGCGATGAGCCCGTTCGCGAGGCCTCCGCCGACCAGCACCAAGTCCACCCGCTCGCTCACTCGGTCCTCCTTTAGCGCCCAGCCGACGCGCGTGCCGCCGCTTCGTGCTTGTCGCGACGCGCACCCACGGCCAGAGTTCGCCGTTCTCATGGCCACCGCCCGGAAGAAGCGCCCACCGAAGAGAGCTGCCCCGAAGAAGCCCGCGCCCGCCAGGCGCGTCGCGAAGAAGGCGGTCCGTGGGGCCACACGCGGCAAGGCCGAAGCGACGATCGACGGCTACCTGGCCCAGCAGCCGCCCGCCGTCCGAGCGCTCCTGCAGCAGGTTCGCCGCGCCATTCACGCCGCCGTCCCAGGCGCCGAAGAGTGCATCTCGTACAGCATTCCCGCGTTTCGCGTCGGCGGCCGGGTGGCGATCTTCTTCGCCGGCTGGCGAGATCACTGGTCGCTCTACCCGGTGGGCCCGACGGTCATGGAGCGGCTGGGCGCTGCGCTCGACGGGCACCACGTCAGCAAGGGCACGCTCCGGTTCCCGCTCGATCAGAAGCCGCCGCTGGGGCTGCTCGCCCAGTTCGCCCGCGCCCGCGCCGACGAGGTGCTGGCTCGCCGTTGACGTGCCGTCGCGGCTGCGTGCCTGCAGACGCGGCTCCGCTGCCCGGTGTTCGCTGAAGAAGTGCGCAGGGCAGGGACAGATCGCGGCCGAGAACAGCCGGGAACGACGGCGAAAACTGGGCATGAACTCCATTGCCCCTGTCGTTGCAGCCCGCACGTCGCCCCTGCGCCCAGCCGGTCCTTCGCCGTTCACCAGCCCGGACGTGCGTGAGGCCCGCCGCGCGTTCGACGCCCGCGCACTCAAGCCGACCCAGGTCGCGATGCCCGTGCCCGCGTCCGTCTCACGCGAGCTGGCGTCGACGGTCATCGGCGTCAGCAGCTCGGTGCAAGCGGTCGAAGCGAACGGCAAGCGCTACTGGCAGGTCACCCACGACTACCGGTCGGGACAAGGGACGGGGCACGTGCTGTTCACGGCGGACGGAAAGCAGCTGTTCCTCGGCCGCGACTACAAGAACGCGCACGGCGTGCGCTGGACCTCCGCGTCGGACTCGGAGCGCTCCGCCGGCAACCGGGTCATGGGCGCGCTGCACCAGCACTTCAAGTCCGAGCAGCACGACCGGCACTTCGTGCCCAAGACGCCGGGCCTTGAGATCCCCGTGTCGGCGCTGCCCAAGCTCGAGCAGGAGGATCGGTTCGGCCACGAATTCGGCAAGCCGGGCAAGGCTTTCAAGTTCACGGTCGACGGCCGCGATTACTTTCTCGTGTTTCAAGAAGGCCACACCGAACGCTCGCGCGGTCGTCCGGCGGTGTTCAACGCGAAGGGCCAGCAGGTGCTCACCCATGTGTATTCGTCAATGCAGGTGAACGAAGAGCGCTTTCGGGATTGATGCGCCCTTGGTGATCGTGGGCGCGGGGCCAGCTTGTGTGTCGCGCTCGTCATGAAGGGCGGAGCGCCTCGCGTGGGCGGGCGACCGTGGTCGAAGGAGCGCGCGGAGGGACGCTGCTGGCACATGCGTTGCTGCGCGCCGGCTCATGCGAAGCCTCATCCTCGTCGCGCTTCTCGCCGCCACATCGGGCGCCGCCGAACAGCCTGACTCCGGTGTCACAGACACGCCTGTCGCACCCATGACGGTGTCCGCGGGCGTCGGCAACGCGCACGCGATGATGGGCGTGCGCGCGGAGTTTCGGGCAGGGCGCCTCGCTCCGTTCTTCGCGGTGGGGGCGCACGTCGCGTCCTACGTCGCTGCTGCGGCGGGCCTCCGCGTCTACCTGACGCCGATCGAGCGCTGGTGGGGGCTCTTCGTGTCGGTGCACGCGACGGCCGCCAAGGCGATCGTGAACATCTACGACCCGGCGTTTCTCGGCGCGGTGACGTTCGGCGTGCAGTGGCGCTTCCCGGCAACCCCCGCGAGCGCAATGCGGGTCGTCGTCGACCTGGCCGTGGGCCCGTCGATGACCGTGTCGCGCTGCAATGACCCGGACAGCTGCTCGAGCCCTGGGGCGTGGCGGCTGCGCTTCGGGGTGATCGATCTGCCGCTGCCCGATGTGACGTTGGCCGTCGGCCTCGAGCTGTGACGTCGCGGGCCGTTCTGCGCTCGCTGGCCGCGCGCGCTGTCAGCCCCCTGCGGTATACGGCGCAGGCTCCCCGTGACCCTGCGCTTCCTCCACCTGGCGGACCTGCACCTCGACAGCCCGTTCGCCGGGCTCGAGCAGTCCATGGGCCTGCTGCCGCCGCGCTTCGCCCAGGCGTCGCTGGCGGCGCTCACCCGCGCGGTGGACTTCGCGATTCAGGAGCGGGTCGACGCCGTGCTCGTGGCTGGCGATCTGTACGATCGCCGCGATCGCTCGCTGCGCGCGCGGCTGCATTGGCTCGGCGCGCTGGAGCGCCTGCACGCCGCGGGGATCGCCACCTTCGTCGCCCACGGCAACCACGATCCCTACGAGCCCGTGTCCGCGAAGGCCTGGCCTTCTTCGGTGCACACCTTCGGGCCGACCCACGAAGAGAAGGTGCACCAACTGCCCGACGGGCGCACCTTCCGGGTGCAGGGCGTGTCGTTTCCCCAAGCCGCCGTCACCGAGAACCTGGCCGTGCAGTTCTCACGGCGGGGGAGTGAGCCGACGATCGGCCTGCTTCACTGCAACGTGGGCCGGGAATCGGGCCACCGCGATTACGCCCCTTGCA
Organism: Myxococcaceae bacterium; assembly: GCA_022842905.1. Lineage (GTDB taxonomy): Bacteria > Myxococcota > Myxococcia > Myxococcales > Myxococcaceae > JALHOS01. The sequence continues at coordinate 1,537 of JALHOS010000191.1, read as the reverse complement.
CGGTCGACGATCTGTCCGCGGCGCGCCTCGACTACTGGGCTTTGGGCCACGTGCACGGCGCTCGGCAGTATCCACTGGCCAGCGGCGGGTTGGCGGCGTACCCGGGGAACCTGCAGGGGCGCCATGCGCTGGAGCCGGGGCCCCGCGGAGGGCTGCTCGTCACGCTCGCTGACGGCGCTCGGCCCATCGCCACCCCCGTCGCCTTCGACACGGTGCGCTGGCTCGTTCGAGACGTGGCGATCGACGGGCTCACCTCCGTGGAGGCCGTGGCGCAGGCGCTGGCCCAAGACGCCAGCAGCGTCGTCGCCGCGGAGCCGGATCCGGAGCGCGCCTTCGTGCTGCGCTTCGAGCTGACCGGCAGCGCGCCGATCGTCGCCGCCCTCAAGCCGTCGGTGCTCTCCGAGCTGGAGTACGGCTTGACCGAGAAGGCCCAGCGCTTCGTCGTCGAGTCGGTGCAGCTTCGTGCGGAGCTCCCGCTGCCGCTCGATCGCCTCGCCGAGGGGGGCGGGCTGGTGGCCGAGCTGGTGCCGTGGGCGAAGGGGGCGCTCCTACAGCCGCGCGTCGAGGCGCTGGGGGCGCGCACGGAGCTCGAGTCGCTCGTCGAAGCGCTCGGCCGGCTGCGGCTCGACACCGAATTCCTGTCGTCGCCTGAGGTGATCGCCGAAGCCGCCCGCCGCGCGGTGCGGCTCTTGGTGGAGGACCCGCCGTGAAGACGGTCCTCGAGCGGATCGTCATCGATGCGTACGGGCCCTTCAGCCAGCTGTCGGTGAGCCTGGACGACGGGCTGTCGGTGCTGTTCGGCCCCAACGAGGCGGGCAAGTCCACGACCCTCGCGTTCGTCCGTGGCGTCCTGTTCGGCTTTCCTCGGCGAGGTGCGCCCGGGGCCTTCGACGGCGGGGCGGCCGCGCCCCAGAGCGGCGAGCTCCATTTGCGATCCGGCCGCCGGAGACTGATCGCGCGGCGCGTGGCTCGGTCGCGGCGGGCCGAGGGGGAGCTGACCGTCCTGGACGAGCTCCGCGCGCCGCTGCCCGAGGCGGTGTTGTGGGAAGCCCTGGGGCACGTCAGTGAGCCGCTGTTCCGGCAGGTCTTCGCCTTCACGCTCGACGAGCTCAACGCGCTGGCGGTGCTCGACGACGAGTCGCAGGTCGCCCAGGCGCTCTTCGCCGTCGGCATGCAGGGGGCGCGGCGCCTGCCTGAGGCGACGGCGGCGCTCGACCGCGAGCGCGAGGCGATCTGGGGCGCCCGGGCGCGGAACCGGCCGCTCAACCAGCTGCTCAAGGAACTCGAAGGGCTGCGCATGGAACTGGCGGCGCTCGACGGGCAGCCCGAGCGCTTGGGCGCCGACGTCGCGCAGAAGGTGGCCCTGGACACCCGGCTGCGTGCCTTGGAGCTCGAGCTGGAGCGCGCCGAGCAGACCCTGGCGGAGGCCGAAGGCCTGGTGCGCGCCGAGCCGCACGTGCGGGCGCTTCGGGAGTTGGTGCGCGCCGCGCCAGCCGGCCTCGGCAATGGTCCCGAGGCACCGGCGGAGGCCGAAGGT
>JALHOS010000190.1 GCA_022842905.1 Myxococcaceae bacterium | reverse complement strand
GCGGGCGCTGGAGGGACTGCGGGCGCTGGAGGGACTGCGGGCGCTGGAGGGACTGCGGGCGCTGGAGGGACTGCGGGCGCTGGAGGGACTGCGGGCGCTGGAGGGACTGCGGGAGTCGGAGGGACTGCGGGAGTCGGAGGGACTGCGGGAGTCGGAGGGACTGCGGGCGCGGGAGGGACTGCTGGCGCTGGAGGAACTGCGGGCGCCGGAGGAACTGCGGGCGTCGGTGGCGCCGCGGGAGACGGGGCTGGAGGAGGCGATCAGGCGCCCGGCTGCGGGTGCACAGCAACAGAGCCACTGCTGGCTCTCCTCGCACTCGCCTGGGCGGGCCGCAGGCGGCCGAGGTGCCGTGTGATGCCCGCGGAACGGTGAGCTGATCCGCTCGATCAAGCCATCGTCATCTCGCGGGTTCGCGGCTCATCCTGCTGCCCACGCTTCCCCGCCGCCCTCAGGCGACCTCGGCGACGCGCCCCTTGATCGTGCTGCTCAGCGAGCCGACGACCTGTTCCTCGACGCCCAGCAGCGACCTGCCGATCAACACCAACGCCTTGGCGTCTTCGATGTCCGTCAGCGGCGGGCAGATCCCCGCGGTCTTCGCGAGCGCATTGGCAAAGCAGAGAACGTTCGCGAGTGACGCGCGATTCGCCGCGTCGAACTCGCTGCAGTCGCGGACCGTCGTGCGGACGACCTCGGGCAGCTCCCACTTCTGGGCCACGGCAACCCCGACCGCGCGGTGGGTCCGAGCGAGCACGTACGTCCACTCTTCCGAGCCGATCCACGCGGACCCGCGCAGCTCGACGATCTGCCGTTCTGCCTCCAGCAGCACGCTTGCGACGATGGGCTTGCCGACGTCGTGCAACAGCCCCGCGATGCAGGCCTCCTCGCTGTCGGAGCGAGCGGTCAGCGCGCACAAATCTCGAGCGATGAGCGCGACCGCCACCGAGTGCTGCCACACGGAAGCGGCGAGCGCGGCGATCGACGCGTTCTTCGAGATGAACAAGCGCTCCGACGCCGCTTGCAGCAGCAGCGTCTTGAGCCGCTTGAGGCCCAGCCGCGTCACGGCAGCCATGAGCGTGGCGCTCCGCTGGGTCCCTCCGAACGCGGCGCTGTTGGCCATGCGAAAGACACGCGCAGCGAGCATCGGGTCGGTCTCGAGCACGACGACGTATTCCTTCGGCTCGGCGCTGGCGTCCTTCAGCAGCTCCATGCACCTGGCGATCGCTGACGGCAGCGCAGGCAGCGCCAGCGAGTCATCGGCGATCTTCCGCAGCACCAACTTTTCGATTTGTTGAGCGAGTGGTCCGGTCGATTTCTCGAGTGCGGCTTTCGCCGCAGGTTCCATGGCTACGTCCATACTGCCCACCTCTCATGCTGCTTGTGCCTTCGCGGACGTCGTGTCTGCGAAGCACGGAATACCCTTCGTCTCTTCGTATCCCCCCAAGAGCTTCTTCACGTCGGTGCCGCCCACCACGAGCACGCGCAGCCCCATGTTGCTGCACCGACTCGAGACGGACGCGAGCAACCGAGGCATGCGCTCCGGGTGGAGCGTGGCCTGTGACAAATCCACCACGACCCCTTCGAAGCACGCGGCGGCGATCGTCTCGAGCGCGGGCGGGAACAGCGAGTCGAGGCGCGTGAAGTAGCGCTCCATGCGCTCGGGCTTGCCGTTGAAGCTGCCCAAGCGCACGAGGTTGTCCTCACGCACGAGCAGGTCCTGCTTGTCGAAGTACTGCTGGACGAAGTCCTCCATCGTCTCGGGGCTGAACGGCTTGTAGAGCGCGTCGGCGAACCCTTTGGCTTGGACCTCGCTGACGAACTGAGCCGTGTTGGGCGGCTTGAGCGCCAGGGCGACCACCGCGGCGTGCGGCTGGAGCACCTTGAGCTGCGTGGAGAGCAGCGCAGCGCTGACGTCGGGCAGGTCGTAGTCGACCAGAATGACGCGACACACGCGCTCCTTGCACGCCGCGAGCGCTGCTTGGGCGCTCATCACGGCGTGGAGCGTCACGTGAGACGGCAGCAGCGCTCGAAGGCGCTTGGCCACGTTCTCCATGTCGTCCACGACGAGCACGTCGATGAACTGTTTGCCTTCGGTGGTGGCGGCGCCGGCAGCCGGGCTCGGCAGCGTGACCGCCGCTTCGCCTTCGTCCGCGGCGGGCGCGGAGCCTCCGGCCAGGTTGAGCGACTTCTTGACCTTCTCGGCCAGCTCCTCGGGCTTGAACGGCTTGAGAATGTAGTCGTCGATGCCGAGCTTGAGCGCCTCGGCGATCACCGACCGCTTGGCCTCGCTCGTGAGCATGATGACGGGGGTGCGATTCCCGCTCTGCCGCAGCCCCGCGAGCATGGCGGGGCCGTCCATGACGGGCATGGTGACGTCGAGCAAGACGAGGTCGACGGCGATGTCCTGGAGCTTGTCGAGCGCCGCCTTTCCGTCTTCGGCTTCCTCCACCTCACAGCCCAGCGCGGTCAGCTGCTTGGCGATGATGGTGCGTACGGCTCGGCTGTCGTCGACGGTCATCACGCGAGGCATGGCAGCTCCTTGATTCGAAACGTGGTCGTCGTGGACATCACCCGTGCGCTCCTTCCGACACCCACAGCAGCAGGCCCAACCGGTCAGCCTGCAACATCACCGACTGGGTGTGCGGCGGCGCACCGCGGCTCGGCATGGCGGAGCCAGGCAGAATCTTGGGCAGCCCCAGGCTCTGATCCAGCGACAGCACGTTCTTCACCAGGCCGGCGGTCATGTTGGTCAGCTCCCGCAGGCTGTCTTCCATCATCGCCGCGTCGACGTCGCGCGAAGGGCACTGGAACATGGCCGCGCAGAGCTGGTGGCCCGACTCGAGATCGCTCGCCAGGCCGATGGTGATGGGGCGGCCTCCGGGGATCGCCAGCAGCGCCGTCTTCCACTCACGGTCTTGCGGCGGCGTCGGGTCGCCGACGACGGGCCGGAACGCGATTCCGAGCATCGTCGTGGTGACGTTGGAGACGAGCTTCGCCAGCGTCTCTGGATCAGGCAGTGGCTTCATGCCGGAGCTGCTGTGCACCAAGCATTCCACGCGGGGCCAGGCGTCGACTCGTCGCCGCCCGAGGGGACCGCCGCGCAGACACGGGTGCTTCCAGCGACCGCTCGCCAACGGGTTGACGCGATCGCAGGGTCCGGGGCCCGCCGTGGTCCGGGGCGACCCGCCTGGCCGCCCGCCGCCGCAACGGGCCGCGATTCCAGGGGTGAAGCACCGCGCCGAAAGCAGCCGTCGAGACGCTGCGCGAACGCGCCAGCCCTCGAGTCGGCGAATCCCGCAGCAGCGCGCGCCGGCCCTGCTGGGTCCGGTGGGAACTGAGCACATCACCCGTTTGGGGGCCCGCTCAGGCTGGCGCAGCGCTCGCGTGTCGGATCAGCGAGCCTTGCGTGAGGCGGGCTCTGAGGATCTCCAACGAGAGCACTTCCACCGCGGCGCCGAGGTCGATCGCGGCGCGGGGCATGCCGAAGACGACACAGCTCGCTTCGTCCTGGGCAATCGTATGCGCGCCAGCCTGTCGCATCGCGAGCAGGCCGTCCGCGCCGTCTCGACCCATGCCCGTCAACAGCGCGCCCAGCGCCTTGCCGCCAGCGGCCTCGGCGACGGAGCGGAACAGCACGTCGACCGAGGGTGCGTGCCCGCTGACCAGCGGCCCCGTCTTCACGCGGCAGCGGTAGCCCGAGCCGTCTCGGCGCACCAACAGGTGTTTGCCTCCGGGCGCGACCAACGCCGTGCCAGGCTCGAGCGGCTCGCCGTCCACGGCTTCTCGAACCGAGAGCCGACTCAGCGAGTTCACGCGCTGCGCGTAGGCCTTGGTGAAGTTGGCCGGCATGTGCTGCGTGATGACGATCGGCGGGAGCCCCGGCTCGACGGCGGTGAGGAGCTTCTCGAGCGCGACGGTGCCACCCGTCGAAGCGCCCAGGGCGATGAGCTCACACCCAGCGCCTGGAAGAGGCGCGACCACCGGCAAGGGGCCCAGCGCCACCGCTGGAGGACGCGCCGGCGCGGCGGCCTTGGTTCTGCGTGTGTGCACCGCCGCCTTCACCACGGCCAGCAGCTGGTCGCGCAGCGCAGTCAACCCCGCGGCAGACTCCGGCTTGCCCAGCACGTCGAAGGCCCCGGCGCTCAGCGCCTCGAGGGAACGCGCGGCGCCGTCCTGGGTGTGAGCCGAGATGACGACCACCGGCAGCGGCCGGTAGTGCATGATCTTCCGCAGAAACGTGAGCCCGTCGAGCCGGGGCATCTCGACGTCGAGCGTCATCACGTCGGGTGCCGCGGCCATGAGCGCGTCGCGCGCGGCGTACGCGTCGGCTGCCTGGGCCACGACGCGCACGTCGGGGTCCGACTCCAGGGCCTGCACGAGCACGCGCCGCACCAGCGGCGAGTCGTCCACCACGAGGACTTTGACCGGGTCCGTCACGGCTACGCTCGCTGTACCGCTTCGAGGGTGATGGGCGCGACCCCGCTGGCCCACAACGTCACGCTCAGCCCGTGCGTCGCGGGTCGGTCGGCGCGCGCGTCGACGGTCGGCACGCCAAGCTCGGTCGCGCGGCTCGCGTCTGGCTGCTCCGCCCACCACGCGCCCGCGATGATGTTGAGCAGCTCTCCGACGGTGGCCGACACCTGCGCGGCCTCTGCGCCCGGCTCAGCGAGCACGGTCTCGGCGAGCTCCACCGCCAAGGCGTCGGGCACCCAGAGCCGCAGCTCGGTGTCGCGCGCGTCGCCGATCGTGATGCACGCCCGCAGGTAGGGCCCGGCTTCTCGCGCTTCGGGGGCGGGCGGGTCGAACAGCACGAAGGCGGTGTCTTGGAGGGTCGCGGCGAGGACCTGCTCGAGCACTGCTTCGTCAGAGCGTGGCTGCGGCATCGGGCACTCCGGGGGTGGTGAGGCTCGCCAAGATCGACCCGAGCTGCTCGGGCCGAAAAGGCTTCTTCAGGTACGCACGGGCGCCCAGCTGGGTGAGCCGCTCGACACGCTCGTCGGCCCGGTCCGAGCTGATGACGACGACCGGAACGTCGGCCAACACGGGGTCGGCACGCATGCGGCGAATGAGCTCGTCGCCCGACAGCCCCGGCATGTGCACGTCGGTCAGCACGAGATCGACCCAGTTCGCGTTGAGCAGCTCGAGGGCCTCGAGGCCGTTCGCGCACTCGAAGACCTTGTCGAACGCGTGCCCAGACAGCTCCAAGGTGCGGCGGACGACCCGGCGCATCACCGGAGAGTCGTCGACGATGAGGACCCGCAGTGGCATGGCTGCACTTTCTCCTTAGAGCGGGCGCTCGTGGCCCTGCGAGTGGATGACGACGGCGCCGTTGTTCAGGTGGAGGCGCACCGTGCGAGACAACGTGCCGCCGACGTCTTCGGCCTGCGTCAGCACGCCGACCTTCCAGAACATCTTCCGCACGGTGATGACGTTGCGCGGGCCGATCTGCGAGCCCTGCGGACCGTCAGCCAACTGCGCCCCGCCGGTCAGCTTGACGATGAGGTCCCGCTTGGTGCTGCCGAGCCGGTACATCGCCTCGAACAACAGCGGCACGCCCGCGTCGGCGAACATGGTGGGCGTGGCGAGGGCCTGCTCCGGCGCCGACGCCGACGTGGGCAGCATGAAGTGCAGCATGCCGCCCAGCCGCCGCGCCGCGTCGAACACCACCACCGCCACGCACGAGCCCAGGGCGTAGGTGGCGAGGACGGCGTTCGGGTCATTGGACACCTGCATGCCCCCCATGGGGACGACCAGCTGGTGGCGCAGCCAATCCAGGTTCCTGTCGGACAGCGCGGGCGCGGCGCTCATCGGGTCCTCGGCTTCACGTACACAGACGGTTCGGCACACTCGAGCTGCGTCTTCACTCCGGTCAGCGTCTCGGTGTGGCCGACGATGAAGAGGCCGCCGGGCGCAAGCAGGCGCTCGACGTCCTGCACCAGCCCCTGCCGAATCGCCGTGTCGAAGTAGATCATCACGTTCCTGCAGAAGATGACGTCGAACGGGCCCCGCATGGGGAACGGAGGCCGCGACAGGTTGAGCCGCCCGAAGGACACCCGCGCGCGGAGGGCGGGCGCGATGCTGCTGCGTCCGTCCGGGCCCGGGACGAGGTAGCGCCGGGCGTACGCCGGAGGAACGGGCTCGAGCTGCGCCGCGTCGTAGGTGGCCGCCGTCGCGCGCTCGAGCATTCGAGTCGAGATGTCGGTCGCGAGCACCCGCCAGGTCACCCCGCGGCCGCTCAGCGCGTCGTCCAGCACCATGGCCAGCGTGTACGGCTCCTCACCCGAGGACGACGCGGCGCACCACACCCGCACCTCCGACCGGCCGGCGGCGGTCAGGTCCCTGACGAAGCGTCGGAGCAGGTCGAAGTGCTTCGCCTCTCGGAAGAAGTGCGTGAAGTTCGTCGAGATGACGTCGATGAACGCCGACACTTCGTCGCGGCCCTGCGGCGCCAGCAGGTGCTCGAGGTACGCTTCTTCACTCGGCAGGCTCAGCGCTCGGACGCGACCGGCGATGCGCGCCGAGACGAGCCCGTCCTTTCCGACTGGCAGATCGATGCCCGCCTGCCCGTGCACGAAGTCTCGAAAACGCTGAAAGAGCGCTGGCGTCATGGTCCACCTGTGCGCCGGTCAGAAGTCGCGAAACACCGGGTCGTCGTCGAGCGGCACGAAGCCGGGTTTGAGGCCGATCGCCGGCGCTGCTCCGCTCGGGGCGTCTTCCTTGCGCGGCCGACGCCCGGCGCCGGCCGTCGCGTCTGCTTCACCCACCCGCGCGACCTTGAAGCGGCCCACCAAGTCGGCCAAGCGCTTGGCCTGAGAAGACAGCTCCTGCGCCGCCGACGACGACTCTTCGGCGTTCGCTGCGTTCTGCTGCGTGACCTGGTCCATTTGGCTGACGGCGCGGTTCACCTGCTCGACGCCGCGGGCCTGCTCTGCGCTCGCCGTCGCGATGTTGCCGATGAGCTGGCTGACCTGGCCGACCGACGTGACGATGGAGCCGAGGTTCTGCGCGACGCGATTGGCGACGCCCCCACCTTCATGCGCCAGCTGCACCGACTGGTGAATGAGCGCCTCGGTCTTCTTCGCCGCTTCTTTGCTGCGCAGCGCCAGGCTGCGCACTTCTTCCGCGACGACGGCGAAGCCGCGCCCAGCGTCGCCTGCGCGCGCCGCCTCGACCGCCGCGTTCAGGGCCAGCAGGTTCGTCTGGAAGGCGATGTCGTTGATGTCGCGAATGATGGCGGCGGTGCCTTCGGCGGCGGTGCGAATCTTCTCCATGGCCTCGGTCATGTGCTGCACCGCTTCGCTGCCCACGCCGGACGCGTCTTTGGCGCTGGCCGCGTTCTCCTGCGCCGCCTTCGCGCTCGCGGCGTTCTGCTTGGTCATGCTCGACATCTCCTCGAGGCTGCTGCTCGTCTCCTCGAGGCTCCGCGCCTGCTGCGTGGCGCCCTGGGCGACCGACTGGCTGGACGCGGCGATCTGGCTCGCCGCGCTCGTCACCTGGTCCGCGGTCGCCGAGACCTGCCCGAAGCTGTCGTTGAGTGAGCTCAGGGCGCTGTTGAAGGAGTTCTGCATCGCGCCGAACGCGCCGTCGTACTGCCCGGTCAAGCGCGCAGTGAGGTCCCCCTTGGACACGCTGGAGAGCGCCGCGCTCATGGCTTCGATCGGCGTGCGGACGTTTCTGGCCACGGTGGCCAAGCCCACCAGGAGCTCTTGGTAGGCGCCCTTGGCGTCACCGCCGGACACGGACACGTCGAGCTTGCCGCCCGACACGTCGCGAATGACGACGTCTGACTGGGCCAGCACGGTCCGCAGTGAGGTGACGACGTCGCGCATGGCCGCGCCCAACACGTCCTCGGCAGAGCGCGGCTGAATGTCGACGCTGACGTCGCCGTTGCTGACGCGGACGGCCGCCTGCGCCAGGGCGTTGGAGTGCTCGACCAGCCCTCGGAACGCGTCGGCCAGCGTGCCCAGCTCGTCCCCGCTGCGGTGGGTGACGTCGACCGAGACGTCTCCGACCGCCAGCCTCGCCGCGGCCGCCCGCATCTCGACCAGCGGCGTGACGATGGCCCTGGCCAGCAGCCAGCCCAGCGCGAGCAGCGCAAACAACAAGATGAGCCCTGCCGTCAGCAGCCGCCGCTCGGCTGAGGCGATGACAGCCGTCGTCTCCTTTTCGATGTCCTGGAACTGCTTCGCCTCATTCGCGATCACGGCGTCGACCGCGGTGCGATGGGCCTGAAACGCTTCGAGTGAATCTCCGGCCGCGATCTCCCGGGCCGCGGCGAAGTCGCCTTTGGCGATCGCGGCGGCAAAACGCCGGTCGATGGTCTGCGCGAAGTCCATGCCAGTTCGCTGCACTTCGCTCAGCAGGCGCCGGCTCTCCGGGTCCTTCTCTTGGTCGAGCCAGAGCGCCGCGCGCGCCTGGAAGTCCTTCTTCAGCTCGCTGGCACGCGCCTCTAGGCGCCGCAGCGTGTTCGCGTCGGGGCCGAGCGCCATTTCCAGCTGCACTTCCCGAAGTTCGAGCACGTAGAACGGCGGCGGGAGCACGTCCGCGGTGAGGTCTTTCGAATCGATGATGTGTTGGTAGGCCGGGCTGTTGATCTGCGTCTGCCGCATCGACTGCAGCGCCACCACGCCCAGCGCGATGAGCCCGAGCGCAGCGAACGCCGCCGCCCCTCCCAACTTCGCCTTCACCGAAAGATTGCTGACGATGTTCATTCGTTCCCCGCGGCTCGAGTGTGCCGTCCCAGGTTTGCAAGCGCAGATCCATGCGCTGCTCAGGGGGGAGCTTCGAGCGGGTGTATGGGTCTCTGAGCACGCCCGGGTCGCGCCTGACTGCGGTTGAAACCGAGGCACGACGCCCTTGGGACCTGATCCCCGCGAAGTCACGGTCGGCAGCGTGGGGCACATGCCTTGCTGCCGCGCCTCCGCATGAGCCGACTTGAACGAGGGCTGACGCATGTCGCGGGGCTGAGTCGTCCAGCCGCGACTGCCGAGGCGGGCGATGCCGAAGTGACCCTGACCACCGCGTGGACGCCCGGAAGGAACGTGGAGCTCCGCCTCGAGGAGCGGCGCGACTGGGTGCTCGTGCACGCCTTCACGACGGGCCTGGACAAACAGCTGAGCGCCACGTCTGCCCTGCAGGGGTGGCGGTGAGCTCCCGCGCCATGCCCGCGTGGAGCGCCGTCCTCGACGCCGTCGCCGCGGAGCTCGTGCAGATCGACGAGTGGTCTGCGCCGCGCGCCTCGAAGGTCATTCGTGCGCTCGAGGAGTTGATGATGAGCGACGAGCTCCCGTCGGCAGACGCCGAGGCGGCGGGCGCGCTGATGCAAGCTCTCGGGGCTGCGGACAGCGGGGACCGCGCCCTGGCGGATACGGCAGCCTTCGTCGAACGGCTGCGGGCGAGCGCGTCGGGCCAGCCGGTGCAGCAGCCGAGCGCGAGCTCCACGGTCGATCGTGACGAGGAGACGCTGTCGCTGCTCGGCCAGTTCTTCGACGAGGCGAGAGATGGGCTGGAGCAGGCCGACCAGACGCTCATGGCCGTGAGCGAAGGAGACGAGACGCCCGAGCACGTCCACCGGCTCTTCCGCGTGTTCCACTCGATCAAGGGCGTCGCTGCGTGCGTCGACGTGCACGAGATGGCCCGGCTCGCCCACTGCGCGGAGAGCCTCTTGGACCGCGTGCGCGACGGAGCGTTGCGCCTGCACGGAGGGACGCTCGACCTCGTGTTCGAAGCGACGGCGGAGCTGCTCACGCTCCTCCGACAGACGCGAGCGGCGGTCGAGGCCCGCCACGCGTTCCCTACTGCGCCGGAGACGGTCGAGACGCTCATCGTGAGACTCAACGCGGCCCTCGAAGCCCCCGGCGCGGCACCAGCGCCCGCCGCGCCCGCACCCACTGCCCCAACGCCCACGGCGCCAGCGCCTTCTGCCCCCGCGCCCACTGCCTCCGCGCCCCCTGCGCCAGCGCCCTCTGCGCCAACGCCCCCTGAGCCAGCGCCAGCACCTGCGCCGTCTGCGCCCGTCGCCCAGCCCAGTCCGCCAATGCGAAACGTCGTGTCACTGCAACCTCCGACGGTGGAAGCGAAAGACGACGACGGCGGCGACGGGGACGAGGCCAAACGCGCGGCGGCGATCAAGCTGCGCGAAACGCTGAAGGTCGACGTCGAGCGCGTGGAGTCGGTGGTGGAGATGATCGGCGAGCTGATCATCGCGGAGTCGATGGTGGCGAACCTGCCGGAGATCGTCGCGCTGGAGTCACCCCGCGTGCGCAGCCACCTGGCGCAGCTCACGAAGATCAGCCGCGACCTGCAGAGCGTGTCGATGCGGCTGCGCATGGTCCCCGTGCGCGGCGTGTTCCAGAAGATGGCGCGGCTCGTGCGCGATCTGTCGAAGCAGACCGGGAAGCCCGCGGCGCTCATCACCACGGGTGACGGCACGGAGATGGATCGCGGCATGGTCGATCGGCTCGAAGAGCCCCTGCTCCACATGGTGCGCAACGCCATGGACCACGGCATCGAGGCGCCTGACGAACGCGCGCGGGCCGGCAAGCCCGCCGTCGCGACCCTGGAGCTGAGCGCCAGCTACGAGGGGGGCAACGTCGTCGTTCGGCTGGCGGACGACGGCCGCGGCCTCGACCGAGGCGCCATCTTGGCGAAGGCTCGCGCACGGGGGTTGGTCGAACCTTCGACGCAGCTGACCGACACCGAGATCTGCGAGCTGATCTACGCGCCCGGCTTCTCGACGGCGGCGCAGGTCACCGCGCTCTCCGGTCGAGGGGTGGGCATGGACGTGGTCAAGCGCAGCATCGAGGCGCTGCGGGGCCACGTCGTGACTCAGAGCGAACACGGGCACGGCACGACGTTTCGGCTCGTGCTGCCGCTGACGCTCGCGGTCATCGACGGCATGTTGGTGTCCTGCGGAAAGGAACGGTACGTGCTGCCGAGCCTGGCGGTCGTGGAATCTCTGCGGCCGCGTGCGGACATGCTCCGGTCCATGGCGCACAAGGACGAGTACCTGCTGCTGCGTGGAGAGCTGCTGCCGCTGCTGCGCGCCGACAGCCTCTTCTCGCTGGGTGGTCCGCGGCAGGACCCCACACAAGCGCTGGTCGTCATCTTGGAATCGATGGGGAGGCGCGTCGGGTTGCTGGTCGATGACGTGCTGGCCCAGCAGCAGTTCGTCATCAAGCCGCTGCAGGCCGGCTACACGGACGCCGAGTGGTTTTCAGGCGCGGCAATTCTGTCCGACGGCCGCGTCGGGTTGATCGTGAACGTCGATCGCCTCGGGCAACTCGCGTCGCGCAAGTCCACGCGTCGGGCAGACGCTCCACGAATCGAGGAGAACCATGCACAAGCAGCGTGAAGCCGGCAGTGGGAAGTACATGACGTTTCGTCTGGACACCGAGAACTACGGGGTGCGGATCCTCAAGGTGATCGAGCTCATCGGGTACGTCGAAGTGACGAGAGTCCCGGGCACCGCGACCTCGGTGCGAGGGCTGCTCAACCTGCGCGGTCGAGTCATTCCGATCGTGGACCTCCGCGCGAAGTTCGGCATGGGGCAGACGGTGCCGACGGACCAAACCGTCATCATCGTGGTGCAGGTGGACGTCGCGGGGCAGTCGATGACGCTGGGTGTCGTCGTCGACGAAGTGCTCGACGTGTTGACCTTGCAGGACGGACAGCTCGAGCCCGCGCCTCCCACGGTGAGCGGGGCGTTGCCTCCGGACTACATGGTGGGCATGGCCAAGTCCGACAAGCGGATCGTCTTCATCCTCGACATCGACGCGGTCGTCGCGCCGGAGGCTCGCGAGGCCAAGCGCGCGGCCTGAGCACACGCCGCGCCTCGAAGGTCACTGCGCAAACCCAACGGTGACCGGCAGCGCGCCGGGCGCGCACAGCGGATCGGCACTGCCGGAGATCATCGCCGTCGTCGTCGCACAGCGAATCGCCGTCCCCGCAGGGGCTGGCGGGCAGCTGAAGTACGCAAACGAATACAGCGGGCTCCCCACGTCGTTCGACGCCCAGACGTTGACTGGGTCGGCGAGCGCGCACGTCGTGCCGCCGATGGTCGCGGTCAGACAGCCCGCACGCACACCGTAGTCGCAGCGCACCAGATACGACGTGACGCCCTGCGCGCTGGTGGTCGGCCTCACGTGGAACGACCGGAGCTGGTGGCTCGGTTGCTGGCCGAACGTCGGCGCGAGGACCTGGTTGGCGGTGGACAACAGCGGCGTCGCCCAGCGCCCGTCCAGCGAGACGGGGTCCTCCACCGGCGAACCCGTCAGCCCCCAGTGGTTGCCATTGTCCGCGGCGCTCCCGCAGGTGTCGCTGTCGAGGTACGAGGTCCACCCCCAGTAGTTCCACCCGACACTGTGAGTCAGCGCCCAGTTGGCCACGGTGGTGAAGACGCTCGCCCGCACCGCGTCGGAGACCGGCACTCCGGCCCGACAGCGCGCCACGCCCCACTCCGACATGACGTACGGCACGCCGGGGGCCTTGGCGGCGAAGCGGGCGCGGCGACGGTCCAGCAGCGCGGTGAGCTCCGTGGCGGAGTACTGCTCGAGGTAGGTGGGGTACGGCCCGAAGCCCGTCGGCTCGTTCCAGTAGTTGTGCCCAGACACGAAGTCGAACTGCACGCCCGGAGCAATCGGCGAGTCCGTCGTGAACGCGTCGTTGATGTACCCGTCGTCGTGCCAGCCGATGGCGACCGAGTTGCGCAAGGCGGCATCTCTCGTCGCGAGCTGCGCGGGGTAGCTGCCGAAGGCCGCGCGCATGCTCGGGACGATGACTTGGTACGCGGCGGCGTTGATGGCACAGCGCTGCCCTCGGTCATCACCTCCGGGCTCCGAGTAGATGAGGAAGTACGTCTGCCCGAAGTACAGCTGCAGCCGCGCCAGGAGCCGCTGCGAGAACGTGAGGAAACGGTCGTAGGCGCCCGGGTGGCTGAACCACGTGCAGAAGTCATAGCCGGCGTCTGCGCCGCTCCCGGCGCGCGCGATGTCGCCGAGCGCGCCCGAAGGAAAGAAGCCGTTCCCCGCGGCGTTGAGCTTGAACAGAATTCGCAGACCTTGCTGGCGCGCAATCTCGAACAGCTCGAGCAAGGCGCTGACCTCCGGCTCGTTGAGCGTCATGCCGTCGGCCTGGCTCAAGTCCGACCAAGCGAAGTCGTCGATCCACACCGCGTTGAAGCCGGCCGCCTTCAACCGCGTCGCCTCGAAGCGAAAGTCAGCGACCGACCTCGTGGGCTGGCGGAAGACGGCGACCGTGCCGTTGGAGTTGCGCAGGTAGCCGCCGTCCGCGCCTCGCTGGACGTTGCGGACCTGCCACATCACGCTGCGCAGGAACGGGAGGAAGGCGACCGCCTGCGCGCGAGTGTTGCCGCCGCCACTCCCTGCGCTGCCACCGCTCCCTGCGCTGCCACCGCTCCCCGCGCTACCGCCGCTCCCTGCGCTACCGCCGCTCCCTGCGCTACCGCCGCTCCCTGCGCTACCGCCACTCCCTGCGCTACCGCCACTCCCTGCGCTACCGCCACTCCCTGCGCTGCCGCCGCTCCCTGCAGAGCCGCCGCTCCCTGCGCTGCCGCCACTCCCTGCGCTGCCGCCACTCCCTGCGCTGCCGCCACTCCCTGCGCTGCCGCCGCTCCCCGCGCTGCCGCCGCTCCCCGCGCTGCCGCCAGTC
>JALHOS010000189.1 GCA_022842905.1 Myxococcaceae bacterium | reverse complement strand
CGGATCCGGCGGGAGCAGCCCGACGCTGCGAGGCACCTTGGTGGTCAGCCGCATCGGTCCGGCGGCCGACGGCGGGCCGCTCTCGAGCGCGGCGGCGTCCGTGGCCCTCGAAGTCCGGCCGCTGCCGACGGGGCTCGTGGCGCAGTCGTACCTGCTGCCGACGGCGCCGGGCGGAGGCAACGCGGCGTTTTCGAATTCGGGCACCGCGACGACGGACGGCGTGCTGCAGCGCTCGGTGGACGGGCGCTTCTTCTTGCTGGCTGGGTACAGCGCCGTGCCGGGCACCGCGGCCGTGGTGGCGTCGGACGGACCTCGGGTGGTGGCGCGGGTGGCCGTCGACGGCGGCCAGGCCAACACGAGCACGTTGGTCGACGGGTACTTCAACAACAACATCCGCGCGGTCGCCTCGCTCGACGGGACGGCGTACTGGACCGCGGGCACGGGCCCGAACGACGCGGGCATCGCCGGGGTGCGCTACGTGCCCCACGGCTCCGCGGACGCGAGCGTCGAGCTGTTCGCGCCGCTGCCCAACGTCCGCTCGGTGGGCCTGTTCGGCGGCCAGCTGTTCGCGTCGAGCGCGGCGATCCCCGACTCGGCGCGGAGCCTTGGCGTCAGCACCCCGCTCTTCGCGCTCGGCCAGGGCCTGCCCACCACGCCGACGTCGACCGCCCAGGGCCTGCCGGGCTTGCCGGATGCGGGCGTGGCGATCTCCAGCTTCGCGCTCTTCGACCGCTCGGCGGGGGAGCCTGGGCTCGACGTGGCGTACCTGGTCGACCAGACCCAGGGCATGGGCGTGCGCAAGTGGGTTCGGCAGGCCGGCACGTGGACGGAGCAGGCGCGCTTCAATCGAGGCCTGGCGCTGGACGGCGGCACCGACGGCGGCTGTGTGCAGCTGGGCGCCACGGAGGTCGGCTTGGACGTGCTGGTGTTCTGCAGCACGAATGAACTGTCGGCGAACCGAGTGGTCGGCTGGGTGGACCTGCTGGGCCAAGCGCAGACCTCGCCGCAAGGCACGACGGTCTGCACGGCGGCGCCGGGGACGGTCTTCCGCGGGGTGGTGCTGCTGCCCTAACGAGGCTGCCCAAAAACGATGTTGCTCAGCGCCCCTGCTCGACGAGCCAGTCGTCCAGGTACTTGGCGATCGCCAGCTCGCTGGTGACGTCCAGCTCGGTGAAGCGCACGTGGAAGTCGATGTTCTGGCCCTTGTCGAGGACGCGGAGGATCTCCCCTCGGCAGCGGATCTCCTTGGGCACGCCGCTGAGGCGGAAGCGCACGTCGACCTCCGTGCCGTGCGGAGCCGTCTTGCCTTTCCAGTAAATGCCGCCGAGCGACAGATCGCCGTCGCGCTCTTCCCACTCGCCGTCCTGCTTGGCGACGTCGCGCAGCAGAAAGTGCATGGGCACGCGGGGGGAGTCGCGCCGCTCGTCACCGCTGCGGGACTTGAGCGACTTGGCGTCGGGAACTGTGGGCTCTTTCTTGCGTCGTTCGGCCATGGCGGGTCGGGAAATTAGTCACAACACCTTGGCGGCGTCGTCGAGAAAGCGTGACACGAGCCGGCTGAAGACGTCCTTCACGCGGTTGGCGGTCTCGGCCACCTCGTCGTGCGAGAGCTTCTGGGCAGACAGCCCCGCCGCGAGGTTGGTGATGCAGCTGATGCCGGTCACCTTCACGCCCAGGTGCGCCGCGGCGATGACTTCACCCACGGTGGACATGCCCACGGCGTCGGCGCCGAGCGTGCGCAGCATGCGGATCTCCGCGGGCGTCTCGTACGACGGGCCCGACAGGCCGGCGTACACCCCTTCTTTGAGCGCCACTCCTTCCGCCTTGGCGGCGCCGCGCAGCACCTGAAGCAGCGTCGGATCGTACGCGTGGCTCATGTCGGGGAAGCGCGGGCCCGCCTGCTCGTCGTTCGGTCCGACCAGCGGGTTCCACCCGGTGAGGTTGAGGTGGTCGGTCAGCGCCATGAGGTCGCCCGCGCGGAAGCTGGTGTTGATGCCGCCGGCCGCGTTGGTGACGAGCAGCGCCTTGACGCCCAGCCGGCACAACACGCGCACCGGGAGCACGACCTGCCAGGGCGCGTAGCCTTCGTAGAAGTGAACGCGGCCCTGCATGGCGACGACGCGCACGCCGTGGTGGTTGCCGACGACGAGCTGGCCTGCGTGGCCCTGCACGGAGCTCTTGGGGAAGTCCGGGAGCTCGGCGTACGGCACGACGACGCGGTCCGTCAGCGCGTCGGCGAAGGCCCCGAGTCCACTGCCCAAGACGAGCCCCAGCGTGGGTGGCTGGAGCCCGGCGCGAACCTGAACGGCGCGCACGCAGGCAGAAACACGAGCGAAGGTGTCCATGCGTGGGGCGGGACTGTAGCTCCCGACTGGGCTCGGCCTTAATTTTTGGCGGCCCGTCGGTGAAGCCGAGGCAGCGGGTCAGCCGGCTCAGCGGCGAATGGAGAACTTCGCCTTCTCGGTACCCAGGGTGTACTCGTCGCCGTCCTTGAGCTTGCGGCGCGTGGTCACCTTCTCCTTGTTTGGCCCGAAGAAGCTGCCGTTCGAGGAGTTGAGGTCTTCGAAATAGAAGTCGGACCCTTCGCGAGTGATTCGGGCGTGCTCGCGGGACACGCGGTTCGACTCGATGACGAAGTCGCAGGACTTGCCGCGGCCGATCGTCATGCTGTCGGACGGCATCTTGAACGGGTCGCGCCCCTGGACGAACAGCGTGAGCGTCGCGCGGCCACCGCCACCCCGCGGCTGCGGAGGCGGCTCTTCTTCGACGGGCTCTTCTTCGCCACCGCCGTCGTCCGGGAGATCGTCCTGGGGCAGATCGTCCATGCCCTCGTCCGGCGGGGGCTCTTCTTCCTGCGGCTCCTCTTCTTCAGCGCCGCGCCCGCGGGACTTCATGGCCGACGACCGGCCGACGGACGGCTCGAGCCGCGGAGGCCCGCCCGACGCCACGTGCACCTTGCCCGGCACCAGGTAGCCGTTGAGCCGCGCCAGCGTGAACACCGCCTGGGCGATCAGCTGATCTCGGCCGACACCCATTTCGCCTGCCATCTGATCCAGTGCCGCCCACAGGTGAGACGGAAGGCCAATGGACTTTGCGTCGGACATGGGTGGGGCACGATAGCCGCCCGAACGGCGCTGTCGACTTGTCTTTTTCTTGGGCTACGGGGCTTCTCCCATGGCGGCGCGCCGCACAGCCAAGGCCCCTCGCGCCCGTCCGTGGCGGTGGCTGGCCTTGGGCGTCGGTGCGGCCCTGCTGATCAGCGTGCTCGGCGTCGGGTGCCTGCGCTTCGTCGACCCGCCGACGACCGCGTTCATGGAGCAGCGCGAGGACCTCGCCGAGGCACGGCGTGAGCGACACTTTCGGCTCAAGCACGCGTGGGTCGACCTCGAGCAGATGAGCCCGGCCTTGTGGCTCGCGGTGCTGGCGAGCGAAGACCAGAAGTTCCTCCAGCACTTCGGCTTCGACGTGCAGGCGATCGAAGACGCGGTCGAGGACCGGCTCGAAGGCAAGTCCACCCGAGGCGCGTCGACGCTCTCGCAGCAGCTGGCCAAGAACC
Organism: Myxococcaceae bacterium; assembly: GCA_022842905.1. Classification (GTDB taxonomy): domain Bacteria; phylum Myxococcota; class Myxococcia; order Myxococcales; family Myxococcaceae; genus JALHOS01. The sequence goes on along the minus strand of JALHOS010000189.1, from coordinate 10,161 downwards.
TGTTCCTGTGGCCCGGCCAGTCGTGGGCGCGCAAGGCGCTCGAGGTGTACTTCACGATCCTCATCGAGGCGCTCTGGCCCAAGCGGCGGATCCTCGAGGTGTACTTGAACGTCGCTGAGTTCGGCGACGGCGTGTACGGCGCCGAAGCGGCGGCGCGGACGTACTTCGACAAGCCGGCGGCGAGCCTGACCGAGCACGAAGCGGCGCTGCTCGCGGCGGTGCTGCCCAACCCCAAGGCACGCAAGGCCAGCAGCCCGACGCCGAAGGTCAAGAAGAAGGTCGAGTGGATCGAAGCGCAGGCGGACCGGCTGCCCAAGGACACGGTGCCGACGCTGCGCGGCCGCTGAGCGTGCGGCCTCCGCTCAGAGCAACGTGCGCAGCAGCGGGTGCAGCGTCTTCTCTTCGTCGGCCATGCGCTTGCCGAGCACCTCGAGGGTCGTGCGCAGCTCCTTGCCGACGACCTCCGCCGGCACGGTGCCGGACTGGGCGCGGCGGAAGAACGCCTGCACCCCTTCGGCGATGACGGCCATGTTGTCGCGGAAGAGCGTCGCGACGAGCTTGGTGCGCTCGTTGGCTTGCCGCTCGGCCGCCGCGACGAAGCCTGGGTAGAAGCGCGTTCGCTCGAGCTCGAGGTGGGTCTCCAACAGCGCCTGCATGCGGTCGAGCGTGGCCTTGAGGCCGGCCTCGTCCTTCGCGCGGAACGCCTGCACCACGGACTGGGCGAGCTTCTCGAGCTCGCGGTGCTGCGCTTCGAGCGTCTCGATGATCTCGCGCATGGTCCGGCGCAGCGTACCCTCGAGACACCCCGAAATGGCGGGCCACTTCTTTTAGAAGGCCTGGGCGCGCGTGGTACACCCAGCACAAACCCGTGCTCCTCACGCTCCTGCTGCTGCTGACCAATGGCGCCGCGCCCGCTCGGGCGGACGGTGGGCTCTTCGACGGCGGTGTCGACGCGGGGACGAAGGTCGATGCGGGGCTCCCGCCCGCCGAGTGGAAGCTCGCGCAGAAGGCCGGCCCTGGCAGCGCCGCCCGCGCCGCCTTGCTCGCCCTGTTCACGTCCGACGCCGGCACCAAGAACGGCGTGGGTGAGAGCCCGCTGTCCGAAGCCGAGGCGACGGCGATCCTCGACGACCCCCGCGCGCAGCTCGTCTACGGCGAGCGCACGGTGCAGATCGTCGCGCCGTCCATGCTCAAGAAGCAGCGGCAGGACCACCTCGACCTGATGAAGCTCTTCCTCGCGCCGGACCGCATCGACGCAGGCGTGGCCTTCGTGCGCACTCACCAGGACCTGCTGTCCCGCACCGAGAAGACGACCCAGGTCGAGCGCGAGGCGATCGTCGGCATCCTCATGTGGGAGTCGAAGCTCGGCACCATCACCGGCGACTACCGAGCCTTCAACGTCTTCACCTCGCAGTTCCTCTTCATCGACGACGCGAACCAGGTGGCGCTGTCTCGCGCGGAGGAGAAGGGGGCGCTCAGCGAAGCCAAGCAGCAGGCCCGCGTGGAGCGCATTCGCGAGCGGGCGCTGAAGAACCTGGGGGCGCTGGTGCGGCAGTGCAAGACCCGCAACATGGATCCGCTCGAGGTCAAGGGCAGCTGGGCCGGCGCGCTCGGCTTCCCGCAGTTCATGCCGCAGAGCCTGCAGTGGGCGCAGGACGGCGACGACGACGGGCGGATCGACCTGTTCGACATGGACGACAGCATCGCGTCCATCGGCCGGTACCTGAACGCGCACGGCTACGCCGCGGACCGGCAGAAGGCCGTCTGGGGCTACAACCACGAAGCCGCCTACGTCGAGGGAGTGCTCGCCTTCGCCGACGCGCTCAAGGTCGCCACCGGCCGCGCGCTGCCCGACGGCGGCGTGCCTCTCTCAAAGCCCGAGAAGCCGCGCGCCCGCGCCGACGCCGGTCCCTGAAGGCCCCCTCTGCCCTCGCCGGTTGGCTTCGTGTAGATCGCTGCGCCTCGCGCTCGGCCCAACGGGAGCGCTCGCCGGGAGTCACGCCGCATGCAGAAGCTCGTCTGGACCATCGCGCTGGCGCTGAGCGCGCTGCTGTGGGGCTGTCAGTGCCAGCAGTCCATCTCCTCGTCGCAGGGCGAAGTCGCCTACGTCATGGACCAGGCGGGCATGCCTGCGGTGGCGTCGGCCGGCGTGTACGAGTTCCCCGCGACCGCCATGGGCGCGTCGTCCATGCTCAACGTGGTGGTGCGAAACCTGGGCCGCGGCACCCTCACCCTCGAGTCGGCCACCTTCGCCGAAGGCGACGGCGTCAAGGTCGGCGCCCAAGGTCCCGCCGAAGCGCCCTTCGCGCTGGACTTCACGCAGCTCGACGTGCGCCCGACGGAAGACGTGCAGCTGGCCGCGCGCTTCAGCCCGCCGGTCACGAACGATCGCAGCAAGCAGTACGAGGTGAAGCTGCGCGTGGTGGCCGCGAACGCGGGGTCCGACACGGCGATCACCGACCTGACGCTGCGGGGCCTGGCGTCGTCGAGCGAGTGTGAGGTGCCGACGCTCATCGACTTCGGGGCGGTCGCCATCGGCAGCCGTGAGCAGCGCAGCTACCCCTTCGGCAACCCCAGCGCGAAGGTGTCGCACGGCGACGTCGGCGGCATTCAGGGCGACGCCGCGTTCACGTTGGATCCGATGACGCCGCAGGGCGGCTACGACCTCGAGCCCTTCGCCGAGGCCACGCTCGGGGTGCACTTCGCGCCGCGTGAAGCGCGGGAGTACTCCGGGACCATCGTCGTGCGCCGCTCGCAGACCTGTCCGGTCGTCACCGTGCGCCTGCGCGGGGCCGGCGTCGCGTCCTGCCTGACGTGGACGGTGGAGCCCGCCGACGGCATGGACACCACGCGCGCCAACTTCGGCTTCCTCGTGCCGGGGCGCAGCAAGCCGGGCACGGTGCGCTTTTCGAACGTGTGCGGCGCGGCGCTCACGCTCAACCCGTTGATGACGACGGACCCGGTCTTCGCGATCAGCCGCGCGGACCCCATGGTGCTGGACCGGCTGACCGTGCCCGCAGGCATGCGCGCGGACGTCGCCTTCACGGCGGGCACCGCCGAGCTGGGGCTCGAGTTCAGGCCGACCGCGAACGGCGCGAAGACGGGCGAGCTGCGCGCGACGGTGTCCAACGGGACCATGGTGCGCGTGCCGCTGCGCGGCGGTGGCGGCGGGCCCGACATCGACGTGCGGCCGGCCATGGGCCTCAACTTCGGCCGCGTGCCCTACTTCGCCAACACCACGCCGGCGCCGTACGCGGAGCGGCGCCTCACGATCGCGAACGTCGGCGTGCGTCCACCTCCTCCGGACACCACCGCGAACCTGTACCTGGGGCTGACCGACGGCGGCACGGCGACGTGGACCGTGCGCGGCGTGGCGGGGAGCAACCCGGCGGAGCTGTGCGTCGGCGAGTGGGACACCACCAACCAGCGCTGCACGAACGCACCGCGGACGAGCGTGGGCGGGTACGACCCGAACCTGGGCATCGAGGCCGTGGCCAGCGCCGCGCTGATCGTCCCCGTGCGGCTGACGCCGACGAGCGTGGGCATGAAGCAGTGGGAGATCGTCATTCACAGCAACGACTTCGACGAAGCCGACGTGGTCGTCCCGGTGCGGGCCGACGTGCAGGTGCTGCCTCCGTGCAACTTCGACGTGACGCCGACGACGTTGGACTTCGGGCTGGTGTCCGCGAACCAGACCCGGGAGCTGTCGGCGCGCGTGCGCAACCTGGGCACCGCGCCCACCGAGCTCTGCTACTTCAGCGGCTTCGAACTCGCGCAGGGCACGGACCCCGCGTTCTCGTTGCCGTCGACGAACGTGGACCCGCTCGAGCTCGGGCCCGGGGCGGAGGCCTTCGTGAAGGTGCGCTCGGCGACGACGGCGCAGATGGGGGCCGTCTCCACGCTGCGCGGTGAGCTGCGCTTCAACGTGTCGAGCCCGACGACGCCGGTGCAGGTCGTCCAGCTGCGCGCCACGGCCGCGCCGGGTTGCCTGTCGGTGACGCCGTCCGAACTGGACTTTGGGCGCACCGAGCAAGACTGCTTCAGCCCCGAGCGCTACGTGACCATCTACAACACGTGCGCGCAGGCGGTGACGATCAACGCGCTGCGCATGCCGGCCGCGAGCGTGGTGCCCAACGGCACGGGGAGCTGCACGCAGAGCGGCGGGTGCCCGGAGTTCGTGCTGACGACGGTGCCGACCAACCTCGTGGGCCCGCTGCTCCCCGGCGCGTCGCGCACCATCGGCCTCAAGTACCGGCCGTACGATCTCGGCGCGGACACCGGCAGCTTGGCGCTCAACGTGACGCAGGCCGGCGCGGCGGTGGACTACGTGGTGCCGCTGCGCGGCCAGGGTGACGTGCCGGAGTCCATGGGCGTGTGTGGCCTGGGCGCGGTGTGCCCTGCCCCGCAGACGACCGGCCCCAACGCGACGGTGACGCTGACGCCGTCGGCCATGTCTGGGTCCGGCGGGGTCAACTGCCAGTGGACCGTGCTGTCCCGGCCTGCGACGGCGAACGGCGCGTTCGGCTCGCCCAACAGCTGCACGTCGACCACCTACTTCGCCGACGTGGTGGGCACGCACACGCTGCGCTTCACCGTCACCGACGCGCGCGGGCGGATGACGTCCTGCGACACGACCGTCACCGTGCTGCCGCGCGGCGACTTCTGGGTCGAGCTGACGTGGGATCGAAACAACGACATGGACCTGCACCTGCTGCACCCGAACGCCGGGCCGAACAACGTGCCGGCCAGCTGGGCGCGCGCGCCGTGGGACTGCTACTTCAGCAACCTGACGCCCTCGTGGGACAACGGCGGCACGGCGGACGATCCGTCGCTGGACCGAGACGACATCACCGGCCGCGGCCCGGAGAACATGCGCATCAACACGCCTTCGACGGCGCACCCGTACACGATCGGCGTGCGCATGTACTCGTGGACGGCCAGCCCCAACCCGGTGACGTCGACGGTGAAGATCTACTGTGGCGGGCAGCTCGTCGCGACGGAGGTCCGCACGCTGGCGCAGCTCAAGGCCATGTGGATCGTCGGGACCGTCAGCTATTCGGGCAGCAGCTCGGCGCCGTGCACGTTCACGCAGAGCGGCCAGGTCATCAACGTCCCGTGATGGCGCTGCTCGCAGCGGTGGTCCTGGCGCAAGCCAAGCCGGCTCCGGCCTGCACGCCGCAGCTGACCGGCATTCTCTGGAACTTCGGGAGCGACGAAGCGCCGCAGCTCAAGCGGTGTGACGGGAAGGCGTACGTCCCGTGGGTGCCCAAGACTCAGCTGGGCCCCGCGCCGAACCGGGCGAGCGGCCAGCCGGTGGAGCCGCCGATCCCCGCCGCCATGCCGCCGCAGCCCGCGTTCGGCACCGACAAGAAGCGCTGTGAAGCGTCCTGCGACGCCGCCGCCCGCGACTGCCTGCAGCGCCGCTGTGAGATGGAGATGTACGCGCAGGAGTGCCGCAAGCGCTGCAATGAGATTCGCGCGAGCTGCAAAGCGAAGTGCCAGTAGAGAGAGTCTTGCGCGCAGTCAAACCATGAGCGGTCGCGGGTGTTCGGCTTTGCCGCGTCCGAATACGGTTCTGCCTCATGGGTGGAAGACGCTCGACGGCCAAGACACCGCTGGTGCTGCTGTTGGTATCTGTCGGTGCGCTCGTGGCGGTTGGTGTCTCTCTTTCGACGCGCGGCGCTGCGCCGAAGGTCGCCGCGCAGGACGACGGGCTGGCGGGCGCGCTCGCCGCGCTCGAATACCAACCGAGCCTGCAGGCCGGCGTGCTGTCCGCGCCCAACCGCTCCCAAGCGCTCAGGCTGTGGTTCAAAGAGGACGCGCTGCGCGTCGAAGCGCGCGGGCAGCGCGAGCTGCTGGTGGAGCTGGCCACGGTCGGGGTGGGGCGGCCGGCGACCCTGCGCAGCCTGACGCCCACACCAGCCGAAGGTGTCCCTGGGACGAGCCGCGTCGAGCGCGTGTGGCCGGGCCTCGTGGAGTGGTTCGACAATCGACCGGAGGGCGTCGAGCACGGGTGGACGCTCTCCGAGCGCCCTGCTGGCAAGGGGCCCGTCACGCTGGTGGTGAGCGTCGCTGGCGCCCAGGTGGAGGTGAAGGAGCAGGAGGCGTGGTTCACCCCGCCTGGGCGCCCGGCGCTGGCCTACGGCAAGTTGGAGGCGCGGGACGCTCGAGGCCGGCGACTCGCGGCGCGCATGCTCGAGGACGAGGCGGGCCTGCGTATTGAGGTGACTGACGACGACGCGGCCTACCCCGTCACGGTGGATCCACTCCTCAGCGCGACGCACTGGACCGCATGGTCAGGCCAGTCGAACGGCGTGCTCGCCTGTAGCGTAGCGAGCGCCGGAGACGTCAACGGGGACGGTTTCACTGACTTCGTGGTGGGGTTTACCGAGTACGACAACGGCGAGGAGAACGAAGGGCGCGCCGCCTTGTTCCTGGGAAGCGCCGCAGGACTCTCGCCCACTCCCGCCTGGACCGCCGAATCCAATCAGCCGCACGCCCAATTCGGCCACAGCGTCGCGAGCGCCGGAGACGTGAACGGCGACGGGTACTCCGACGTCATTGTGGGGGCCATCTTGTTCGACAACGGTGAGACGGACGAAGGGCGTGCCTTCCTGTACTTGGGCGGTCCCGCGGGGCTCTCGGCAGCGCCCGCCTGGACAGCGGAGGCCAATCAGCCAAATGCAGGCTTCGCCATGAGCCTGGCGTGCGCAGGAGACGTCAACAGGGATGGCTTCTCAGACGTCGTGGTTTCCACGGTGAGCCGAGGCCTTCCGTGGGTGTCGCGTGCGTCGCTGTATCTCGGCAGCCGCACGGGCTTGTCCGTAGCTCCGGCCTGGACAGCCGAAGAGCCCGCAGGGTGGTTTGGCGTGAGCGTCGCAAGTGCGGGCGACGTCAACGGCGACAGGTACTCAGACGTCGTCGTGGGTTCAATCAACGGCGCCTTCGTCTACCTGGGCGGCGTCGCAGGCCTGTCATCGTCTCCGGCGTGGTCCGTCCGGCAGGATGGGTACTTTGGGACGAGCGTCGCGAGTGCCGGTGACGTCAACGGCGACGGCTTCTCCGACCTCGTGGTCGGCGCACAGACCGATGGGAACAGCAAGGGAAGCGCCTTCCTGTTCCTGGGCGGTGCGACGGGCCTCGCCTCTTCACCGGCCTGGTCCGTCACGGCCAATAGTTACGGCTCGTATTTGGGGACGAACGTCGCCGGCGCTGGAGACGTGAACGCCGACGGGTTCTCCGACGTCGTAGTGACGTGCCCGATGTGCGGCCCCGAGGCGGGGAGTAGGAGAGGGCAGGTGCTGCTGTATCTGGGCAGCGCGTCGGGCCTGGTGTCGACGCCGGAGTGGGTCCTCGGGACGCACCGGGAAATCGCCTTCTTTTGGGGCTACGTGGCGGGCGCGGGCGACGTCGACGGCGACGGCTTCTCCGATGTCGCCGCGCTGGCCGTGCTCGCAGGCAACGAGTTTTCAGGCGTGTTGCACACCGCCGTGTTCCCCGGCTCCGCCGCGGGGCTCTCACCCTCCCCCGCCTGGACCGCCGCGGCCAACCAGCCTGCCGCCTCACTCGGCGCCGCCGCAAGCAGCGCCGGAGACGTCAACGGCGACGGCTTCACCGACGTCGTCGTCGGCGCCCCGACGTTCGACGACGGCGAGGAGGACGAGGGCCGCGCGCTTTTGTACCTGGGCACCCAGACAGGCCTCTCGCCGAGGCCCACGTGGACCGCCGAATCCAACCAGCGCGGCGCCCGGTTCGGCTCGAGCGTGGCAGCCGTCGGAGACGTCAACGGCGATGGTTTCGGCGACGTCGCGGTGGGCGCCGCCGCCTACGACAACGGTGAGACGGACGAGGGGCGCGTCTTCCTGTACCTGGGTGGCCCAAGCGGGCTCTCGGCGACGCCGGCGTGGACGTCCGAGTCCAACCAGTCCGGGGCCGCCTTCGGCGCGAGCGTCGCGGGCGTCGGCGACGTCAACGGCGACGGCTTCTCCGACGTCCTGGTGGGCGCCGCCGGCTTCGACGACGGCCAGCCCAACGAGGGGCGCGCCGCGCTCTTTCTCGGCAAGGCGACGGGGCTGTCGGCGACGCCTGCGTGGACAGCCCAGGCAAACCAAGCCGACGCTGCCTTCGGCGCCACGGTGGACTCCGCGGGAGACGTCAACGGTGACGGCTTCTTGGACGTCATCGTGGGCGCCGCCGCCTACGACGACGGCGAAACCGACGAGGGGCGCGCGTGGGTGTACCTCGGCAGCGCCGCGGGCCTCTCAGCGACGCCGGCGTGGACCGCCGAGTCCAACCAGGCCGGGGCCCGCTTCGGCTCGAGCGTGGCGACCGCCGGAGACGTCAACGGCGACGGCTTCTCCGACGTGGTGGTGGGCGCCGACGGCTACGACTTCCGTCAGACGGACGAGGGGCGCGTCTTCGTGTACCTGGGCAGCGCTTCGGGGCTCTCACCGACGCCAGCGTGGACCGCCGTGTCCAAGCAGGCGCACGCCCACCTCGGCGCTTCCGCCAGCGCCGGCGACGTCAACGGCGACGGCTTCTCCGACGTCCTCGTGGGCGCGTGGGCCTACGACGAAGGCGAAGCCGATGAGGGGCGCGTCTTCGTGTACCTGGGCGGCGCCGCCGGCCTGGCGAGCAAGCCCGCGTGGGTCGCCGAGCCCAACCGCGCTGGCGCTTCGTTCGGCGCCAGCGTCGCCAGCGCGGGAGACGTCAACGGCGACGGCTTCTCCGACGTCCTCGTGGGCGCGTCGTCCCTCCACGACAGGGCCGCCGAGGGCGGGCGCGCGTTCCTCTACCTGGGCGGCGACGGCGCCGCGGGGCCCGGTCGCGCTCGGCACCTGGGGCAGCGGTTTGGGGGCACTCTCGTCGCCGCGGGCGCCCGGGTCCTCGCGCCGCTGTCGCTCGAGATGCGCGCCACCAACGCCGCCGGTGGACTGGGCCAGGTCCGCGTGGAGACGGAGGTGAAGCGCGTCGGCACTCCCTTCGACGGGCGGGGCACGTCGCTCTCTCCCCTCGCGGCCGCGGGCTCCGTGCTTTCCACCTCGACGCCGTCGCTGGCCCCCGGGAGCTACCACTGGAGGGCGCGGGTGGTGGCGGGGCCTTTCAAGTCCCGGTGGCTCTCCTTCGGCGGCAACGCGGAGTCGGCGACGGACTTCCACGTCTTGCCGGAGCCCACCGTCGTGCTGACGCCCTCTTCCCCCACCACGTCACCCAGGGGCACGGTGCGCTTCCTCGCCGCGGGCGGGAGCGACACGGGCTTCACCTTCCGTCTCGCGAGTAACCGCTCCGGGGCCAGCCTCACCACCGCCGGCGCCTTCGGCACGTACACCGCGGGAGCCGTCCCCAACGTCGTCGACGTGGTGCGCGCCACCGACTCGGTGGGCCGCTTCGCCGAGGTCAGCGTGACGGTGGGCCCAGGCGTCTCCCTGGTGCCCGACGCGCTGACGCTGCCTCCCGGGGGACGCCACGTCTTCGTGGCCCGCGGCGGCTCGGGCGAGGGCTACAGCTGGTCGCTGACGTCGAGCTCCGGCGGCACCGTCGACGCGTCCACCGGGGCGTACGTCGCTGGCCGCACCGGCGAGGTGAGTGACGTCGTGACGGCGCGGGACACGCTCGGCAACGCGGCGAGCGTCGAGGTGCGCGTGACGGCGGCACTCCGCATCACCCCGGCCAGGGCCGAGGTCGCGCCCGGCGCCTCAGTCGTCTTGAGCGTCGAAGGCGGAACTGGCGCCGGCTTCACCTGGACGTTGGCGCGCGACGAGTCTGGGGCCTCCCTCGAAGCCGTCGACGGCCAGGCCCGCTACGTCGCCGGCGCGCGCGGCCCCTCGAGCGATGTCGTGCAAGTCACCGACGCGCTGGGCAACGTCGCCACGGCGGCGGTCGACGTGCTGCCGGCAGCGCAGCCTGGGGGTGGCCAGCCGTCCTGTGGCTGTCAGGCGGGCGCCAGTGGCTGGTGGCTGCTCGGCTTGGGCGTGCTGCGGCGGCGACGCAAGCGGCGAAGTGTCAGCCCGCGCTGACGGCCTGTCCCCACTCCCCTCACAGCAGCGGCAGCTGAGGCCCCACCCGCGGCGGGGGCGGCGCTTCCGGCGTCGACGCGTGCAGCACCGCCGCGGCGGCGCAGCCCGACAGGTACGCCGCCTCGACGGAATCGCCCAAACACCA
>JALHOS010000188.1 GCA_022842905.1 Myxococcaceae bacterium | reverse complement strand
GTCTTCCCTGGCCTCGCGGCGCGGGCGGTCAGGCCGCTCGCCGCGCTCGCCACGCCCACGTCGCTCGCCCCGGTCCTTCCCTCGTTCGCCCCGGTCTTCACGGTCGCGCCTCGGCTCCGGCGTGGCCTGCCGCGCGGGCGCATCGCCCTGCTGGTTCGCCCGGTCGATGCGCCGGTGGGTGAAGAAGTACTTGAGGAGGAAGGCGACCAGCTCGTCCGAGTCGACGCGCGTCTTGAACTCCTGCGCGAGCCCCAAGAAGCCTTCGAAGATCGACCCGTTCGACGCCTCCTGCACTTCCTTGACGTGGCGATCCGCCCACAGCCGCATGGCGTCTTCAGGCGAAGGCATGTGCTTGCGCTCGAACTTGATCCCGTACTTCTTCTCGAGCGCCGTCAGCGTGGCCAGCTCTCGCCCGCTGGTCAGGTTGATCGCCGTGCCGGTCTTGCCGATGCGGCCGGTGCGCCCCACGCGGTGCAGGTACACCGCCGGGTCCTCGGGCAGCGAGTAGTTGATCACGTGCCCCAGGTCGGAGATGTCGATGCCGCGCGCCGCCAGGTCCGTCGCCACCATGAAGGCCACTTCGCCGCGCTTGATGCGGCCCATGACGCGCTCGCGCTCCTTCTGCGGCAGATCGCCGTTGAGCAGCTCGGCGTCGAAGCCGTTGCGGTTGAGCACCGCCGTCACCAGCTCGGTGTCGTCCCGCGTGTTGCAGAAGATGATCGCGTTCTCGGGGTCTTCCAGCTCGAGCACGTAGAGCAGGTTGCGCGGCTTGGGGTACGCGTCCGACAGCTCGTAGCGCAGGTGGGTGATGTGCTCGACGGTGTACACGTCGCCGGACAGCAGCAGCGTCTCCGGGTCCGTCGTGTACTTGTGAATGAGGCGCTGAATGTCCTCGGGCACCGTCGCCGAGAAGAGCAGCACCTGCTTCTGCTTGGGCAGGGTCTCGAGGATCCGCGTCACCTCTTCGTAGAAGCCCTGGTTCAGCATTTCGTCGGCTTCGTCGAGGATCGCGTGATCACACTGCTCGAGCTTCAGGTTGCCGCGCCGAATGAGGTCGTGCACCCGGCCCGGCGTGCCGACGACGATCGCCGCGCCGCCCTTGAGCGCGTCGATCTGCTGCTGCATCGACGCGCCGCCGTAGATCGTGCACACGGTGATGTCCCGGTACTTGGACAGCGCTTCGAGCTCCTGCGCCACCTGGAGCGCGAGCTCCCGCGTGGGGCACATGATCAGCGCCCGTACCCCCCGCGTCCCGACGGGGATGCGGTCGATCAGCGGCATGCCGAACGCGGCGGTCTTTCCGGTGCCCGTCTTCGACCGGACGATGAGGTCCTTGCCGGCCTTGGCGGGTCCGAAGGCCTTGGCCTGCACCGGCGTCGGGTTGGTGTACCCGCGCTCGAGCACGGCGCGCTTGAGCTCCGGCGAGAGGCCCAAGTCGTCGAAGGACGCGTCGGCCACGTACTCCTGCGGGCGTGAGTCGGGCGCGGGTGGCAGCGGCGGTTGAGTCATGGGCCGTGCTGTAGCCCCCGTACGATCCGGTGGCAACGCACAAGGTTTGCGCTAAGTGAAAACCGCCATGGCCGTGCGCAAGCGTCGTTCACAGCTGCAGGCGCCCAAGGACGAACGCCCGACGGCGGAAGACGCCCCAAACGCCGCTGCGAGCGGCGAGCCGCAAGAGCTGACCGGAGAAGAGCACCTCGAGCCGTCGGCCGAAGAGCTCCTCGCCGAGGAAGTCCCCGCCGCCGCCGTGCCGAGCGTCGCCTTGTCGAAGGTGTCGGCCGGCGCGCTCGTCAGCCGCGACGCGATGACGGCCTACATGGCCGAAGTGCACCGCCACCCGCTGCTGACGCGGGAAGAAGAGCTGGCGCTCGCGCGGCGGCTGCGGGAGCACGGCGACGTGCGCGCCGCGGCGACCCTGGTGGCGTCCAACCTGCGCTTGGTCGTCAAGCTCGCGCACGAGTACCACCGCAACCCGCTCTCGCTCCTCGACCTGGTCCAGGAAGGCAACATTGGCCTGATGATGGCGGTGAAGAAGTTCGATCCCGAGCGCGGCGTGAAGCTGTCGACCTACGCCGCCTGGTGGATCCGCGCGTACATCCTCCGGTACATCATGGACAACTGGAAGATGGTGAAGCTGGGCACGACGGAAGCCCAGCGGAAGCTCTTCTTCAAGCTGCGCCAGGAACAGGAGCGGCTGGTCTCCCAGGGCTTCGAGGCGACCCCCAAGCTCTTGGCCGAACGGCTCAACGTCACCGAGCAGGACGTCGTCGAAATGGATCAGCGGCTAGGCCAAGACGAGCTGTCGATCGACGCGCCCACCAGCGTCGACGACGAGAAGTCTCGCGCCGATCGGCTCCTGCCCAGCTCCACCGAGCGCGCCGACGAGTCCTTGGCCGACAACCAGCTCAAGGAGATCTTCAGGGAGAAGCTCGCGCAGTTCGCCAAGACGCTCAAGGAGAAGGAGCGCTACATCTTCGAGAAGCGCCTCATCGCCGACGAGCCGATGACGCTCCAGGACATCGGCACGCACTACGGCGTCAGCCGCGAGCGCGCGCGGCAGATCGAAGCGGCCCTGATCGACCGCATGCGCACGTTCATGCGCGAGGCGATCCCCGACTTCGACCTGGTGGCGCGCGTCGATCGCGACTGACGCGCACCCAAAGCTCATTCCTTCTTGAGCTCGTCGAGCACCTTGCTCGTCTCGTCCGTCAGGTTCGCCGTCTGCTCGAGCAGCGTGTCGAGTTCCTCGAAGATCTCTTGGATCTGCTTGGCGGTGGACGGCGCGGGCACGTCTCCGGTGTTCGACAGCCGCTCGAGCAGGGCCATGACGCGCAACAGGTGCTCGTGGGCCAGCAGCAGATCTCGACCGGCGCGGCAGCCCAGGCGGGTGAAGAGGGTGCCCGTCGAGTACAGCCGGGTGATCGCCCGGCGGTTCGTCTTGAGCACGCGCTCGAGCCGCTCGCGGTACTGCTTGAGGCGGTGCTCCAGCCTGGCCTCGGCCAGAGAGACGACGGGAGCGGGCACGCGGCGCTTGGGCATGAGGCCGCTCGACTTCTAGCTTGAGCTGCGTAAGGTCCGCACGCTCAACATGTTCAAGAAGATCCTCATTGCGAATCGCGGCGAGATTGCTCGGCGCATCAACACCGTCGCCCAGGGCATGGGCATGCAGACCGTCGCGGTGTACTCCGACGCCGACGCCGAGCTGCCCTTCGTGAAGGAAGCGAATGAAGCCGTGCGGCTGGGCCCCGCCGCCGCCAAGGATAGCTACCTCAACATTCCCGCGCTCGTCGCCGCCGCGAAGTCCACCGGCGCGCAGGCGGTGCACCCCGGCTACGGCTTCGTGTCCGAGAGCGCCGAGTTCGCGCAGGCTCTGGCCGCCGCCGGCGTCGTGTTCGTCGGGCCGCCGCCCGAGGCCATGGCGCGCATGAAGGACAAGAGCGAGGCGCGCAAGCTCGTCGCCGCCGCTGGCGTGCCGATCGTCCCCGGCTCGAAGGACGTGCTCCCAGACGTCGCGACCGCGCAGGCCGAGGCCGAGCGCATTGGCTACCCCGTGCTCTGCAAGGCCGCCGGCGGTGGTGGTGGCATCGGCATGGCGGTGGCCAACTCGGCCGCCGAGCTCGAAAAGGTGTTCCGCGCCTGTACGGATCGAGCGAAGGCCGCGTTCGGGAGGGACGGCGTCTACCTGGAGCGCTACTTCCCCGCGCCGCGGCACCTCGAGGTGCAGATCCTCGGCGACACGTTCGGTCACACCCTGCACGTGCTCGAGCGCGAGTGTTCGATTCAGCGACGGCACCAGAAGGTGACCGAAGAGGCCGGCAGCCCGCTCTTCTTGGACGGGAAGAACCCGGCCGTGCGGCAGAAGCTGTTCGACTCGGCGCTCAAGGCGGCCAAGGCCTTCGGCTACGCGAACGCCGGGACCGTGGAGTTCCTCTATTCGGACGGCGACGTCTACTTCATCGAGATGAACGCGCGGCTTCAGGTCGAGCACCCGGTCACCGAGGTGACGACGGGCGTGGATCTCATCGGCTGGCAGTTTCGCATCGCCGCGGGTGAGCGGCTGACGCTGGAGCAGGGCGGCATCGTGCGAACAGGCCACGCGCTCGAGCTGCGAATCTACGCAGAAGACCCGGTGAAGTTCTTCCCGTCGCCCGGGCCCTTGAAGGTGTTTCGGCCGCCGAGCGGTGAAGGCGTGCGCCTCGACGCCGGCTACGCCGAAGGGCACACCGTGACGCCGTTTTACGATCCGATGATCGCCAAGCTGATCGTGTCCGGAGCCGATCGCGCCCAGGCGATCTCGCGGGCGGTCGACGCGGTCGCGGCCTTCACCATCGAAGGCATCAAGTCGAACTTGCCGCTGCACCAGCGCATCCTCGGCTCGCAGGCCTTCAAGGACGGCGCGATCGACACCAAGTTCTTGGAGCACCACGCCAAGCCCTAAAAGGCTCCACGGTTCACACGCACACACGAGGACGAGGAAGACATGGCAGACGTCGCGGCACACATCACGGGCACGGTGTGGAAGGTGGAAGTCACCGTCGGGCAGAAGGTCAGCTCGGGTGACGTCTTGGTGATCCTCGAGTCAATGAAGATGGAGATCCCCGTCGAGTGTCCCGACGACGGGGTGGTCAAGGAGATCCGCTGCGCCCCCGCGCAAGCGGTCACCGAAGGCGACGTCCTCATCGTGCTGGGGTGACGTGCCCGCGCGGCTGACAGTGCACGACGAAGCGGACGGCGTCCGCGTCGTCACGCTGAGCAACCCGTCCAAGAAGAACGCCGTCGACGCGGGGGCCCTGCGGAGCCTGTCCGACGCGCTCGACGACGCCGCGCACGTTCGGGCGTGGCTCGTCGTCGGTGACGGCGCGGCGTTCAGCGCGGGGTACGACTTGGGCGAGCTCGAGCGGCTTTCCCGCAGGGCGCCGCTTCCCGACGTGCTGCTGGCCCGGGTGCTCGACCGCCTGGCTACCCACCGAGCCCCGAGCGTCGCCGCCATCACCGGACCGGCGTTTGGCGCGGGGTGTGAGCTCGCCTTCGCCTGCGACTTCCGCGTCGCGGACGCGTCCGCCGTGCTGTGCATGCCTCCGGCAAAGCTCGGCGTCGTGTACTCGGCGGCGGGGGTCGCGCGGGTCGTCGACGCCGTCGGCCTGCGCGTGGCGCGGCGGCTCTTCCTGACGGGGCGCCGCGTGGCCGGGCCTGGGCTCCTCGAGCTGGGGCTGGTCGACGAGCTGGTCCCCGCTGGGCTCCACCTCGCGCGGGCCAAGGCGTGGTGCGCCGAGCTGGCCCAGCACGCGCCCCTGGCCATGGAGGGGCTCAAGCAGGCGTTGCACTTCGCCGCCCGTGGCAGCACCGCCGCGCAGCGCGCGCGCTTCGAGAAGCTCCGGCGGCGCTCGTTCTTCAGCGACGACGCGAAGGAAGGCGTGCGCGCGGCCAAGGAGAAGCGGGCGCCGACGTTTCGCGGGCGCTGACGGCCGCACGAATCTCCGCGCCGCCGCGGCGCATCTGCCATGCGCCAGGGAGGCACCATGTGGGACGAACGGTATGCAGCGCCCGGCTTCGCGTACGGCACGGAGCCCAACGACTTCCTCGTGGCGCAGGCCGGCGCGCTGCGCGGCCCGGTGCTCTGCCTGGCCGAAGGTGAAGGCCGGAACGCCGTCTGGCTCGCCCAGCGGGGCCTGCAGGTCACCGCCGTCGACGCCTCGCGGGTCGGGCTCGAGAAGGCGCAGGCCTTCGCTCAGGCGCGCGGCGTCTGGCTCGAGACGGTGCACGCGGATCTGACCACCTACGAGCTCGGCGTCGGGGTGTGGGGCAGCATCGTCAGCATCTGGGCGCACCTCCCGCCCACCGCCCGCCAGCAGCTCCACCGGCGCTGCGTGGCCGCGCTCGCGCCCGGCGGCGTGCTGGTGCTCGAGGCGTACACGCCGCGGCAGATCCTCCTGGGCACCGGCGGGCCGAAGGACCCCGCGCTCTGCATGACCGCCGACGGGCTCCGCGCCGAGCTGGCTGGGCTGGAGCCGTTGCTGCTCGACGAGCGCGAGCGCGACGTCCACGAAGGCACGTTCCACCAGGGCCGCAGCGCCGTGGTGCAGCTCTTCGCCCGCAAGCCGGGCTGACGGCTCACGGCCCTCGCGACAGCACGGACTGTCGGTACGGGCGGTGCCGCGGGCGCTCCGGGTCGAGCTCCGCTTCGGCGCGCAGCTCTTCGGGGAAGAACACGTCGGTGCCGAGCTGACCGCCGTCGAGCAGCACCATCGGATCGTTCGGGTACTGCGCGACGTCGTCGTACACGAGGCCAGCGACGACGCCGAGCTGTCCGACGAAACGCTCGTCGAGCGAGTCGTCGTCCGCCATGCACACCACCCGCACGCGTTGGCCGACTTGGAAGGGCGCCCCGGGAACTGCTTCGTGGACGACGCCGAGCTTCACCTCAAGGGGCATACGACCTCCGTTGCAGCCGCGTGCCGACCACCCCGGCGACGACCGCGAGCACGAGCCACGCCGACAGGTGGAAGAACGCCACGTGCGCGGCGCCCTGCGCACACCCCAGCTCGCCGATCAGCGCGCCCGTCGTGCCCAGCGCGCCCCCGCCGACCACGGCGCGCAGCAGGCTGGGGGCCGAGTAGCGCAAGCCTTTCCAGAGCAGCAGCAGCAGCGGGGCGCCGGCCGCGACGTGGGACAGCGTGCACACCCACTCTGGCTGCGTCGAAGGCTGGCCGCCGGAACGGAGGAGCACGAGCGCCGCCGCGGTGCACACGGCCAGGCCCACCGCCGTCCACTGGAGCCAGCGCCGCGCGGGCGCCGCCCCCGCGAGCGAGGCGACGAGCGCCGTCGCCACGAGGAGCCCCAGCGCCGGCACGTTCTGCGGCGCCACGGAGAGCTGCTGGGTCAGCGCCAGCGCCGCTCCCACCACGCCGACGATCCCCAGCCCGCCGAGGAAGGACGTAGCCGCGTCCTTCTTCCAGCTGCGCTGCGCTGGGTTCCCGAGCTCGACGGCCAGCGCCGCGCGCACCCGCTCGAGGCTGGGGGCCGGCACCGGCGCTTCCACGGCCAGCTCACGTTCCCAGCCGGGCTTCACGGCGCCTCCAGCGACGCCAGCGCCGCGCGGAGCCGCTCGTAGCCGCGGTGCGCGCGGAGTCGGGCTGCCAAGGCCGTCGTCCCCAGCGCCGCGCCGATTTGGTCGAAGCTCAGCCCATGGAGCTTGTGCAGGAGCACCGCCTCTCGCTGCGGCGCCGGGAGCGCTTCGATCGCCGCGACGATCTGCCGTCGCGCGCCCGGATCCGACGGGCTGTCGCCGCCGGCCGGCAGCGCTTCGGCTTCATCGGTCGACACTTCCCCGCGCGTGCGCTTGCGGCGGAGTTGGTCGCGACAAGCGTTGGCGGCGATCGCCAGGAGCCAGGGGCCCACCGGCTGGCCCGGCGTGTAGCGGTCCTTCGACCGAATGACGGACAGGAACGTCTGCTGGAGCACGTCTTCGGCCAGCGCGCGCTCCTTCACCATGCGCGCCGCGAAGCCGTACACGACCGACGCGTGTCGCTGGTACAGCAGGTCCAAGGCGGACCCGTCTCCACCCATGAAGCGATGCATGAGCTCCTCGTCGGTTGGCTGCCCCATGGGCCACTGGTGGGAGTACGCACCCGCGCGCTGCGTGTTTCACCCCTTCTTTAGTGGGCGTGCTCCGCCGGCGCCCCCTGGTGCACCAGTCGATCCAGGAAGTTGCGAATGCGGTTGAGCTGCGGGTGCCCCTCGGGCGCGAGCGCGAGGAAGCGCTCATAGGTCGCGCGGGCCGGCCCGAGCTGGCCGAGCGCCACGTAGCCATCACCGAGCCGGGCGAGCGCCGTCGCGTCGCCTGGCATGCGCTGCGCGCAGCTCCACAGGCCCTGCACCGCTTCGACCGACGCGACGGCCTTGGTCTTCTTCGGTACGGCCGAGAGCACGCGCTGCCGCGCCTCGCGAAAGACGGCGCTGTTGGGGGTCGTGGTCGCCAGCCAGCGCGCGTCGCCAAAGCGCCGCTGCCCCAGGGCGCGCTGGGCTTCTTGAAGGGCGCAGCGGTCGGCCTGGCCCGCGGCGAGCTGGGCCAAGCGTGCTTCGGCGGCGCGCACCACGCGCAGCGAGTCGCTCTCGAGGCAGGTGCGCAAGCCGTCTCCCGCCGCTTCCCAGTCGAGGGCGCGCACCTGACGGTCGATCTGCGGCAGCGAGCAGCCCGGGCCCTTCGCGGTCGGCAGCGGCAGCGGCACCAGCTCATCGTCCGCTGCGTCGGGCGTGGTCGGCGGCTGGGCAGGCACGGCGAGCTTGGCCTCGAGGCGCGCGAGCTCACCGGCTGCGCGCGGGCAGGGTACCTCTCCGATACGGCACTCCCGCAGCACGGCCATGGCGCGCGCCAGGTCGCCCGCCGCTTCGTACGCCGCCGCCGCGGCGAGCTGCCGGTCCTCCGCGCGCTGCGGGGCGTCGGCGGTCTTGGGTGGAGGGGGCTCACGCTCCAGCAGCACCAGCGCGCCGACGGCGACGACGGCCAGCACGACGAGCGCGGTGCCGCCCACGGCCCACCCCAGGGCGTGCGTCGCAGGGGCTTCGGCGTCGGAAGGGCGAGCCGGGCTCGGCTCCGTCGGGATCGGCCCCACGACGGTCGTCGCCTGGGTGTTCCCAGCGAGTGACGCTCGCCAGGTCTCGAGCCGTTGTTCGGCCAGGGGGGCGTCGTTCGCCTCGACGGCCTGCACGGCCATGGCGAACACCTGCGCGGTTTTTGGGAAGAGTTCTCCCAGAAAGTCCCGCCACGCGGCGTCGTCGGCGAGGGCAGGGCAGGCTGCTTCGAGCGCCGTCGCGAGCGCTTTGCACGACGGGAAGCGCCCTTCGCGTTCTGGGGCCAGGCCGCGCAGGAGCACCGACCGCACCGCGTCCGGCACGTCGAGCTGCCGCACCCACCCCAAGTCGAAGGAGCCGTTGGCCAGGCGCTGCTGTTCGTCCGACGCTTCGGGGTCCGCGCTGAACGGCCGCCCGCTGAGCAGCTCGGCCAGGACGATCGCGGCGCTGAACTGATCGCTGCGGCCGTCCAGAGGCTCGCCGCGGATCTGCTCGGGCGCCATGTAGCCGACCGTCCCCTTGACGATGCCGGGCCGCGTGAGCACCAGCCGGTCCTTCGCGCGGGCGATGCCGAAGTCGATCAGCACCGCCCGCCCGTCGAACGTCAGCATCACGTTCTTGGGCGCCACGTCGCGGTGGATGATTGGCGAAGCCTTCCCCTTGGCGTCTTTGTGTGTGTGGGCGCAGTGCAGCCCGCGGCACACGTCACGCACGACGCGGCAGGCGATCGCCACCGGCACCCGCCGGCCGAGCTGCTCACAGCGCGCCAGCACCCGCTGCGCGTCGATGCCCGAGATGAGCTCGAGGGCGACGAAGGGCAGTCGCGTCTGCGGGTCGAGCGCAGCGTCGAGCACCCGCGCGAGGTTGGGGTGATCGAGCGCGGCGCCGAGCTTGGCTTCGTCGAGGAACGCCGCGGCGGGCGTGTGCCCCCCGAGCAGCTCGGGGCGCACCAGCTTGAGCACGATCGGCCTGCGAAACCCGCGCGCCCCGCGCTGCGTCCCGAGCCAGAGCTCGGCCATGCCGCCCATCGTCAGCGGCGCGACCGCTTCGTAGGGTCCAATTCGCCGGGGCACTGTGGGCCTTGGGGTGGCAGCGAGCGCCGCCGCGCGTCAGAGATCCGCGAACAGCTCGCTCATGCGCACCTTGAGCGCCGAGGCGATCCGATAGAGCGAGGAGATCGACGCGGAGCTCTCCGCCCGCTCGATCTGCGAGAGCAGCGACACCGACAAACCGGTGCGCCGCGCCAGCTGCTTGAGCGTCAAGTTCTGCCGCGTGCGGCCTTCGCGAATGAAGCGCCCGATCGTCCGGTGGAGCTCGGCTTCCGGATCTCGGGTGATGCCCTTCTTGTCGAGCGTGCGGCGCACCGTGTCGAGGAAGGCGGCCGGCTCGACCGGCTTCTTCACGTAGTCGCTGGCCGACGCCTTGAGCGACGCGACGGCGGTCTCGACCGTCGGAAACCCGGTGGCCACCACCACGGCGATGTCGTCGTCGAACGTGCGGATCTGCTCGAGCACTTCGCTGCCCGACATCTTCGGCATCATCATGTCCAGCACCACCAGCTGGAACTCTTCTTCCTTGAGCGTCGGCACGACGCGGGTCGGGTCGGTCAGCGTGCTCACCGAGTAGCCGGCCTTGGTGAGCAGGGCGCGAAAGAAGTCGGCGTTGTCCTGCTCATCGTCGACGACCAACACTCGAATCGTCTGGGCTCCGCGCAAGGCTCACCTCGATTGGGTCGCGACCACCACGAAACTCACTTGCCAGTCTTGGTGCGGAAGTCCTCGACGCTCTTCTTCACCTTCTCGTAGTCCTTGTGGTCCGGCGGCGCGAGCTTGAGGAACTGCTCGTACGCCTTGACGCCAGAAGGACCGTCGCCGGCCTTCGCGTAGACGATGCCCATGAACTTGTAGCAGTCGTACGCCTTGGGATCGCGCTTCACACACTCGAGCAGCTTGAAGAGGGCGCCGCGGTAGTTGCCTTCTTTGCTCAGCGCCCGCGCGTCGTCGAGCAGCGGGCGGGCGGCCTCGGACACGCCTTCGGACGGCGTCCCCGCGGCCGGCGTCGGCGTAGGAGCGGGGGCCTTCTGCGCGGCGTCCAGCGACTTGCGGAACAGCGCCGCCCGCTCGGCGTCGAGGCGAGCCCAGACGTCCTTGAGCAGCCGCGTGTCCTGCGCGCTCGACAGCTGCTCCGCGGCCTTCACGTGGTCGCCCGCGGTCAGCGCCGCCTGGGCCTGTTCGATCGCCAGCTTGTACCCGCGCTCGGTGCTCATCGCCGCCAGCAGCTGCTTGGCCTTGGGGTGCAGCGCGTCGCCGATGCGGGTGTTGGTGAGAATCGACTCGGCCTTGAGCCAGTCGAGCGCGTGAATGGCGGCCTCGGCTTCGGCGATCTGCTGTTCGGCCGACGGCCCGGGGGGCGGCGTGTCCGGAGGCGCCACCGCCGTCGGGTTCTGCGCCGGCACTTCGGGAGTCACGGTAGGCGTCGGCGTCGGCGTGGGCGTTCGCGGCGGCGTGGTTCCCCGCGGCGCGTCAGTGCCCTGCCCCTGCTTCCACACCAGGTAACCGCCCAGGCCACCCACGACGACGAGCGCGGCGATCAGCACCGCGACCACTGGCGCCTTGCTCGACGCCACCGGCCGGTCCGTCTCCATGGTGTCGGCCGTCGCGGGCCGTCCGGTCGTGGGGCGGTATTCTTCACCGGGCCCCAGGAACTTGATCTTCACGTGGCCCAGCTCGATCACGTCGCCGCTGCGCAGCGTCACCTGCGCGTACGGCTCGCCGTTGACGAGCAGCCCGTTGGCCGACTGCATGTCGATGACGCGCCACTCGCCGTTGTCCTCGCGGACGACCTTGCAGTGGGTGCGCGAGAGCGACCGGTGGTCGATCGCCACGTCGTTGTCGTCGGTGCGGCCGACGCGGACCTCGGATCGCCCGCAGACGAACTCCTTGCCGGCGAAGTCGGTGTTCATCACCACCAGCTTGGGCGCTTCGGTCGCGTCGAGCTCGACGACGGAGCGCGACTTCTCCATGACCTGATCCATGCGGATCACGGCCGTGGACTGGTGCCGCGCGAGCGGCGGGAGATCGGTGTCGGCTTCGTTCGCCGCGGTGGGCGCTTCCTGCACGTCTTCTTCGGCGGCCGACGGCGGCTCCGCGGTCGGCATGGCGGGCACCGTCGCCGCCATGTCCGGCCGGGACACGCTGCGCTGCGGTCCCGACGGGCGCTGCGCCGCGGTCGCCAGTGGCACGGTCGGGTTGGCGCTCTCGAGCGTCTCGGCCTGAACGGCCAGATCGTAGTCGCCGATCTGCACCAGATCGCCTTCGCCCAGCGGGACCTGCCCCTTGATGCGATCGCCGTTGACCTTGATGCCGTTGTAGCTGCCCAGGTCCTCGATGACGACGTGCCCGTTCTGGCGCATGAGCCGCGCGTGGCGGCGAGACACGTTCCGTTCGGTCAGGCGGATCGTGTTGCCTTCCTGCCGACCGATCGTGATCTCGTCCCGAACGAACGGGACGACAGTCTTGCGGCCCTCGTCATCTTCGATGATCAGCTTCAGCACGCAGGCAGCGTTCTACCACCACTGTATGCTCGGGCCCAGCATTCCATGGCCGAGACCGCCACATTGCGGACCGACGCCGGCGACGAACAAGTCGACTGGTCCGAGCTGGAGGCGCGGGTGCGGCGAGGTGAGATCTCCCCCCAGAGCCTCGTACGTTTCGCTGCGTTGACCGGCGATCGCTTCGTGCCGGCCTGTGAGCTCGACGTCTACCGCCTGTTCGACGCGCGGCGAGCGCACTTCACGCGCGCGTTCGCGATCAAACGCTTCCCGTACTTCACGTCGGCGCTGATCGTGCTGAACGTGGCGGTGTACCTGCTGACCGCGCGGGGCCTCGAGCTCGACGTCGACGACATGGTGCGCGCGGGCGCGAAGGTGGGGCCGTTGGTGGTGGACCTCGGCCAGCTCTGGCGCCTGTTCACCGCCAACTTCCTGCACCGCGACGCGGTGCACCTGGGCCTCAACATGTTCGTGCTCTTCAACGCGGGGGGCGTGCTCGAGAACACGTACCGCCTCTTCGAGTACGTCTTCGTGCTCGTCTTCGCGGGCGTGGCGACCATGGCGGCGTCGCTCGTGTGGAACGACGCCATCACCGTCGGCGCCTCGGGCATGGTGTTCGGGTGTTTGGGCGGCATCGTCGCCTTCGGCCTCAAGTACCGCGCCGCCCTGTCCAGCCGGTACCGCAGCATTCTGGGCGACGCGGCGATCCCCACGGTGCTCGGCTTCTTGTTGATCGGCCTGCGCTCCCCGGGCGTGGACAACTGGGCGCACGGGGGCGGGCTGGTCGCCGGCATGCTCGCCGGAGCGTTCCTCACGCCCGCGCTCCTCACCGCGCCGAGCCGAGCGTGGTGGAAGGCCGCGCTGCGGCTGGTGCCCTCGGCGGCGCTGGTGCTCGTCCTGGTGGCCGGGCCCTGGGCCTGGGACAGCGCCCCGTTCCCCGGGCTCGTGCGCGTGCGCGACGACGTGTACGGCGTCGAGCTGTCGGTGCCCCGCGGCTGGGTGCGAGGCGCGGACCCGCTCGGCGCGCTCGCCTACTACAACGGCCTGTCGGGCGTGGGCCGCGCCAGCGTGGCGGCGGAGTCGGTGGACATGCCGGAAGGCGCCGACGTGGCGGCGGTCGCCCGGCGCTTCGTCGACGAGACGCTGCACCCCCGCAAGCTGGGCGACGACGTGCTCGACGTGCACGCCGAGCCGCCGGAGGTGGCCAAGCTCGCCGACCGCGACTGCCTCAAGGTGCGGGCGCGCATCGACATGCTCGGCGGCGCGACGCGCTTGGTCGCGTACTTCTTGCCCCGAGGCATGTCGGTGGTGCAGCTGGTGCTGACGTGGTCCGACGAAGTGCCGGAGTACGGCCCGCTGCTCGAGCGCCTCGTCGGTCGGCTCCAGCTCAACGAGCCGCGGGTGCTGCGCCAGGCGAGGGCCCAGGCGCTGCTGTTCCCCAACGCCCCCGTGCACCTGGCGCTCTTGGGCGGGGCGCTCTTCGACGTGGGCGAGCTCGCGCCGGCCGTCGAAGCGCTGGCGGCGGCGGTGCGGGGCGACCCGTCCAACGTCCGCTACCGGGCCGCGCTCGCGCGGGCGGCGCTGGCCGGCGGCGAGCTCGAGCGTGGCTGCGCCGCCG
>JALHOS010000187.1 GCA_022842905.1 Myxococcaceae bacterium | reverse complement strand
GGCTGCTGGCTGGTGCTGCCCGTGCGAGGCGGGACCTGTAGCGCCGGCTGCTGACTCGTGCTGCCCGTGCGCGGAAGGTTGAGCGCCGGCTGCTGACTCGTGCTGCCCGTGCGCGGAAGGTTGAGCGCCGGCTGCTGGCTGGTGCTGCCCGTGCGCGGAATGTTCAACGCCGGCTGCTGACTCGTGCTGCCCGTGCGCGGAATGCTCAACGCCGGCTGCTGACTCGTGCTGCCCGTGCGCGGAATGCTCAACGCCGGCTGCTGACTCGTGCTGCCCGTGCGCGGCAGCTTGAGCGCGGGTTGCTGGCTGGTGCTGCCCGTGCGCGGAACGTTCAACGCCGGCTGCTGACTCGTGCTGCCCGTGCGCTGGACGTTCAACGCCGGCTGCTGACTCGTGCTGCCCGTGCGCGGAATGTTCAACGCCGGCTGCTGACTCGTGCTGCCCGTGCGCGGAATGTTCAACGCCGGCTGCTGACTCGTGCTGCTCATGCGCGGAATGCTCCGCGCCGGCTGCTGGCTCGTGCTGCCCGTGCGCTGGACGTTCAACGCCGGCTGCTGACTCGTGCTGCCGGTGCGCGGAGTGCTCAGCGGCGGCTGGTGGCTCGTGCTGCCCGTCCGCGGAGTGTTCAGCGCCGGCTGCTGGCTCGTCGAGCCCGTCCGTGAAGGGACCTGCAGCGCCGGCTGCTGACTCGTGCGCGCCATCCTGCCCTGGACCTTGAGTGCAGGCTGCTGCCCGGTCGCGCTCTGGCGGAGCGCCGGGACCTTGTCCGTGCCGCTGACCTGCAACGCCGGGAGCTGCCCGGTCGCCGGCGTGCGGCGGGGCAGCTGGAGCGCGCCGTGTTGGCTGGTAGCGAGCGCTCGCCTCGGCGCCGCCACAGCGTGCGGCCGAGCCTGCTTGGCTTCGATGAAGTCGGCGACCTTCGACAAGAGCGGGAGGATCTTCCCTCGGCGCAGCGACTCGATCTGCGCGAAGAGCTGCTTCTGCCGCACCATGGCCTCACGGGCCTCGGCGAGGGACACGCCGGACAGCTTCAGCGTGCTCAGCTCAGCGTGCAGCGCTTCCTCCTGCTCGAGGAGGTCCAGGAACACGTTGAACTGTGCCTCGACCTCCCCCTGGTTCATTTGCCTTCCTTGGGCGGCGCGCCTGCCAGCTCATGCGCGCGCTGGAAGAGCGAGACCGCCTGCTTGAGCCCCGCGTCGAAGTACGCGCGGCTGCTGGCCCGCGCCGACGCCTTGAGGTTCTCCTGGAAGACGCGCTGATTGAGAATGTCCTGCGCCACGGCGTCCGGCCGATTGCCGCGGTTGTTCTGCTGGCGCAGCCGCTCCTTCATCAGCTCGCGCAGCCACGCCGGCGGTCCAGCGGGCTTCGGCGCGCCGGGGCGGTTGGCCAGGTCCTCTTCGATCGACGTCTTCTTGAACGCTTCACGGAAGGACTCCCGCGTCATGCCCGTGCGCGTCTTGATGTCGGCGATCGCCGCGTTGAAGTCGTAGTCGCCCAGGTCGGCCTGTCCGTCACCGGCGCCGTCGCAGAACACCTGCCCGCCGGGGAACTTCAGCGCCTGCAGCCGGTCGCCTTCCTTCGACGTCACGTACGTCAGCTCACAGGTGATGCCGTAGCGCTCCTCCAGGGCCTCCTTGAGCGCGGCGAAGCTCATGCCGCCGGGCCGGCTCGCGTGGCCCACGCCCGTCTCTTCGTTCTGCTTGAAGACGTCGTAGATGGCCAAGGTGATGTGGTCGGCGTTGGACAGGTTGTTCGGGTTGTCCTTGCCGTAGCGGCAGGTCTGGTTGCGCGCGAACTTGTCGACCTCGCCGACCTTCGGGCCGTCGAGCGTGCCGTCGAGGTACGCCTGCGCCAGCTCCATCGGCGTCGGAGGCTTCGGCTCGACGACCTCCTGAAGCTCCGTCGTCACGATTCGCTCGGTGCGGTCCGTCGTCTCCGGCACGCCTTCGAGGGAGCGCGAGGGCTCCGTCGTGGGCGTGGCTTCGACGGACGTTGGCTGCGGCTGGGGCTGCACTGTCTCGACGACGATGGGGTTGGTCGGCTGCGCCGTCGCCTCGAGCGCCGGGCTGGTCGGCTCGGTGGACTCGACCGGCGTCGGCTGCACCGTCTCGGCGATCGCCTCTTCCACCCGCGCCTTGGCCTGCGGCAGCCCCGCGGGAATGTAGTTGTCCGGCTTGGGCAGCAGGTCCGCGAAGCGCTGCTTGCTCTGCTTGATCGCCGCGTCGCGCGCGGGCTTGGCCGCCAACTCCTCGAGGATCTTCTTGGCCTGGTTGAGCTCCGTCGCCGAAACCTCCGGCGCCACCGCCGTGCCCGTGCCTTGAGCCACCGCCTCGAGCGCCTGCGCCTTCTGGCCTTCGGCCGCCTCCGCCGCCTCCGCCGCCTGCGCCGTCGACTCGAAGCCGTCGTTCCGCAGCGCCAGCTCCGCCACCGACACCGTGCGCTCACCCGTCGGCCGCACCAGCGCGGGCACCAGCCCAGTCCGCGTCTTCTCAACCGTTCCAATCGCCATGAGCTGCCTCGTTGCTGGAGTTGCTGAGTGGGACCGCCCGAGTGATCGGATTCTCGCAGAGTGAGAAGAGCGAGTTGTCTGTGTTTTCAATGGCTTGCCTTGCATCAAGCCGCAATTTCTGCGTTGTCTGCGCGATCAGCGAGTTGGCCGAGCGCGGGCGCGTGGTTGGGGTCGAAAATCGTCGCTGGGCTGGTAAGCGCGAGCGGGTGCGGCTCGATCTCCATCGCCACCTCGAAGGGTCCCACAGCGCGAAGGCGCTCCTGCGCGTGGCGCGCGAGCTCGGCCTGACGGACCCGCTCTTCTACGACGCGCAGGAGCGGCGGTACCGAGCTGAGGCTGAGGTGGCGCGGGCGATGACCGTGGCCGGGCCTTCGGACGACCCCGCGGGCTTCGTGGCGGCGATCAGCCTGGCCCGCAAGGCCTACGTCAGCGTGCGCGCCGTCGGGCTGCTCGCGCGGGCGGCCTTCGACGAAGCGGCGGCGGAGACGGACGGGTTCGAGCTGCGGATCAGCCTGTACTCCATGGCGCGCACGGTCCTGTCGGCCCAGGGCCGCCGGCTGTCCGACGTGCCCGAAGCCGACTTCGCCGCGCTGGCGGCTCAGGCGCTGGACGCGGTGCTGGCAGCGCGCGACGCAGCAGCGACTGCGTCCGGCAAGCCCATGCTCGTGCGGCTGGGCTGGACTCGGAACGTCGACAGTCGAGGACACTTCCTTTCGCTCGAGCCCGTCGTCCGTGAGCAGGCCGCGCGCCTGTCTGGGCAGGACCTGCTCGGCATCGTCCCTGGTGCTTCGCCGGAGCCGTACCCCGAGGACATCATGGCGCTCATCGAGCGGCTGCGTGGCGTGCTGCCGGACCTGACGCTGCACGCGGGCGAGTTCGAGGGCGCCGCGTCCGTCGAGCGCGCGCTGTCCTTCGGCGTGCAGGCCATTGGCCACGGCGTCGCGTCGGTCGAGTCGAGGCCCGTGCTCGACGCGCTCGCTCAGCGCGGCGTCACGCTGGAAGTGTGTCCGCACTCCAACGCGCTGCTCATTCCGTCTCGGCTGAGCGCGCTTCGAGAGGCGCACCACGGCCAGCACCCGCTGGTTGCGCTCCAGCGCCACCACGTGCACGCCGTGCTCGGCAGCGACGATCCGTCGGTCATGGGCACGTCCTTCCCCGACGAGTGGGCGCGGGCGCAGGCCGAAGGCGCGGATCTCGACCGACTGCAAGCCGACGCTCGGCGTCGCTGGCGGCAGCTGGGGCAGACCTGCTGACCCGTCCCTTGCGCGCGGCGGAGCAGAGCCCCTACAAGGCCCCGACTTTTTGCGCAGCGGGAGCCGAACGACATGAGCCGAGCAGCGTGGGCGGTGGTGGCCGTGGTGGTGATGGCGTGTGAGCCGCCGGACAAGGGCCCGGGCACAGGCACGCCGCCGGAACGCTTCTGCCCCGGGGCCGAAGGCTGCAAGAAGGGCTCGGACAAGAACCTGAAGATCGGCGTCGGCTCGGCCACCCTCACGCCCAAAGGCTACGAGCTGCCCAAGCCCGACGCGCTGGACCGGGTCGGCACCCCCGCCTGCCACGAGATGGCGGTGGTCGGGACCGACGGCCAGAAGCGCTGCGGGAAGATCTCCGCCGGTCGCATCACCAGCTGCACCAAGGGCGTTGGCTGCCGCGGCGACTTCTTCTTCGACTGCGGGCGAGATCAGAAGTGCCCCGGCGCCGCAGGCTACGTCGGCCCGGACGCCGACGGCAGCGAGGGGGACGGCGTCTTTCAGGGCTTCTGGCTCGCGGGCTACGGCCTCAACATTCCCCTGGCGAACGTGCACGACGATCTGCTCTCGCGCTGCGTGGTGTTCCTCAACGGCGACGTGAGCGTCGGCCTGTGCTCGGTCGACGTCGTGGGGCTCTTCCGCGACGACGTGGAGCGGATCCGCGCCGCGGTGGCCAAGAAGCTGCCGGCGCCAGGGCTCGACTACCTGCTCGTCTCGTCCACGCACACGCACCACGGCGTCGACACCGAAGGCCAGTGGGGCCCGTCGTCCGGCAGCATTCCCGAGGTGCGCGGCGTCGACGACGACTGGCTGCGCGACGTGTTGATTGAAGGCACCGCGCAGGCGGCGGCGGACGCGTTCACGTCGGCAAGACCGGCGCGGCTCTTCGCGGGGCAGACGCGGCTGGGCGAGAAGATGAACCAGCTCATTCGCGACAGCCGAGATCCCTACGTCATCGACGACACGCTCACGGTGCTCAAGTTCACCGAGAAGGACGGCAAGACCGCCATCGGCTCGCTCGTGTCCTGGGGCAACCACCCCGAAGCGCTCGCGGACACGAACAACACGCTCAGCTCGGACTACCCGTGGTCGCTGCGCGAAGGCGTGGAGAAGGGCGTCTTCAACAAGGCCGGCCAGCAGCTGCGCGCGGGGCTCGGCGGGACGACGGTGTTTCTCGAAGGTGCCGTCGGCGGGCTCATGACCAGCCTGGGCGTCGCGGTGCCCGACGTCGACGGCGCGGTCACCGGTCAGCGGACGATCGCCAAGATGAAGGCGGTCGGCGATCTCCTCGCGATCTCCGCGCTCGACGTGCTCGCCCAGGCGACCGAGCTGCCGGCGCCGCCGCTCGCGTTTGGCTCGCAGTCGCTGCTGATCCGCGTCGAGAACCAGATCTTCCAGATCGCCCAGCAAGCGAGCTTGTTCAAACGCCGCGTGTACCTGTCGTGTGACCAGGGCAGCTGCGCGCCGTTCGACGACAAGAAGGCGATCAGCGAGACCAACTTCCCCAAGGTGCTGTCCGAGGTCGCCAAGGTGCAGGTGGGCCCGCTGCGCTTCGTGGCGGCGCCGGGGGAGCTCTTCCCCGAGTTGGCCGTCGGCTACGACACCTCGTACGCGTTCGGAAACCCGCAGGTGAAGGCCGACAACCGCAACCCGCCCAACCTGAGCCAAGCGCCGGCGGGGCCGTACTTGAAGCAGCAGCTCGGCGGAGAGCTGCCGGTGGTCGTGGGGCTCGCGAACGATCACGTCGGCTACCTCGTGCCGCCGTGGAACTACGTGCTGCACCCCTCGCGGCCGTACCTCGATGAGGCCGACGGCGATCACTACGAAGAGACCAACTCGCTGGGGCCCTCCGCGGTGCCGACGCTGCTCGAGGCGTACGGGAAGCTGCTCAGCTGGGAGCCAGCGCCGTGAGTTGCTGGGCGCGGGCCGTGCTGGCCGTTGCACTGCTGGGCGGCTGCGGACCGGTGAAGCCTGCCGATCCTTCACCTGGACCGTTGCGGGTCGGCGTCGCCACGCTGCCGTTGGACGCGCCCGTCGGCCTGCCCATGGGGGGCTACTCGCGCGGCCCGCTGCTGAACGCACCCGGAGAGCCGGGGTCCGCCTGGGCCCAGACTTTTCCCGCCACCCGTGGCCTGCAGACGCTCCCCACCGCTCGCGCCATCGCCGTGAGCAACGGCGTCACCACCTTCGTCGTCGTGCGCATCGACACCGCGCTGACGACCCCGAGCCTCCGCTGGCGCGCGCAGTGGACCTTGCGCGAGCTGGGCTCCGACGCGCCGCTGCTCGTCGAGGCCACGCACACCCACGCCGGGCCCGCGCGGTTCTTTCCGCCCGCCCCCGTGGACGGGGTCAGCCAGTTCGACCCCACGGCCAGCTCGCTGGACACCTACGACGCTGAAGCCGAAGCGCGGCTGGGGCGCAGCATGGCGCTCGCCGCGAAGGCCGCGCTCGACGGCATGGTCTCCGCGAGCATGGGCGTGCATGCGGTCGCCGACTTCCGCTTCAACAACGACCGCCGCTGCGAGAACGACGATCTCTACGGCCCCGGCTACCAGGATCGCACGCTGACCGTCGTGCGCTTCGACGCGGTCGACGGGAGTGGCTCACCCACGCGGCCGCTCGCCGGCTTCCTGCACTACGCCATGCACGGGACGATTCTCGACGACGACAACTCGCTGTTCTCCACCGACGCGCCGGGGGCCATGGAGACGTGGGCGTCGGACGCGGTGGGCGTGCCGCTGCTCTATCTGCAGGGCGCCGCGGGAGACGTCTCGCCGTCGACCGGAGCGCGCGGCCACACGGAGTTCCAGGCCATGGAGCGGCTGGGTCGCATGGCAGCGCCCGGCATCGCCCAGGCCTTCGCCGACGCGAAGCCCGGCCCCGCGCCGACCGCGGCGACGGTGCAGTGGTACGAAGTGACGCCGCTGACGACGAGGGAGTCGCTGGGCTACGCGCGCGGCGAGTTCCCCGAGTTCGGTGGCATCGGCTGCGGGCTGGGCGCCGAAGGCTGCGCGCCCCCCAAGGAGATCGCTCCGAAGGATCTCGTCTGCCTGCCGCTCAAGCGGCGCGCGTACAACGTCACCGACGTGGTCGTCGGGCGCATCGGCGGCTTCCTGTTCGCGTCCATGCCCGGAGAGCCGACCACCGCCATCGCCGAGCGCGCCAAGGAACAGCTCTCGCGCGTCGAGGGCGTCACCCACCGCGTCGTCGTCGGCTACGCGCAGGACCACGCGGGCTACATCCTCGAGCGGCCGGACTACCTGCGCCTGGGCTACGAGCCGTACGTCTCGCCGTGGGGCTACCGCTTCGGCGAGTTCGTGGTGAAGGTCATCGGCGAGGCGGTGGACAAGCTCGGCCAGAAGCCGCCTCCGCTCGTCGAGCCTGCCCGCGTCGAGGTGACGAGTCGCCGCGCCGCGGTGCCCAGCGCCGTCGAGCCGCGAGAAGAAGGAGCGGTGGGGCCGCTGGCGCGTCTCGAGACGGCGCGGTTCCGCTTCCACGGCGGCGACCCAGCGCTCGGCACGCCGCAGGTGTGGCTCGAGCGACAAGAAGGTGGCGGCTTCGCGCCGGTGCCTGCGTCGCCGGTGCGCACCGCGGGGCTCGGGCTGGAGGTCGTGCTGCGCTACGTGCCGGCGCCGACCTTTCGGGAAGCGCCGGACGCGGGCGGGCGCGATCACCTCTGGGTCGCCGAATGGGAGACGTTGCCGACGACGCCCGTGGGTCGCTACTGGCTCGTCGCGAAGGGCACCGCGTCGGTCCAGGGTGCCGAGCGCGCGTTCGAACTGCCCAGCGCGGCGTTCGACGTGGCGGCGTCTTCGGCCGTCGTGCGCCTCGAGGCGCAGTCTCTGGGCGGCGGGAAGCTCGGCTTGGTCGCGCTGTTTCCGCCCAACCCCACGGTGAGGGACGGCGGCGTGGTCGTCGCTGGGGTGCGCCTGCGGGACCCCTTCATGGATCCGAACAAGGGCGCTCAGGCCGAAGGTGGGAGCATCACCGCGCAGGTGACGCCCACCGGCGGCGCGGCGCAGACCGTGAGCTTCCTGTGGGACGCCTCGGCGCGGCTCCACGTCGCCACGGTCCCCGGCGCAGGCCCGATGACGAGCGTCGCCGTCGCGGCATCCGGCGTCACTGATGGAGCCGGCAACACCAACGCGACGCCTCTGAGCGCCACCGTGCCGCCGAACTAACGCACTCGGTGTGCGCCCGCGTTCGCGCTGTGAATCGGCGTCCCTTTGGCCGGCACGAAGGGGAGTGACGTCGTCGCTTTACACCGCTGCGCTGCTGCCACTACACGCTCCGCCAATGTCCGAGGTGTCCCCGCGCCAGCCCCTGATTGAGCGCGCAAAGGCCGGTGATCTCAGCGCTTTTCGCGAGCTCTACGCCCAGCACCACCGACAGGTCGCCCGGCAGCTCTGTTTCCTGGTGCCGAAGGACGAGGTCGAAGACGTGTTGCAAGACGTGTTCGTCGAGGTGTTTCGCAGCCTGCGGCGCTTCGAAGGCAAGTCGGCGTTTTCGACCTGGCTGTACCGCGTGGCGGTGCACGTGGCCATGAAGGCGCGGCGCAAACACGCGCGGGCGCGCCTCGACATCGTGGAGGACGTGCCCGAGGTCGAAGCGCCGGGCCCGTCTCCTACCGACGTCAGCTTGTCTGCGGAGCGGCAGGCGCGGGTGGAGGCGCTGCTCCAGCAGCTTGCGCCCAAGAAGCGGACGGTGCTGGTCATGCACGATCTCCAAGGCCTCGAGGCGGCGCACATCGCCGAGGTGCTCGACACCAACATTCTGACGGTGCGGACGAGGCTGTTCTACGCGCGGCGGGAGCTCGAGGCGCTGGCCAAGGACGACCCCGCGCTCGCCGAGTACTTCACCGACGGGGAGGCGGGGCGATGAGCCACCTGGACCCCGAGCAGATCGAAGTGGCCGCGCAGGCCGTCGACGCGCCTCCACACCTGGCGAGCTGCGAGGTGTGCCGTCAGGCGGTGCGACGGGCGAAGGCGCGCCGGGCGTTGCTCGCCGGGCTGACGCCGTACACGTTGTCGGACCACGGCTTCCGCCGGGTCGAAGCGCGGGTGCTGGAGCGGCTGGCGGACACGGCGCAGGCGCCGTGGTGGCAGCCGCTGACCTGGCTGGTGCCCGCGGCGGCGGTGGTGGCCCTCGCGATCGCGATCTGGCCGACGCCCGCGCCGGGGCCCGACACGTTGCTCCCGACCGTGGCCGCGCCGGCGAAGTTCCGCCCGCTGCCGACGCTCACCGTCCTCGCGGCGACCGAAGCGCGCTGGCGCATCGGCGAGGCGACCTGGAACGAGTTGAAGCCTCAGGCCGAGCTTCGGGCGGGCACGACGCTGACGGCGCAGCGGGTGCTGCTCGCGCCGGCGACCGAGGTGAGCCCGCGCCTCTCCCTTTCGGGCACGGCGACGCTCGACGCGCCGATCGCGCTGGGCGTGGGAACGCTCGACGCGCAGGTGTCGGCGGACCTGTTCGGTGTGCTGGCCGGCCCGCGCCGCGTGGAAGCGGTCGACTCGTCGCTCGTCGTGCGGCGCGCCGCGGGGCAGACCACCGTCGACGTGCTCTCCGGCCGCGCGCGCTTCGTCGACGTCCACAGCGGCGCCACCCACGAGCTGATCGCCCCGGTGCGCGCGCGCTGGGCCGACGGTGAGCCGCGCCCACTCGTGGAAGGGCAGCCCGAAGCCGCGGCGCCCGCGCGTTGGCCCGCGCCGCCGTTTGCCTGGCTCGATCTGCAGGGGCTGACCGCGGGGGCGAGCGTGGCGATCGACGGAGAGGCCTTGTCCCCGGTGCCTTCCCTGTGGGCGGTGACGGCGGGCAAACACCGGCTGACGCTGACGCCGCCGGGCGGCCGCGCGGTGGAGCTCGAGCTCAACGCCCTGGCCGGCGCGCCGACGCCGGTGACGCTCGCGGACGAGGGCGCCGAGCCGCCCCCCAGCCCCGAAGCGCTGCAGCGGCTGTCGGTGGCGCTGCGTGGTCACACGCCCAAGCTGCGCGCCTGCTACGAGCAGTGGCTCAAGGCGACGCCCGACGCCGCGGGTGAGCTCGTGCTGGCGCTCAACATCAACGCCAAGGGCCGGGTGCTGTCGGCACAGGTCGCGGGCGCCGCCATGTCGAAGGCCGCCACCGACTGCTTGGTGCGCACCGCGAAGGGGCTGGACCTGCCGGCGCTCGGCAGCCCCCAGCGCGTGGAAGTACCTCTGGTGCTGCGCCCCGCCGGCAAGCGGTGACGGCGCTCCGGGAGCTGCTACGAAGCCCGCCCTTTGGTCGTCCAAACTCCTTGGCGAAGAGGTGTGAGCGTGAGCGCGTGGCGTGTCGTTGGCCTGAGCGGCGGAATGGTGTGCGCCCTGGCGTGTGGTGGCGGCTCGGTCGCGGTCGATCCACTGCGGTCCTCGGTGACCGTCGATCGCGCCAGCGGGGTGGCTGACGGGGTGGACGCCGTCGTCGTCGGCGTCACCGTCCGCGACGCAAAGGGCAACCCCGTGCAAGGCGTCGACGTGAGCTTCTCCAGCTCGGGCACCGGGAACTCCGAGCTGCCGGGCTTTCGCACGCAGCGCGACGGCCGCGCCGAGGTGCGGCTCCACAGCACCGTCGCTGAAGGAAAGACGGTCACCGTGTCGGCCAGCCTCGAAGGAAAGGGGGTGGAGCTCAACGACAAGCCCACGGTGTCGTTCCGCGCGGGCCCAGCGGCGGCCGTGCGCTTCGTCCAGCAGCCCACGCGGACGCAGGCGGGCCAGCCCATCACCCCGCCGGTGTCGCTGCGCACGTTCGACATGTACGGGAACGCCGCGGTGGATCCGCCCCTGTCCGTCACCCTTCGGCTCGTGCGCAGCAGCGGCGGCTCGCTCGGAGGGGACGTCACTCAGCTCAGCCGCGACGGCGGCGTGACGTTTGCGGGCCTCCTCATCAACCGGGTGCAGACCGGCTACGCGCTGCGCGCCGAACTGCAGAACGGCGGCGCCGTCGAGAGCATGCAGTTCGACGTCGTCGCCGGTCCTCCGGCTCAAGGCACGTCTTCGGTGGCGGCATCGCCGGTCAACGTCCAGGCTGACAACGTGGCGACGACGACGGTGACCGTGACGGTGAAGGACGTCGGCGGCAACCCGCTCGGCGCGCAGGCGGTCTCGCTCGCCGTCAGCGGCACTGGGAACACGCTGGGCTCGAGCAGCGGCATGACCGACGGCGCGGGCGTGTTCTCGACGACGCTGCGCAGCTCGGTCGCGGAGCTGAAGACCGTGACTGCCACGGTGGCGGGGTTGTCTCCCCTCACCACGCAGGTGACCTTCATTCCATGAGTGGCCGCGGGCCCGAGGCTCCCCGTAAAGTGCGGCCCATGCTGCGCCTGCTGGCCGTGACGTGGATCGTGGTGGCGAACGGAGCCGCCGCCGCGACGCTCGAGGGCCGCGTCTCGTCGCAGGACGCGGGGCTCGACGGGCTCGAAGTTCGGCTCTGGGCGCGGGTCGCCAAGGGCTTCTCGTTCGGACCGCCGGGCGGCCGCGTGACGACCAGTCGCGACGGCGGCCTCTTCTCGTTCGACGTCCCCGCGGGGCAGTACACGCTCGACGCACGCATGCCCCACGGGCTCGCCGGCAACTGGGGCGACCGCTGGTACGACGTCAGCGCGCCGCTGGGGAACGGTTACGTGCCCGCGGAGGCCGACGTCTTCACCTTGGACGGCGGCGAGGTGCTGACGGGGTTGGAGCTGGCGCTCGAGCTCAACGGCGGCTTCGACGGGCTCGCCAACGATGGCGCGAGCGTGGTCGGCGGGCTCGAGGCCCGCGCGGAGCTCATGGCGGACCGCCGCGTCCACCACAACGACGTGACGAAGACGGCCGGCGTCGCCGGGGAGTTCAGCTTCCGCGGCCTCGTGCCCGGCGCGACGCGCCTGGTCCTGCACGATCCAAACTACCGGCTGGCCGACGTCGTGCGGCCGGGGCTGTCGGTGGCCGCGAACACCGCGCCGCTGCTGCCCCAGCCGGTCCCGCTGCCCGCCGCCGCAGTGGACCCTTCGGAGCCCAACGACGGGCCGTTCGCCGCCGGCGCGTCGGTGGATGCGGGGCTCCTCGCTTCTTCGGACGGCGGGCTCGTCCTCGTCGGGAGCATCGGGCCGCGCAACCAAGGCGACACCGACTGGGTGTGTTTCGAAGGAGCTGTCGGCGTGCGCTACCGGCTGACGGCGCGGGGCACGCTCAGCCTGGAGGACGGCGGGCTGGTGGACAGCCCCTGGGTCGATCCGGTCGTCGGTTGGTGGTTCGCCGCGCGCGACCTCGACGGCGGTCGGCCTGACGGCGGGCGCTTCCTCGTGGACGGCGGCGTGCTCGCGGACGGAGGGGTCGCCCCGCTGCTGCTCGCCGAAGACGACGACTCGGCCGGGGGCTTCTCGAGCGCGCTGACGAGCCCGTTCGTCGACGTGCCGGGGCGCTACTGCGCCACGGTGACGACGCTCGGCGACGTGACTTGGACGGGCCAGAACCAGGGCTCCGCCGGCCCCTACGTCTTGTCGGTGGTGCGGGCGAACGAGCGGCCCGTCGTCAGCGCGACCATCGCCTCGGCGCCGGCGCCCGTCCCGCCCGCCGTCCACACGCTGGCTGAAGGCCAGGCCGTGACCGTGACCTTCACGTACGCAGACCCCGACGGCGTGCTCCAGCGCGGCGACTTCGAGTTGGCCGACGCCGACGGCGGGGTGCTGCTCGCAGGCTCGCTCAACCCGACGGCGGGGACCCAGGTGGTGTCGTGGACCTCCACGCAGACCTCTGCGCGAGGAAGCCCCTACTCGCTGCGCGCGTCGGTGAGTGACGGCGACCTGACCGGGTCGGCCACGGTGATCCTGGTCGTCACCGGCGTGAACCTCCCCCCGAGCGCGCCGACGCTCGTCTCCCCGGACTCGGGTGTGTCGGTGCCCACGCGGCGACCGGACCTGCGCTGTCTGGAAGGCAGCGACGACGATCGCGAGACGCTGACCTACGAGTTCGAGTTCACGTACGGGAGCAGCACCACGCCAGCCCTCTCGGCCTTCGTTCAAGGGGTGTCCGGCGGCTGGGCGGCGGACGGCGGCGCGGCGCGCCCGCTGGTGACGTACCCGTCGCACCCGCTCAACGAGAACACCCGCGTGCACTGGCGCGTGCGCGCGTTCGACGGCACGCAGGCCAACGGCTACAGCCCGTGGACAGAGTCCTGGTGGTTCCTCGTCGACAGCATCAACGATCCGCCGGCGGCGCCCACGCTGGTGAAGCCCGCGCCCATGGAGGTGGCGATGACACCGACGCCGACGCTGTCGGCCACGCTCGGCGCGGACCCCGAAGGTGAGCCGCAGCAGCTGCGCTTCGAAGTCGCCACCGACATGACGTTCGGCTCACTGGCCGTCCAGAGCCCCTGGGTGAGCGCGGCCTCGAGCGGCGAGACGATGTGGGTGACCCCGACTCCGCTGGAGTGGGGCCGCAGCTACTTCGCGCGGGTCTGGGCGAAGGACGCGCGCGATGCGGGCAGCGCGCCGAGTGCGGTGCACCCGTTCTCGGTGCGCGCGAACGGCGCGCCGACGCTGCCCACGCTGGCGCCGCCCTTCGCCGCCTGCGCTCCGACGGGGGAAGTGCTCTCCCAGGCGCCGACCGAGGTGCGGGTTGGCTTCGTCAACGACGTCGAGCTGGATCCGGTCAGCATCGAGGTGCAGCTGTTCCGCTTCGCCGACAACCCCACGACGGCGATGCCGCTGTTCTCGAGCACCAGCCTGCAGGTGGGCATGAGCGTGACGCGCGTGCCGTTGACGGGGCTCGTGCTGGAAGAAGACCAGACGTACCGGGTGCGCGTCCGCGCCACGGACGGCCGCACGCCGACCGCCTGGGTGGAGTGCCTGTTCACGCTCGACGCGCTCCCCAACGGCACCGGCGCCGACGGTGGGGCCGGTGGGAGCGGGGGCGGTGGCGGCGGGGGCGCGATGATGCCCACTGGCTGCGGCTGCGGGGCCGTCGAGCCGGGTGGGCTCGCCCTGCTGCTGGCGGCGGCGAGGCTGCG